>NZ_JAFNPI010000020.1:0-582 GCF_026535955.1 Snodgrassella sp. B3837
TTTTTGGGTTGATTTCTGATTTTCGTTATTTCCTTTTTCAGTTGAAATGAAACTAATAGTATAAAAAATATTATTTTGGAACTGGTAATTAAAATATAAGCATTCTTGATTTTTTACATAATATGGTTTCGATGGATCAAAATAATTTTTTTCCCACAATTGCCCAATTCCTGTTTGATACACCTCCGTCGTCATAATACTATATTCTTTTTTTCGCATAAAAAAATCTTCATTTGCTGGGATACTGATGCAGGGCTGACCATCTTTTTTTAAAACAATATCTGGGGTATATCCCCGTATGCAACCATTCACCAATATTACTAGGAGAATTAACGATGAACTGCGGAATAAATTCTTGTTCATTCTCGTTGTGTCTTTATGAAAATCATTCAAGTAATGTGCTATATTGCTTCAACCATAATCAAGAATAACCACTTGCATCAGCGTCTAATAATAATTGCATTGTCCCGTCCTGTTTTTTTATAATACGAACAAATCGTATCCATGTTTTTTGGGTTGATTTCTGATTTTCGTTATTTCCTTTTTCAGTTGAAATGAAACTAATAGTATAAAAAATATTAT
>NZ_JAFNPI010000021.1:0-758 GCF_026535955.1 Snodgrassella sp. B3837
GACGCGCATGGTTCAGGTCCATGTGCCAGCAATGGTGTGGAAGTTCGAGTCTTCTCCTGGGCACCAGAATTCCAAAAAAAAAGATATCCAAATTATTGGATATCTTTTTTTATGTCTCAATATTCGATTATATTGCTGGGTACGTAACCCAATGATGCTGTAGCCTGATTCTGATATTATTTATGTTAAAATATTCTATTTGCGATTTAAAATAATCAACAGTATTACTGTAAAAATTCATTTGGTTACAAAAAAATGAAGTAGCATCAAACACATATCATAATATAATAAAGTACAAAATTATCTATAAAACAATTATTATAGATTATAAAAACTTTTAACAGAGATACTTAATTTTTATTTAAAGCGTATTAAATAAAAAATAATAGGCTTCACGATAACCAGCTAATGTGGAAAAATAAAAAATTTTCCGACTAGGATGAATGCAAGACGGATTTGAAGTACTATATTTTTACAATTTATATTTTAATTAAGCATTCGATTCAGATAATTAACTAGGTGTCTTGTAATTTTGTAGGTATTATTAAGCTGAACAAACTTCCCTTTGATAATCAATCTCAGCCAATCCATAAAGATAATACCCTTGACAATTGCTCTTGAGAATATATAATGCACAACTTCTCTGATGTGACTCACAGCGCTTAGTGTTGTGAAAGAAGCCCAGGTGGCGGAATTGGTAGACGCGCATGGTTCAGGTCCATGTGCCAGCAATGGTGTGGAAGTTCGAGTCTTCTCCT
>NZ_JAFNPI010000022.1:0-776 GCF_026535955.1 Snodgrassella sp. B3837
GATCGCAACGACAACCGCCTCCTTCTTTACCGCGACAGCCACAGCCGCATCATCGAAATCACCGACAACGACCGCAGCACCCGCCTCTCCCTGCACTATCAGCATCCCCGGCACCCACAACGCGTCACCACCATCAAACAACAACTGGCCAATGGCCACAGCCGGGTACTGGCACAATACCAGTACACCGCACAGGGCGACCTCCAACACGTCATCGATGCCGAACAGCGGCACACCCGCACCTTCGCCTACGACACCGGCCGACGCCTCATCTACCACCGCCTGCCCACCGGCCTGCACTGCCACTACCAGTGGACTCACTTTGACGATGCCGCCGAAACCGCCTGGCGCGTCACCCATCACTGGACCGAAGCAGATGGCCAGCGACAGGAAGACTATCACTTTCACTACGATATTGAGCAACGCCTCACCACCGTCAAAGACAGCCTGGGACGCATCAGCCAGCATTACTGGAACGAAGTCTACCAGATCACCCGCTACATCGACCCCCTTGGTCACACCACCGCATTTGAATGGAACGACAACCAACAACTCATCAGCGTCACCGACGCCCAGGGTGGACAATGGCACTACAGCTATGACGAACAAGGACGCGAAACCGCCGAAACCGACCCACTGGGACGCACCACCCAGACCCAGTGGTTACCCCACTGGGCCCTACCCACCATCAGCGTCGACCCCGACGGCAGCACCTGGCGCTACTACTATGATGAACGCGGCAACCTGCTGACCGTCATCGACCCCTTAAAACAACG
>NZ_JAFNPI010000023.1:0-1029 GCF_026535955.1 Snodgrassella sp. B3837
CGTTTATTATCGGCGATTTTATGCAAGATATTGCGTAATTCTTGACGATTTTGGTCAAATTCCTGTGTGACCTCACGCTGTAAATCCAGCTCTTTCTGAACTTTGTCTTTGTCAAAGTTATTACTCAGGCATCGATATTCATGAGAATATTATTATCAAAAATCAACCTTTATTTATGACGTTTTATATATTTTCTATAATAAGGATTTTCTACCGGAGAGTCGGTTCGATTACCATTCTGATCAATATAACGCCCATTTTCATCTACCAGATATTTTGCTGGTGGCTGCGCATATCCATTCCTTGGATAAACCACTACTCTACTGCCCGTATATCCATTTACTTCAAGCTGCTTTTGATATCTAGACACATCGGTGCTACAACCACATAATACAATAAATCCAGTTACATATAAGATTTTTGAATAATATTTCATTTCACTTCCTCTTTGCCTTAATTTATAGACACTAAAGAATTAGAAACCTTTTCTTTTCATGCACTCTGTTAATTTGGGACCATATACATTCACTTGCCATTCTTGCATTTCTTTTGACCCAGAAGATTCAGTCTTAGGTCGCGGAAGTGACGCTGCAAGCTTATCCATACATTCATCATAAGCTTTGTTTTCTTTTTTAGAAATATGTGATCCCCCATTCCAAAACCTTATACTTGATTCATAACATCCTAACAATGAAGTACAAAGAAAACATATTAATAAAATTTGAATTTTATATTTCATAAATTTACTCTTAATTAGTTTTACTTGGTTTAACCAAAACAGGTGAAGATGGGTTATCTTTATTTAAATTATGATTGTTTCCTTTTTCCCATATTTCGTTAAATTGTTTTCGATAAGGATTTTTAGTTGTTTTATCTCCAATTAAATTTCCATTTACATCTATATTTCTCCCCTTCTCATCTATTAATATTTCTTTAGGCACTTCTCTAAAATAACTACTGTGCGAATACATAAACGGTTTATCTTCTACACCACCTGTAGGTGGATTACCTCCTATTGTATACTGACTA
>NZ_JAFNPI010000024.1:0-1327 GCF_026535955.1 Snodgrassella sp. B3837
GGCATCGTAGACATAGCCGTAGCGTTCGGTACGGTTTAATTTTTCGATACGAACTTCGGTCAGGCGGTGTTCGGCATCGTATTGCAGGTTTCCCAATAGACTTGGTTACGACAGCTTTCGATTAGGCCGGTGCGGTCATAGTGGTAATCGGTCTGTCCTTGCTGAGTATGTTTTTTACTCACCAGTCGGTCGAGGTTGTCGTACTGGTAGCGTCCTTAGCCTGAAGTAGAGGAGGGTTAATAACTATAGTTGTATATAAATTCAAACAGATAATAAATATTTTCTAATCAAAAGCCTAAGCAAAATAATTTAGGCTTCTATATATAATCTCAACTATTATCAATAATTTGTATGTTAATAATAAAACTTAAATATTAAATATTCCGATATATTTAAGTCCGTTATAGTTTTCTTTGTATGGTTTTTTAAGTGTTAATTCACTTGCTTTATACCAAAATAAAGCATTAGCTTTTGATATACCTAATTCAATGCATTTCTCATAAATTCTTTTTTTCTCATTTTTATTCACTTTTATGCTATCAATAATGTATTCAATTTTCTGAGAAGAACTAAATCTTTCTAATGCAACTAATTTTTCTGTAATATAAGCGATTTCTCCAATATCTGCACAAAATAAACATCTTGGTTTTGGGTTTAATACATCCTTTTGTATACCCTCAAACTGTTGAAAATATTGTTGATATTTTTCTTCCTCTAAAAAGTTATTGCCTATCCATAATTGAATGGTAACTTTATTTATATCAATTTTATTCATATTTAACTATTCCTTAGTTAACATCCTGATTTATATCTCATATGCTTCTTATGGGTTTGTTCAATTATATCCATTGCTTGTTTTTTCGATTTAGCTCTATTTAATCTTTTAATTAACTCTTTATGAAAATATGAACCAGCCTTAGTACCATGATGATCTCCTTGAATTAGTGCCCCAGTTTTTTTATTTGTAACATCAACAAAATAAATATCTTTAGTGGGAACTGTCATTGCCTTTAATTCCTGAGCAGTAAACCCTAATGATTTAGCTTTTGCTGCTAGGCTAACAGGGAACATTTCATGTTTGCCTCCACCATTGCGTAAAGCTGTTTCAACTGCTTTTTTATTAGCCCTGATTTCATCGAGTGAGGCATTATTAAACCAGTCATCAAAGCCTCCTTTCTTCCAAGGAGCCCAACCCCAAGGGTCAATCCAATTCAACCCATTAGGCGCATACTGATACAAATTAAACCCACCCAGCAACCCAATCGGGTCCGGCTGCGTGAATCTGCCTATATCCGGGTCGTAGTACCTGAAAGTATTGTAATGTAAG
>NZ_JAFNPI010000025.1:0-1452 GCF_026535955.1 Snodgrassella sp. B3837
ATCTATTGCTTCTGGATATTGGTCTTTTGGCAGATGGTTTATTAGGTATTGGGCTGCCAATTCTGCACTAGTCGCGCCTGCTAATGACGCAGATTAGCGGGTACCAACACTGCTACCCGCTAACACAACTAACTTCAAAGGAGTTAACTATGACTAAGGTATATTTTAGCTAAATTCAACAACAGGCAAAACACCGCACCACAACCCAATAAGCGGTTTTATACTGTCGGTTATGTGCCACAAGGCATAAAACCAAACTCCAGACCACAACTAACTATTAAAGGCAGGTGGCTGGAACAAATAGGCTTTTATACCAGACGCCCTGTGGTCATTAAAGTTGAGCACAATAAGCTAATTATTGAATTTGTGTTCCTGTTTCAAACAACAAGTGAGATCCCCCCACTGATTAGGTGGGGATCATTATCGTTATGATATTTTTGTCATTATATTCTTAATAATGGGTTCAACAGATAGTTCTAACTTATCGCTATCTATCGTATAACGGTTTAATTCAATTTGATTTTCTGCATCAAAAAGTAATTCTCTTAACCATTTCTCTTCTAATGCTAAAATTTGGTGTTCAGCCTCATAAATGCTAGATTGTATTTCTTCCACACCGATTTCTTTGTTCAAAAAAGAATCACATTTTTTTTTCAATTTATTAACAACATCAGGATATATCCAATTCATCACTTTTCACTCCGTCTTAAAATGGTCACAATAATTTTACCGTTACTTTCGGTAACAACACCTACATCACCGCTCCAATGCACAATCCTCTCTACACCATTAACTGTAGAACTCGTTTTTGTTCCATTCTGTATAGTGTGCTCTACGATGCCAGGAGAAATATTACGACCAGCGCCAACTGTACCGGCTGGAGATCCTAATCCTGAAGGTTGCATCCTATCAACTGCATGTTGTGAATATAATCTATCGCCAATCTGGGCATATTGTTTACCGTCAATAGTCTTTTTTTTGTAGTTTTGCCAAGAATTCCATTCTAAAGAATTCCCAGTCGTCCCCTTTCCAGCTTTACTAGCCACTTTGTCGCCATCTTTACTTGCCTTTGGTTCTGTATTCCCTTTTTCTCCACTCTTATTCGCACCACGTGATTCGCTCACCGTAGAAGATTGTGGTTTATCTTTAATTACTACTCCGTTTGCTGTTACTAGACTTCCACTATGACTATTATATCGGTTGGTTATGGCCTTTATTTCATCCATTGAAAACGCTTTTCCGCGTTTTATGCTCATAACGTTTAGCATTGTTCCCAGACTCATCCCTGTCCCATACAATGCATCTACCTGATCTGATAGTGAGTATGAACTTAGGGCTTGCCCTGCTATCTGGTATTGCAGTACCCGCATTCCTATTTGCTGCTCTGTTGCTCCTGATTGCTTCATATCTCTTACTAGATTTGTTAGCGTTATTTTCTGGAACGCAGCATTG
>NZ_JAFNPI010000026.1:0-1990 GCF_026535955.1 Snodgrassella sp. B3837
ATGGGTGTTCAGTGTTAGCCAGTATATAAATGATTTACCCTGTGCAGATTTATTGGCAGCTGATACATCATGCACAATATTATAATCACAAGCTCCGGGGAATGAATAACAAAGTTTTATATTACTAAAATGTGGATAAAAATGTGCATCTTGCAAACCCATATACGGATACCATTCTTTACGGTTATACATCTTAGAAGAGGATCCATGAAAAGCTTGTATATCGTAACCTTGTTTTTGTAATCTTACCGGAACACATTTTTTGAACTTATCAAACGGGCCTAGTTTAAAATTGGAACTTTTGGCTTTCAAATCACATAACTCTCGCAGCTCCCCCATTATGGTACTGTGGAGTGCTGGATTTTCACCCTGAGCAATTAGTTTTACAATGGGCAAATTCAGCAAAGGTGCTTTTACCGATGAATTAATAGCGCCATGTTCAGGTACAAAAGTACCCCATGATTCATTTAAAATGAATAGTATTTTTTTGGGGGGATGCTGCAAATTAATCTGTTTTTGTAACACACCTCCATGTGGCCAATCGTAAAACTCAGGGTTGACTTTTCTGAGCCAAAAAATTTGCATATTATATTTATAATTTTGAATAGTTTCGTAGTAACTGCCCCACCAACCAGTAGTCTTATAGCGATCAGAAAGATTAGTACCACGATAATCGTAAAAGCAAAATACAAACAATAAATATAATATAGATAATGGTAGAATCATTTGCGTTGTAACAAAACGAACCAAATATTTGAAAATTAGAAATAAACTTAATATCAGATAACCAAAAATTAATCCTAAAATTATCCAATATAATTTTGGAGCTTGGGGAAGAAAATAAAGTAACCCAATGAATTCTGATAAATTTTCATAACGATAAAATTGCTTAATCCAATACAAAATGTCAAATATATAAATGCAAACGTAGGAGATGGTAAATAATAATATTGACCAATTTTTTCGCAAACACAATAATGGAATAATCCAAACGTATTCCAATACAACCACATACCGCTGGGAGTGAATCAATGCGTGTGATAACCAGAAAAAACCATTATTTATAATTAGATAAAAAGCGATAAAAAGCCATAACCGAAAAGAAAAATACTTATTAAATATATGTATTACTTTGGAAAATAAAGGGAAATGTACTTCAATATTCATCAATATTTCTTATATAAAGTTTAAATATGATCACATATAAATGAAATTTTCATAAATGATATCATATGAAAATTAAGACTGAAAATATATTTTGGATATTTACATTAATTCGAATATTTACTGACATTACGTACAAATATTTCCCCCCAATAAAACAATAAAGTAAAATCTAAAATAATATTAGTAAATATTATTTTAGAAAAAGATTGTCTATCAAAATTTTATCAGACTATAAATTTCAATACTTTAATTTAGAAAATATCTGTAATTTCATTATCGTTTATAGTAAATTGCAATGTACAAACCCACTGGCTCCCAGTACCCATTTCTATAGTCAAAATCTTTTAAAATATATAAATTTTTTATAACATTAAGGCATCAATAAGAATATTGGGCGAAGGATTTTTTTACCCATACTTTTGCTTCAAATAATTTTTGCAACTATTATGGATTTGGAAATTTAAAAATTAAAGGCGATAAAAACTGTAAGGTACCCTTTATTACTAATTTAGAAGTAATTACACAGGTTACCTTACAAAATTTAGTTAAATATAAACTATTTCAATTTACTCGTACGTGAATATATGGCACAGAATCAGGCTTAAAACTGTCTTTATATTTATCTAACATAATAGGAGGGCTATGATCACCTACAACTACGATGTCAGTGTCCTTAAATCCTCCGGCTTTGATTTCATCAGCAAGTACCTGAAAAAACTGATGTTGAAGATTCAAATTCCGACATGCTTCTTGTCTTCCATTAAATAATGGCTGATGGCAATCATAAGTATTCGCTCCCAACATATCCAGCTCAGAATAAGGA
>NZ_JAFNPI010000027.1:0-3943 GCF_026535955.1 Snodgrassella sp. B3837
ATTTGGCAACAGCGAACTGGATGCAAATAACCAAATCACCATGAACCTGAGGTTTCCGGGACAGTATTACGACGAAGAGACCGGACTAACGTATAACTATTTCAGGGATTACGACGCGAAGACGGGGAGATATATTCAGAATGACCCGATAGGGTTGAATGGTGGTATAAATATTTATGAATATTCCTACTCGAACCCTTTGAATTTTATTGATTTTTATGGATTGGCTGGTAGAGGTGGTCGTCAAAATAGTAAAGGGGAAAGAAATAGAACTAAGAATTCACATGGAACTGATAATCCGTATAAACATTGGAGGTTAGATAAAAAAAATCCAGGAAAAGTTTTTGAGTTTGATCAATGGGGCAAAAAGAAACGTAGTGTAGAAAAGCCCGAAGATTGGGATGAATATAAAAATGAAGATGGTAGCAATAGAAAAAGGCCAAAAAAAGGTCAAAGCTGTGATAAACCAGAAAATGAAGGTGAACAAAACGAACAATCAACTTCTAAAACAGGAATTATATTAGGAACTGTCGCGGTAGTAGGTGGAATTATATGTATAATGATGGAGCCATGTGGAGTTGTAGCAGGGGGAGTTGTTGCAACAGGGGCAACAGTTAGTGTGCTCCAGTAAATATCTAAATTTACAAATATCAGGCTACAACTTCAACTATAAGTATTGTGGCCTGACAAACAAAAGAGGTTTATTGTGAAAATTTATAGTGAAAAAAAGTTGAGTCAGCTTGAAAGTATTGCCTCTAAGGCTGAAATACAAAAACATTATAAAAAATCATTTTCTATCAACTATATGCTGGCTAGGAATAAGGTGGCTTCTAGCATGTGGGAAATAGGCCGTATGTTTGGTAATTCCGAGTTTCTGAGTCAAAACCTAAATAAAGCACTAATTTGGGAAGCAAATGCAAATTTAGAAGATAATAGTTATTTATCTAATATTGCAGTAACTTATCGACAGATGGGAGATTTGCAAGCTTCGAAATATATATTATACCGTGCTTTAAAAGAAGGAGATGATGAGGCTGCATTAGATTTAGCTAAATTGTATAATATAAGTAAAAAAGAACATAAAAGAGTAAGAAGATTACTTAATGTGGTTTTAAACAGTAGGGATGTTTCTGATTATGCTATAGAAGAAGCACACCATATTATGAAAAATATTAATATTAAAAAAAATAATATTAAAAAAAATGTAAGTATAGGAAAAGCCACAAAGTTGAACAATAAAATTTTTGGAAAACTGATTTGTGCAGAGATAAATTTTAATTTAGAGAATTATGAAAAATCCTATCGACAATTTATAAAATTAGCTAACGAGAATAAAAGTTATACAGCGATGGATTATTTGGGAAGAATATACCAATATGGATTAGGTGTTGAATTGAATTATAAAAATAGTATTTTTTGGTATAAAAAAGCAATTCGTGCAGGGAGCGTTGATAGTTTATTAAATTTGGCTTATTTATATAGGGATACACAAAAACTGGATTTGTACTATACTTATTTAAAACAAGCTAAAAATCATGGTAGCGATAGAGCTACTTTGTTGTTGGCAAAATTATTCAATATTTCCGAAAAAGAAAATTTAAAAGTAAAAAAATTTCTAAAACAAGTTCTTAAAAGTAAAACATCAACTATAGATCTAATTTATGAAGCAAAATCTTTATTAAAACAATTATCACATAAATGATTAATTTTATGATGAAAATTAATCATTCGAGAGACTGAGTAAACTCAGCAACGACAGCGGAGAAATAGCCAGCTACCAATACGACCCATTTGGCCGGCGTATCAGCAAAACCGTAAATGGCAAAACCACCTACTACATCTACAACAGCGAAGGGCTGATAGCCGAACTGGATCAAACAGGACGGATGCAAGTAGCGTACGGTTGGGCACCAGACAGCGACTGGGGTACCAGCACCTTATGGCAGGCCAATCTAAATGAAGGCCAAACCCTAAAAAATGCCAGCTATCACTACCTAATAACAGATCATCTTGGCACCCCACAACTAGCAATAAACAGTGCAGGAGAACAGAGCTGGAAGATTACCAGTGATGCGTTTGGCAACAGCGAACTGGATGCCAATAACCAAATCACCATGAACCTGAGGTTTCCGGGACAGTATTACGACGAAGAGACCGGACTGTCGTACAACTACTTCAGGAATTACGACGCGAAGACGGGGAGATATATTCAGAGTGACCCGATAGGGTTAGCAGGAGGAGTAAACACGTATGGGTATGTAGGTGGAAATCCGCTGGTATATAGTGACCCAACTGGGGAGTTGGCTCAAGTAATAGTTCCAGTATTAATAGGAGCCACTATTTTAAGTGCATGTGTAGTGTCACCAGCATGTAATAAATTTGTAAGTGATTCATTGTATGGGTTATATCAAAATATAAAAAATCGAAATAAAGAATTAGGATCACTTCCATCAATTGCTATCTTAAACAAAACTAAAAATAAAAGAAAAAAGGAAAAAGAGTGTAATGAAGTAGATATCGATTTAAATAGTAGTTCTAATTCTCCTAATTGAGATTGTGATCCTAAAGACTCTGATTGCAAAAGAGAATTTAAAAAACGAATTTCAAAGCAATCAGGTAAAGAAGTTGCTGACGATACTCCCGACTGGGCAAGAGGAAAACCACCATATAAAGATGAAACTCCTGAGCAATATGCTATTAGATTAATTAAAGAAAAATATGGGAAAGATACAGTTTTACCAAAATCAAAGAAAGGTTCGGGATCAGAGTATAGTCAAATTAAAAAAGCATGGAGAGGTTATAAATAGACTATAATTTAAAATAGTTAATTAATTTACATTTAAAGTCTAATTAAAATAGACGGTAGTAAATTTAATTTAATAAGGATTATTTTAATGATTTCAGTATTTCAGTTATGTTATGAAACTTATTCTTATCATGGTGATAAACAAATAGCCCTTGAGTCTCCTGATTCAGAAGATTTTGATGCTGAGATAAGCCAAATATTAGGGGTTTATAGTACTTATGAAATAGCTTTGGAAAGAAAAAAATTTTTCGAAATTTTATTATCTAAGTAATTTAAGAAGACTAGAGATTTATGAAATTTCTTTAGATGCAGATTGGTGGCGTGGAGGTTTTGTCACAATATAAATAATCTAATAATAAAACTTTTAAATGGTAATAAAAATGATAGAAAACAAAGTTTATACATTAATTCACGCTAAAGAGACAAAACAAAATGGTTTAACACAATTCGAAATTGGCACTTTTTCCTCATTAGAAAGAGCACTTGAAGAAAAAAAGAAACGGGAGAATGTATCAGGTTTTAAAGATTATCCTAAAGGTTTTAGAATAGAAGTGTTTATAATCGATAAAGATTTTTGTCATGAAATCATTTATCTGTAGGCAAAAATTTATTAGTTTAACCGATGGGACCGCTTAGCTCTGGTAAAACTAAAATAGAAAGACCAGAGCAGCGGCCAGATTTTACAGAATAATGCCAATTACAATTGAATTGGCAGCTCCAGATGATTTGGAAAATGACTGTTCAATTAGCAGAATTAATTGATTAAATGGGAGAAAGAAAAGAATAGATCAATGATTTAACCTATACCAGCAATGACCAGCTATTGATCCATATGGCATTAGCACTATCAAAACTGCAAAAGGCAAATCCATATGCTACATCTACAGTAGCGTACGGCTAGGAACAGACTGTGATAGGGATATCAGCCATTGCGGCAGGCCAGCATAAACGAAGGTCAAAAACCAAATTAGCAACCTATCACTATTTAATAACAGACCATCTAGGCACCCCATAACGAGCAATAAACAGTGCAGGAGAACAAAGCTGGAAAATTAACAGTGATGCATTTGGCAACAGCGAACTGGATGCAAATAACCAAATCACCATGAACCTGAGGTTTCCGGGACAGTATTACGA
>NZ_JAFNPI010000028.1:0-7900 GCF_026535955.1 Snodgrassella sp. B3837
ACCTGCCCGCTGATATTCTGCTGTTTGCTGTTGTATTTGGCTGTGTCCTGCAAGCTTTCGATATTTAGTTCGGCTGCATCAATCTGTACGCCTTTACCTGCTACCTGTGCGCCTTTGATGTTGGTGGCTCCGCCGCTGACTATGCTGGTGTGGCCGCTGCTGCTTCCAATATGGCTGTTGCGGTAGCTGGTTTCGTCACCATTGCCATGTCCTTTGCCGGCATTACCACCAGCGGTCACTCCAAAGGCTAATCCATTGGAACCATAGCTGATGGCTACGCCGGCATTCCAGCCACTGGATTTGTTGCTGCTGCGCTCGCTGTGGTTTTGTTCGGCCGCCAGCAGGTTGATTTCGTTGTCTGCCTGTAAGTGTGTACCTTGTTTGCCATTGACATCTGAGCCAATGATGTTGATGTTGGAATCCTGTCCGGCTCCGGTTGCCAGTATGTTGACTTCACCACCGGCATTAATCTGGCTGGCTGCGGCGACGCTGTCGCGGCTGTGGGTTTCACTGCGGCTTTTTTGCTGGCCTACGGTGATGCTGACGCTGACATTGGTGGCGTTTTGTGGATTGTTGGCCAGGTCGGCGGCGGCATTGCCGGCTTTATACATGTCTACGCCGGCATTGAAGGCTGCCATGGCGTTGACGCGCGCGTTTTTGCTTTCGCCTATGCGATTTACGGCGGTACTGGCTGTTTGGATGGCATTGACTATGGGTACGTTGACGGCTACGGTAAGGCCGCTTTTTTCGAAGGTATGGATGTTGTCTCGGCTGTACTGGTCTTCGGCTGCGTTGATGTCTATCTGTTTGGCTATGATGTTTACGTTACCTTGCGGGGAGGAGACGCTGCTGCCGGTTTGGGTATAGTGGTTGCCGGCTATAATGGTGGTGTCTCCGTTGAGGCTGCCAACGCTGCTGCCGCTGTGGATGGTGCGGCGGCTGGTGGTGTCATCGGTTTCTTTCTGTTTCCCGATGCTAAAGCCGATGCCGCCACTGCCCATTAGGCCGGATTTGGTTTCTTTGTGGTATTCCTGATCTTGATACTGGTTGGACGCCGCTGTGATGTTAACATCCTGGCCGGCTTTCAGCACTGTGCCATTATCGGAGATGATGTTGCTGCCACGGATGTTAATATCTTGATCACTACTGATGCTGACTTTGGCGCCGGTGATATTGCTGCCTACAGCTTCATCATAGTTTGCCCGCGATTGGTCAAGACTGGTTTTTTTGGACATTAGGCCGCTGGATTTGATGTAGACGGAGTGGTCTAGCTCGGTCTGTTGACGCCCTTCTATGATATTGACACCGTTTTTGCCGTGCAGGCTGACGTTGCCGTTTTCGCTGTTGATGTCGCCCTGCCGGATGTTGAGCTGGTCTGCAGCCTGTATTTGTATATCACCGGCAGCACTGATGCTGGTGCCGTTTTCGTTTTGATAATGGTTTATCCAGTGGTTTTTGTCGCTGCTGCTGCCATCTGTCATGTCGCGGCGGGTAGTAACGGTATTGAGGTCGATGCTACCGGCACTGCTGCTGAGCTGTGTTGTGCCATTATCTGCATTGTTGACGATGCTGGCGCCACGGGTAGTGATGCCGTGGGTACCGGCTACGCTGAGAACAGCGTCTTTGTCTCCGGTGACATACAGCCCAGCGGTGCGGTCGATAACAGTACCACCGTTGCGTTCATCGCCATAGCTGGCCGTGGTGGTGTTGAAGTTGATTTTATCGGCCTTGAGGCTGAGTAGGTCTTTACCTACTGCGGATCCGCCGTTGAAATTGATGCTGTCGCTGGCGGTAAGGGCTACTTTGCTGCCGGTAAGCATGCCACTATTGTTAATATTCTGTGCCCCCAGATTAAGGATGTTCTGGCCGGCAATGCTGCCCTGATTGTTGATGTTGCCACTGTTTTGCAGGTTGATGTTGTGCGCACTGATTAGTGCGCCGGCTGTGGTCACGTCGTTATCACGTACTTTCAGGTAGATTCTGGGTACGAGTACGGTCTGCTGGCTGCCATCGGCCAGGGTGACGGTCTGGTTGACCAGCCACACCATGTCGCTGGTAAGCTGTGCCATTTGCTCGGCACTTAATGCGACTCCCGGGGTGATGTGAAACTGCTGTGCAAAGCTGATGCCGGCATTCATGAGTGCTTTGTACTGCTCTTCGTCATTACTGTAGCCTTCCAGCCGGCGGTAGCCGGTAAGCTGCGCTATCTGTTCGTTTATCAGTTTTTGTTCGTAATAGCCATCACCCAGCCGTTTTTGCATTCTGTCTGGGTTCTGCCCTAATGCGCTGAGCATGTAGTCGCTGCCGAGCCATTTTTTCATGTTGGTGAACGCTGGATCGGTTTCAACCAAATAGCCGCTGTTGGTGGGATTGATGTGGTACAGGCTGCTGCTGGGCAAGTTGGTATTGAAGCGGCTGAGACTTTGGATGCTTTGGTTGTGGTTTTCTGTCTGTGTCTGCGCTTTATCCTGTGGTTGAAGCTGATTGCCTGTTTTTGCCTGTTCGGCTTTGCCTTGATTGGCACTGATGCCGGCATGTTGCTGTACAACGCTTACTGGTGTGTCAAATTCATGGCTGGTTATGATGGTTTCGTTATATGGCTTTTCGCCTGTTTTTTTAATTTTACCGGAGCCCAGTTTGGGATTTTTATATTTGTATCCACCTTGTTGACCATGATTTTCAACCCGCTGCTGGCCTTTGGTTTCTTGGTTTTCCAGATTGAGGCTGTCACCACCGGTCAGATTGCCACCAATGATGATACGGCTGTTGTTATTGACCCAGTGTTCGCCACTGATGGTTAGGTCGCCGCCGATGATGATTTCTGCTGGCTGGCTTTCGGTGACACGCTGTTTGTAGGTATCACTTTTATAGTCCCACCATTTTACGTCTTTAGCTGAGTATTTTTTCCATTTTTTATTGGTGCCGTCATTGAATTTGAAACTGAGTTCTTTTTTTCCTTTTTTGAATTTTCCATCTACTCCATCTACCCAGATTGCTGGATTGCCTTTTTCTTGTATCTGGAAGATTTTTTTACTGTTGTCGAGATATTCTTCTACAGCAAAATGATTATTCAGATTCTGTAGTTGCCGTACGGCGATGTTGCCATTTCCCTGCGCTTCGATGCGCGCGCTGCTGTTGAGCAGATTATCTGCCATGCCCACAGCCTGATGCTGTTGGTTTAGGCTGCCACCGATGGCGATGTCACCCTCGCTGGAAAGCAGGGCGTGTTCTTTGTTAATGATATTAGTTGCACCAATGTCCAGCCGCTGGCGTGCGGCTATCACTGCTGCTTTGGTTTCGGTGCCGCTGGTTTCTTCCTGATTGTGTAAATCATGGCTGCCAATGGCGACATGGTCGCCATAGATGCGGCCGGTACCGATGTTGTTGATGCTGCTTCCGGACTGTACTAGTGTGGTGCCGTTGCTGTTTATCAGGCCACGGTTGGTGATATTGCTTTGTGCCTGTAATTCAGTTTGGTTGTTGCTCTGAATGGTGCCGCTGGCCTGATTGTTGATGCTGGCTGCCTGTAGGCGTACGCTGTCGCCGCCACTAAGGGTATGGCTGTTACTGATCGTCCCTTGGCTGCTGATAGTCAGGTTGTGACCGGCGGTGATGTCTGCATCGACGCTGAAGTTATCTGTTAATGCGATTTCTGCATCGTGGCCGGCGGCAATGGTGCCCGGGTTATTCAGATTTTGTGCTTGCAGGGTAAGATTCTGGCCGGCAATGATTTGTCCGTTCTGGCTGTTATCTATTTGCAAGGCGTTACCGCTGATATAAACGTCTTTTTGCGAGCTAATCTGTCCCTGCTGGTTGTTCAGGCTTTGGTTGATGCTGGTGCGCGTTTCTCCATTGGCACGTATGGCTCCGTGGTTGTTATTTAGTGTGTCAGCATTAATTTTTATGTTTTCTGCGTCTACTGTGCCTTGTTGGTTATTGAATCCGCTGCTGTGAATTTCTGCTTGCTGTGCAGCACTGATTTTACCCGCTGTGTTATCGATATTACCGGCTTGAATGGTGAGCTGACCATTGCTGCCTATCTGGCCGGTATGGTTATTAAGCTGATTGGTTACGGTAAGCTGCTGGGCGTTGACGCTGCGAATAGCCCCCAGCTGATTATTTACGCTATCCGCTTTCAGTTGCAGACTGTCACTATCGATGGCGCCACTACTGTTATTTAGGTTGGCCGTTTGTATTTCAGCCGCACCTCCACTCCATAGTTGCCCGCCTTTGCTATTGTCAATTTGCCCACGACTGTGCAGCTGCAGTTGTTTCTGTGCCGCTATGACGCCACTATCACTGTTGTCGGTGTTCTCTGCCTCTATGGCTATTTGTTCCGTCGACTGGATCCGGCCTTTGCGGTTGTCCAGCTCTTTGCCTGTGTACTGGAACGGTCCGCTGCTGCTGATTTCACCACTGCGGTTATCCAGCCGGCCTGTGCTGATGCGGGCTTCGCCAGTGTTGAGTTTTCCTTGCTGGTTGTCGAGTAGTTCGCCGCTTACTTGTAATTTGTTTAGGTTGAGGGTGCCACGGTTGGTCAGGCCGTTATGTGCGTTCAGGTCGATGCCACCATTGGCAATTATTTGGCCGTTGTCGTTGAGAATTTCTTGTTCGCTGATGATTTGGCCGCTGGCAAATTGTTTGGGGGTGCTCGCCGCTGCTTCGGTCTGACCTGCGCCTGTGGCACTGGTCGGTACGGGAGTATCTTGGTTTTCTGCCGGTTTCTGCGGCTTGGCTGGCTGTTCTGTTGTGGCTGATTCGCTGCTGTTGCTGGTTGGGGGTTCTGATGGTGCATACCCGATCAGGCTGTTGCTGCTGTTATTCAGTTTATCCAGATCCAGTTTCAGGCTTTGCTGGCCGCTCTGGATGATTTTGCCCTGCTGGTTGTGGATGCTACCGCTGCTGATGTCGAGTCGGCCGCCGTTGATTTCGCCCTGATTGCTCAGTTGCTGCCGGTTGCGGATGTTTAATTCGTCGGCACTGGTGATTAAACCGCTGTTGTCTAGCTGCTGGCTTTGTAATTGCATTTTGCCTTGGCTGGACAGGGTGCCGCTGTTGCGGATGCTGTCTGCATGTATGGCTGCTGTGGCCTCTTCTGCGGCGCTACTGTTTTTATCTGCGGCAACGATGCTGCCGCTGTTGCTCAGTTTGCCATCGGCACTGATGCTGACGCCTCCGGCTCCGGCAAAGATTTGGCCGGCATTGTTGATGCCGACGCCTTTGTCGTTGCTGATTAGTACGATTTTGCCGGCATACATGCCACCTAGGCTGCTGCTGTCTATGGCTATGCTTTGTTTGTCCGATATATCGTTGTTTACGTTGGCGGTGATCTGCCCTTGGGCATTGATGTCATTACTGCCGGTACTGATGTTGAGTTTATTTGCCCAGATGCCGGCATTGATTTGCGCTGCTTTGGTCAGGATGTTGGTGTAATCGCTGCCGCTTGTGTCCAGCCCCTGTCCGTTGATGCTGATGTTGCCTCCCCGTACCTGAAAGCCATCCAGGCTGCCGTTATTGAGTACGGGTCTGCCGGTGGTTAGGGTGACGCCGGCAGCATTGATAAAGCCGCCGCCATTGACGCTGATGCCAGACGGGTTGGCCATGATGACTTCGGCTCGTCGGCCGGCTACTTCGATGTAGCCGTTGAGCCGGCTGGGATTGCTGCTGTTGATTTGGTTGACGATGATCCCGGCTTCGCCTTTGGCCAGCCATGGGTTGCCTTGTATCCAGCCAGCCTGTTTGGTCTGGGTGCTTTTACGGCTGTTGTTGAGGATGGCTCCTTGTTTGTTGACGTCTAATTGCCGGTATTGGTTGATGGATACGCCGCCTTTGCTCGGGGTCTGGATGTTGATTTGCGGGATGCCGTTGGCGGTTTGGAGGATGGTGGGTTGCTGGTTTTTGGGAGCAGACGGGTCGGCATGGATGTCTGCTGCTATGGCAGAGTGATTAATGAGTACGCATAAACCTAATCCGAGTAGGATGGAGCTGGTTAATACGGGTAGTCTAGCCAGTAGGCTGCTGAAGATGGTGCCGCCGCTTTGATTACGGTCTGCGGTGCTTTTGCCTTCACGGATGGTGTTTTCGGCTACGGCAACCAGAATTCCTCTTTTTTTGTTGAATATGACTTTGTATCTGTTTTTATTCATGATTTTTCCTGTTATTCGGCCGTACAGCCTGGGCTAACGGCGTTCTGATATGTGTGGTTTGATTGTGTTATATGGAATAGTTGAGGCTGAAGCCAACGGTGGTATTGGCGGTACGGAAGTACTGGGGTTTATATATTGGTTTGCCGGCAAAGATGTCGTAATACCACTGGCCACCGGCTTTCATCTGGCCTTTGAAGCCGATAACGGCACCAGCTAGTGTTTTACCCAGCTGCATTTCGGTGGCGGGACCGGCAACGTGGCCGACATCCAGCCCCAGATATACCTGATGGGTACCTAGATATTGCCAGCTGAGGTTGTTGTTCCAGTACCAGCCTCGTTCTCCCATGAGGGTGACTTCGCCGTCAAATCCGCGCACGGTATAACGGCCGCCGATAGAGAGCTGGTCTTGGGTAATTAAGGGGGTTTTGTTCCACTGGCTGTGAAGGGAGCTGTCGAAGCTGAGGCGTTGTCTGCCCAGGGTGAATGGCTGCGTGTAGCCGATGTCGGCTGTGATGATTTTCATGCGCGATGTGCCTTCGCCAAATTCTTCTTCGGGTGCCCGCAGGCTGTGATCGGCACCGGTACCACGGCGGTAACCTAATCCGATGTTGACGGTGCCATTACCTATGTATTCTTGATGATTTAGGTTGACTGCCCAGCCGGCAGTATGCCGTTGCTGTACTTCGATTTCGGCATCGTTTACGTAATTATGGGATTGCCGACGCCATAATTTGGCGGTGATGTCGGTTTTGCGGTGGCTGTCGCGATACAGCAGCCGCGTTAGTCCGATGTCGCTGTTGTCGCTTTTGCCGTTGTAGTCGTAGTTTTCGTTGTATCCGGCTACGGCCTGATGATAACGGTAATGGTTGCGGTTATATGCTATCAGCCAGTTGCCAAATGGTATTGAGTAATGCAGTGCATAGCCACGGGTGCCGCTGCCGGTGCGGTTGCCATCGCTGTCCATTTGACTGTCTTTGCTGCCTAAATCATGGTTGTAGTTGATATAAAATAAATCACTTAGTCCTAAGGGATTGTCTGCTGATAATGTGACGCCTCCCTGATAACGCCCTGTGGAATGGCTGCCTGAATCGTCTGCGTTAAAACTTATACGAAAGGGAATGGTTCGTTGTGACCAGCTGATGACGATGTCGCTTTCGTTCGGTGCTTCAGCCGGTACTATCTGGATATCAGCTTCAGCGGTGGGAACGCGACGCAGGTTTTCCAGTCCCTGCTCTAGCTGCCGCAGATTCAGGATGTCTCCGGCTCTGGCTGGAAATTCGTTCTGGATGCGGCGAATACGCTCTACGTGAGTGGTTGCTGCATTGTCTAAATTGTAACGGATGGTATGGATTCGCCCCGGAATGACGCTGAGCTGTAAGGTGCCGCTGGTAAGATCCTGTGGTGTGGCTAAAATACGGGTGGTGGTGTAGCCACGTTCGATGACGGCATTCTGTGCCAAGGTCATGATCTGGTTGATGGCTTTGCTGCCTAGGCACATGCCTGCGGTAAACTGGCTCTGGCGCTGCGCTTTTTTTAGGGCAAACTGGAATCGGCTGGCTTCTTCTCCTGTCAGGGTGATGCTGTTGATGGCAAAACACGGGGTTTCGTTGGTATTCAGTTTGTCTGTCTGTGTTGGGTTTTCTTCTTGTGGCTGTAAACGAATATTTACTTCGGGCTGCATTTGCTGTTGAAACTGCTGCTGACGCTGCTGTTCGCGAATGATTTGCTGTTGCTGCTGACGGTCTAGCTGGGAA
>NZ_JAFNPI010000029.1:0-15706 GCF_026535955.1 Snodgrassella sp. B3837
ATGGAAGAAGGCTTGCGCTTTGCGATTCGTGAAGGTGGCCGAACAGTTGGTGCCGGTGTGGTTGCTAAAGTTATCGCTTAAAGTTTTGTAGGCCAGTAGCTCAATTGGTAGAGTATCGGTCTCCAAAACCGAGGGTTGGGGGTTCGAGACCCTCCTGGCCTGCCAAAAAACAGACTAATCGGCCATAGGTCGGTTAGTCTTTTTTGTATTAATAAAAAGGTGGTTGTATGGACAACAAAACATCGAAAGATGTGGGAGCCAAAACCAAAGCACAATTAAAAGCTGAAGCTAAGCAACAACAGCAACTGGAAATCAAGCGTAATAAACGTTTTGATTTTCTTAAATACACCTTTTCAGCCATACTGATTGCTGCAGGTATTCTGGCATTCTATACTTTGGATGCGCAATTACCGCTTTACATTCGTTATTTATTTCCTTTAATCGGCGTAGTAGCGGCCATTGTAATCGTATTTTTCTGGAGTACGGGCGGTCGTGAACTGACTGCCTATGTGCGCGATTGTGTGTCAGAAGCCAGAAAAGTAGTATGGCCTGAGCGCAATGAAGCATTGCGCATGACCCTGTTTGTACTGATATTTGTAGCTGTCTTGTCTTTATTTATTTGGGGTGTTGACAGCCTGATTTCATGGTTGTTGTTCGACATCTTTATGAAGAGGAGTTAAACATGGCAAAACAGTGGTATGTAGTACACGCTTATTCCGGTTTTGAAAAAAATGTTCAGAAAACCCTGAAAGAACGGATAGAACGTGAAGGAATGGGTGATTATTTTGGTCAGATACTGGTGCCGGTTGAAGAGGTAGTAGATATAAAAAATGGGCGCCGCAGTATTACTGAGCGTAAATTTTTCCCTGGTTACGTTCTGGTCGAAATGGACATGACTGATGCTTCATGGCATCTGGTCAAAAATACCCCGCGCGTTACTGGATTTATTGGTGGTACCGCTAATAAACCTTTGCCTATATCTGCTCGCGAAGTTGATGCTATTCTCCATCAGGTACAAAGTGGTGTAGAAAAACCGAAACCTAAAGTTTTATTTGATGTGGGTCAGCAGGTACGCGTCAATGAAGGTCCATTTAAAGACTTTAATGGTGTCGTCGAAGAAGTTAATTACGAACGCAATAAATTGCGCGTTGCTGTACAGATATTCGGTCGTGAAACACCAGTAGAATTGGAATTTTCTCAAGTAGAAAAAATTTAACTGTAAAAAATACAACACGAATAAACCTGTGCTTGTAAGGGAAAGAAATTTTCTTTATAATCACGGGTCTTGCTTTTGGGGAGCAGTATTAACTGCGTCATACCCGTTTATTTGGAGTTTAAACAAGTGGCAAAAAAAATTGTAGGCTACATCAAACTGCAGATTCCTGCAGGTAAAGCCAATCCATCTCCTCCGGTTGGCCCGGCTTTGGGTCAGCGCGGCCTGAATATCATGGAATTCTGTAAAGCATTCAATGCAGCTACGCAGAATGTAGAACCTGGCTTGCCGGTTCCGGTAGTGATTACTGCTTTTGCAGATAAATCATTTACCTTCGTGATGAAAACCCCGCCGGCATCTATTTTGCTGAAAAAAGCAGCTGGATTGCAAAAAGGCAGCTCTAACCCTCTAACACAAAAAGTGGGTAAGGTAACTCGTGCTCAGCTGGAAGAAATTGCTAAGGCTAAAGAACCTGATTTAACTGCTGCTGATTTGGACGCAGCGGTACGCACCATCGCTGGTAGCGCCCGTTCAATGGGTTTAGATGTGGAGGGTGTGTAAATGGCAAAACTTTCTAAACGTATGCAGGCTATCCGTGCTGCTGTAGAAACCAACAAATTGTACGCCATTGATGAAGCATTGAATCTGGTTAAAGCCAATGCTACTGCTAAATTTGATGAATCTATTGATGTATCCTTTAATCTGGGCGTGGATGCTCGTAAATCTGATCAGGTAATCCGTGGTTCAGTGGTATTACCTAAAGGTACCGGTAAAACCGTGCGCGTTGCGGTATTCACTCAAGGTGCTAATGCTGAAGCAGCTAAGGCAGCTGGTGCTGACGTAGTAGGCTTTGATGATTTGGCTGCTGAAGTTAAAGCGGGTAATCTGAATTTTGATGTGGTAATTGCTTCACCAGATGCCATGCGTGTAGTTGGTCAGCTGGGTACCATTCTAGGTCCTCGTGGCCTGATGCCGAATCCTAAAGTAGGTACTGTTACCCCGAATGTGGCCGAAGCAGTGAAAAATGCTAAAGCTGGTCAGGTGCAGTATCGTACTGATAAAGCAGGTATTGTGCATGCTACTATTGGACGTGCTTCTTTCGAAGCTGCTGATTTGCGTGAAAACTTTAATGCATTGCTAGATGCTATTGTAAAAGCTAAACCGGCAGCAGCTAAAGGTCAATATCTGCGTAAAATTGCAGTTTCTAGCACTATGGGTGCTGGCCTGCGTGTTGACAGTGCTTCTGTAACTAATTAAGCAGTAAATATATAGTTATTGGCAGTCTGAATCAATTTTAGGCTGCCATCTAAATTCATATAAATGGTATGCATTTATATGTCGGGCTACTTAGAAATAAGTAGATGTCCAAGACCGTAGGGAATCTGTGCAAATTGTATAGATTTTAAAAATGTACCCTACGCAGACGGTAGTCCCAGATAATCTTAAGTAAGTGTGCTTACGGATGTCTTTTTGGGTTGCCGCGCTGGGTGGAGTAATACGCGTATTACTCTGTTTAAAAACAGTGGGAGGTAGACCTTGAGTCTCAATATTGAAACCAAGCAAGCAGCCGTAGCCGAAATCGTAGCAGCCATTGCTAACGCTCAAACTATGGTTATTGCCGAGTATCGTGGTATCAGTGTTGCCAGCATGACCGAACTGCGTGCCAATGCCCGTAAAGCAGGTGTATATCTGCATGTATTGAAAAATACATTGGCTCGTCGCGCTGTAGAAGGTACTTCATTTGCCGGATTAGCTGACCAGATGGTTGGTCCGTTGGTTTATGCGGTTTCTGAAGACCCGGTAGCTGCTGCAAAAGTACTGCACCAGTTCTCAAAAAAAGATGAAAAAATCGTATTGAAAGCAGGTTCATATAATGGTGACTTGCTGGACGTTGCTCAGGTAGCAGAGCTTGCTTCTATACCGAGCCGCGACGAATTGCTGGCCAAATTGCTGGGTATTATGCAAGCACCTGTTTCTGGCTTTGCCCGTGCACTGGCTGCTTTGGCCGAGAAAAAAACCGGCGAAGAAGCTGCATAATTTTCATCCTCTATATATTTAAATTTACATTCTCAATTATTGGAGTTTAATAGCATGGCTATTACTAAAGAAGACATCCTGGAAGCAGTTGGTAACCTGACCGTAATGGAATTGAACGACCTGGTTAAAGCTTTTGAAGAAAAATTTGGTGTATCTGCAGCTGCTTTGGCTGTTGCTGGTGGCGGTGCTGCCGGTGGTGCTGCTGCCGCTGAAGAAAAAACTGAATTTGATGTAGTATTGACTTCTGCTGGTGCACAAAAAGTTGGCGTGATTAAAGTGGTTCGTGCCATCACTGGCTTGGGTCTGAAAGAAGCTAAAGACTTGGTAGATGGCGCACCTAAAACCCTTAAAGAAGGTGTATCTCAGGCTGAAGCTGACGATATCAAAAAACAACTGGAAGAAGCCGGCGCTTCTGTCGAAATTAAGTAATTTCAGTTGTGCTTTACAGGCTGGTAGCTTAGGCTACCAGCCTGCTTTCGCTTGTCTACCTAAAGTGAAATTTTATAAATATTTACATAAATAGCCATTATTTACTTAATTTTACCTTGTTAGTTTGGCTAATTGCCTGAGTATTTATAAAACCTTACTTGCCAAACCTCCCTACTGGAGACTGTTCATGTCCTACTCTTTTACTGAAAAAAAACGCATCCGTAAAAGCTTTGCCAAACGCGCCAATGTATTGGAAGTGCCGTTTTTATTGGCTACGCAGTTGGATTCTTATACACAGTTTTTGCAGATGGAAACGCCTTTTGACCAACGCGCCGACATGGGTCTTCAGGCGGCATTCCAGTCTATTTTTCCGATTATCAGTCATAACGGTTACGCACGTCTTGAATTCACGCATTATGTTTTAGGCGAGCCATTATTTGATATTCCTGAATGTCAATTACGCGGTATTACCTATGCTGCTCCATTACGAGCTCGTATCCGTCTAGTTATCTTGGACAAAGAGTCATCTAAACCGAATGTCGTAAAAGAAGTACGTGAAAATGAAGTTTACATGGGTGAAATACCATTGATGACACCGAGTGGTTCGTTCATCATCAATGGTACTGAGCGTGTGATTGTGTCACAGTTGCACCGTTCGCCTGGGGTATTCTTTGAGCACGACCGTGGTAAATCACATTCGTCCGGTAAGTTACTGTTTTCAGCTCGAATTATTCCTTACCGTGGTTCATGGTTAGATTTTGAATTCGATCCAAAAGACCTGCTGTATTTCCGTATCGACCGTCGTCGCAAGATGCCGGTAACGATTTTGCTTAAAGCATTGGGTTTCACGCCAGAACAGATTCTAAACATGTTCTATGATCGTGAAAGCTACCATCTGTCTAAAGATGGCGTGCATACTAATTTGATTCCATCTCGTCTAAAAGGTGAAACTGCTAAATTTGATTTAGTCGACAAAGATGGCAAAGTATTGGTGCAGAAAGGCAAACGCATCAATGCTAAAAATATTCGTGATATTGTTGCCGCTGATATTAAATGGTTAGAAGTTGAACCAGAAAGCCTGATAGGTAAGGTGCTGGCTACAGATGTCATCGTGCCGGATACTGGAGAAGTGCTAGCCAAAACCAACGATGAAATCACTGAAGAATTACTGGCTCAGTTTGATATTCAAGGAGTTAAGGAAATTTCTACTCTCTATATCAATGATCTGGATCAGGGGGGCTATGTATCCAATACTCTGCGTACGGATGAAACCGATGGGCAGCAGGCTGCACGCATTGCCATTTACCGCATGATGCGGCCTGGTGAACCGCCAACCGAAGATGCCGTTGAAGCATTATTTAACCGTTTGTTCTTCAACGAAGACAGTTATGATTTATCTCGTGTCGGCCGGATGAAATTCAATACCCGTACTTATCAGCAGAAACTGCTGGAAGCACAACAAGAATCCTGGTATGGCCGTCTGATGACACAGACTTTTGCTGATGCCGATAAAGAAGGCAATCATGTGCTGACTGTTCCGGATATCGTTTCAGTCATTGCCACGTTGGTTGAACTGCGCAATGGTCATGGTGAAGTCGATGATATCGATCATCTGGGTAATCGTCGTGTGCGCTCCGTTGGCGAGCTGGCCGAAAATCAGTTTCGCAGTGGTCTGTCACGTGTAGAACGAGCTGTAAAAGAGCGTTTGAATCAGGCTGAATCCGAAAATCTGATGCCGCACGATTTGATTAACGCTAAGCCTGTATCTGCTGCGATAAAAGAATTTTTTGGATCCAGCCAGTTATCCCAGTTTATGGATCAGACCAATCCACTGTCTGAAATTACGCATAAGCGCCGTGTTTCTGCACTGGGTCCGGGTGGTCTGACGCGTGAACGTGCCGGCTTTGAAGTACGTGACGTACATCCGACTCATTATGGCCGCGTGTGTCCGATTGAAACACCGGAAGGTCCGAACATTGGCTTGATTAACTCTCTGGCTGTCTATGCGCGTACCAATAAATACGGTTTCTTGGAAACCCCTTATCGTCGCGTTGTGGATGGTAAAGTAACTAATGATATTGACTACCTGTCTGCTATCGAAGAAGGTCGTTTTGTTATTGCTCAGGCCAATGCTGATTTAGATAATGAAGGTCGCATTATTGGTGATCTGGTTACCTGTCGTGAAAAAGGTGAAACCATTATGGCCACCCCTGACCGCGTACAATATATGGACGTGGCGACAGGGCAGGTAGTTTCCGTGGCAGCTTCATTGATTCCATTCCTGGAGCACGATGACGCGAACCGTGCCTTGATGGGTGCCAACATGCAACGTCAGGCAGTTCCTTGTCTGCGGGCAGAAAAACCATTGGTGGGTACCGGTATTGAGCGCTCTGTTGCGATTGACAGTGCGACTGCTATTGCCGCCAGCCGTGGTGGTGTCGTTGAATACGTTGATGCCAACCGTGTGGTAGTACGCGTTAACGACGACGAAGCCACTGCTGGTGAAGTGGGTGTGGATATTTACAATCTGGTGAAATTCACCCGTTCTAACCAGTCAACCAACATTAACCAGCGTCCGGCCGTACAGAAAGGCGACGTGATTGCCCGTGGTGATGTGATTGCCGACGGGGCATCAACCGATTTGGGCGAATTGGCACTGGGTCAGAACATGACCATCGCCTTCATGCCTTGGAATGGTTACAACTATGAAGACTCGATTCTGATTTCAGAACGGGTGGTAGCTGGTGACCGCTATACTTCTATTCATATTGAAGAATTGAATGTGGTATCACGTGACACCAAGCTGGGTGCTGAAGAAATTACCCGTGATATTCCGAATTTATCCGAACGTATGCAGAATCGTCTGGATGAATCCGGTATTGTGTACATCGGCGCTGAAGTCGAAGCCGGTGACGTACTGGTGGGTAAAGTGACACCTAAAGGTGAAACCCAGCTGACACCAGAAGAAAAACTGCTGCGTGCCATTTTTGGTGAAAAAGCCAGTGATGTTAAAGATACTTCGCTGCGTATGCCTACCGGTATGAGCGGTACCGTGATTGACGTGCAGGTATTTACCCGTGAAGGCATTGAACGCGATAAACGTGCTAAAGCCATTATTGATGCTGAGCTCAAACGCTATCGCCAGAACCTGACTGACCAGTTGCGTATTTTCAATGACGATGCTTTTGACCGTATCGAACGCTTAATTTTGGGTCAGAAAGTAAATGGTGGTCCGCTGAAGCTGGCTAAAGGTAGTGAAGTGACTAAAGACTACCTAGCCTCATTGCCTAGTCGCCATGACTGGTTTGATATTCGTCTAAGCGATGAAAGCATCGCCAAACAGGTAGAACTGATTAAAGAAAGTTTGCAGGCCAAACACGAAGAATCAGATGCCCAATACGAAATCAAGAAGAAAAAACTGACGCAAGGTGATGAACTGCAACCGGGTGTGCAGAAGATGGTTAAGGTATTTATCGCCATCAAACGCCGCCTGAAAGCTGGTGACAAGATGGCCGGTCGTCACGGTAATAAAGGTGTGGTATCTCGCATTCTGCCAGTTGAAGACATGCCGTATATGGCTGACGGCCGTTCAGTGGACATTGTGCTGAATCCACTGGGTGTACCAAGCCGTATGAACATTGGTCAGATTCTGGAAGTGCATTTAGGTTGGGCTGCCAAAGGTATCGGTGAACGCATCGACCGCATGCTGACCGAAAAACGTGCTGCTGATGAAGTTCGTGCTTTCCTTGAGAAGGTATACAACAGCAGTGGTAAGAAAGAAGATTTGTCTCAGTTTAATGATGAAGAAATCATCAATCTGGCTCAACATCTGCGTAAAGGGATGACTGTAGCCACCCCTGTATTTGATGGTGCGGAAGAATCCGAAATCAAAAACATGCTGGCACTGGCCTATCCTGAAGACGATCCGGAAATCCAGAAACTGGGCTTTAACGATACCCGCACGCAGATGACCCTGTACGATGGTCGTACTGGTGAAGCTTTTGACCGTAAGGTCACCGTGGGTGTGATGCATTACCTCAAACTGCACCATTTGGTGGATGAAAAAATGCATGCCCGTTCAACTGGTCCGTACAGTCTGGTGACACAACAGCCGCTGGGTGGTAAAGCTCAGTTTGGTGGTCAGCGTTTTGGTGAGATGGAGGTATGGGCACTGGAAGCTTATGGTGCCGCTTATACCCTGCAGGAAATGTTAACTGTGAAATCAGATGACGTGAATGGTCGCACCAAAATGTACGAAAACATTGTTAAAGGCGAATACAAAATCGATGCCGGTATGCCGGAATCTTTC
This sequence comes from Snodgrassella sp. B3837, assembly GCF_026535955.1. Lineage (NCBI taxonomy): Bacteria > Pseudomonadati > Pseudomonadota > Betaproteobacteria > Neisseriales > Neisseriaceae > Snodgrassella > Snodgrassella sp. B3837. The sequence goes on from NZ_JAFNPI010000029.1 coordinate 7,989, forward strand.
AATGTGTTGTTGAAGGAAATTCGCTCTTTGGGCTTGGATATGGATTTGGAACGTTATTAACCGACACCGGTCGCATGCAGTAGCTGCTACTGCATGCGGCATCGTCAGGAGCAAATATGAAAGCTTTATCAGACTTATTTAATCCGCTGCAAAATGCCAGTGCCGAAGAAGAATTTGACGCGATCAAAATCGGTATTGCATCGCCGGATACCATTCGTTCTTGGTCGTACGGTGAAGTGAAAAAGCCGGAAACGATTAACTACCGTACGTTCAAGCCAGAACGTGATGGTCTCTTCTGTGCCAAAATTTTCGGCCCGATCAAAGATTATGAGTGTTTGTGTGGTAAATACAAACGGTTGAAATTCCGCGGGGTAACCTGTGAAAAATGTGGCGTGGAAGTAACCTTGTCCAAAGTGCGTCGCGAGCGCATGGGACATATCGAATTGGCTGCACCCGTAGCGCATATCTGGTTTCTGAAATCGTTGCCATCCCGCTTGGGCATGGTGCTGGATATGACGTTGCGTGATATTGAACGCATTCTGTATTTTGAAGCTTATGTGGTTACAGACCCGGGCTTGACTTCATTGCAACCGCGTCAACTGCTCAGTGAAGAAGAGTACATCAGCAAATATGAAGAGTTTGGCGGTGATTTCGAAGCCAAAATGGGTGCTGAAGGTATCCGTGACCTGTTGCGCGCTATGGATATTGCGCATGAAGTGACGGTATTACGGCAGGAACTGGAATCCACCAGTTCTGATACCAAAATCAAAAAAATCGCTAAACGTTTGAAAGTACTGGAAGCCTTCCAGCGTTCCGGCATGAAGCTGGAATGGATGATTATGGACGTGTTGCCGGTATTGCCACCGGATCTGCGTCCGCTGGTACCGCTGGATGGTGGTCGTTTTGCTACTTCTGACTTGAATGATCTGTATCGCCGTGTCATCAACCGTAATAACCGTTTGAAACGTTTGCTTGAATTGCGTGCACCAGACATCATCGTACGCAATGAAAAACGTATGCTGCAAGAAGCGGTTGATTCACTATTGGATAATGGTCGTCGTGGTAAAGCCATGACCGGAGCCAATAAGCGTCCGTTGAAATCACTGGCCGACATGATTAAAGGTAAGGGCGGTCGTTTCCGTCAAAACTTGCTGGGTAAACGTGTGGATTATTCCGGCCGTTCTGTAATTACAGTAGGTCCGTACCTGCGTCTACACCAGTGTGGTCTGCCGAAAAAAATGGCTTTGGAGCTGTTCAAACCATTTATTTTCCACAAACTGGAACAACTTGACCCAACTGTCACTACCATCAAAAAAGCCAAAAAGATGGTGGAACAGGAAGAACCGATTGTATGGGATATTCTCGAAGATGTGATTCGTGAACATCCAATATTGCTTAACCGTGCACCAACCTTGCACCGTCTGGGTATTCAGGCGTTTGAACCGATTCTGATTGAAGGTAAGGCTATCCAGCTGCATCCATTGGTTTGTACTGCGTTCAATGCTGACTTTGACGGTGACCAGATGGCGGTACACGTACCATTGAGTCTGGAAGCGCAAATGGAAGCACGCACTCTGATGCTGGCTTCTAATAACGTGTTGTCACCAGCCAATGGTGACCCGATTATTGTCCCGTCACAGGATATCGTCTTGGGTCTGTACTACATGACCCGCGACAAAATTAACGGCAAAGGTGAAGGTAGCCTTTTTGCCGATGTGAAAGAAGTTCATCGTGCTTATCAGACCCGTCAGGTTGAGCTCGGAACCAAAATTACCGTTCGTCTGCGCGAATGGGTGAAAAACGGTCAGGATGAGTTTGTGCCCGTGGTAAATCGCTACGAAACCACCGTTGGTCGTGCGTTGCTGTCAGAAATTTTGCCTAAAGGCCTGTCGTTCGAACACATTAACAAAACGCTGAAGAAAAAAGAAATTTCTAAGCTGATTAATGCTTCGTTCCGTCGCTGTGGCTTGCGCGATACTGTCATCTTTGCTGACCATTTGATGTATACCGGTTATGCGTTCTCTACTCGTGCTGGTATCTCCATCTGTGTAGATGACATGCTGGTGCCAGAAAGCAAACCACAGTTGCTGGCTGAAGCCAATGCCGAAGTGAAAGAGATTGAAGACCAGTACCGTCAGGGTTTGGTTACCAACGGCGAACGTTACAACAAAGTTGTCGATATCTGGGGTCGTACCGGTGATAAGATCGCCAAAGCGATGATGGATAATCTGTCTACCCAGAAAGTGGTTGACCGTGACGGCAATTTGGTTGATCAGGAATCCTTCAACTCCATCTACATGATGGCTGACTCTGGTGCCCGTGGTTCTGCGGCGCAGATTAAACAGCTATCTGGTATGCGTGGTTTGATGGCGAAACCAGATGGTTCCATTATTGAAACGCCGATTACATCCAACTTCCGCGAAGGCCTGACCGTATTACAGTACTTTATTTCTACCCACGGTGCGCGTAAGGGTCTGGCTGATACGGCGCTGAAAACCGCTAACTCTGGTTATCTGACTCGCCGTCTGGTCGACGTGACTCAAGATTTGGTGGTGGTTGAAGATGATTGTGGAACCAGTGATGGTTTTGTGATGAAAGCTGTGGTGCAGGGTGGTGATATTATTGAATCCCTGCGTGACCGCGTTCTAGGACGTGTTACTGCTGAAGATGTTGTGGATCCGACCAGTGGCGAAACGCTAGTCGAAGCCGGAACGTTATTGAACGAAAGTCTGGTTGATTTAATCGATAATTCCGGTGTCGATGAAGTCAAAGTGCGCACACCGATTACCTGTAAAACTCGCCATGGCTTGTGTGCCAAATGTTATGGTCGAGATCTGGCACGCGGTAAACTCGTGAATGCCGGTGAATCTGTCGGTGTGATTGCGGCGCAATCCATTGGTGAACCGGGTACCCAGCTGACCATGCGTACCTTCCACATTGGTGGTGCGGCATCTCGAGCTGCTGCAGCCAGCCAGGTAGAAGCCAAATCCGGCGGTACTGTACGTTTCTCAAGCCAGATGCGCTACGTAGCCAACAATAAAGGTGAACTGGTTGTTATTGGTCGTTCATCCGAAATCGTGATTCATGATGATATCGGTCGTGAGCGTGAGCGCCATAAAGTACCTTACGGTGCACTGTTGCAGGTCAAAGATGGCGGCGTAGTTAAAGCTGGTCAGACCCTGGCTACATGGGATCCGCATACCCGTCCGATGATTACTGAATTTGCCGGTCGTGTACGCTTCGAAAATATCGAAGAAGGCGTAACTGTGGCCAAACAGACCGATGATGTAACTGGTTTGTCTACACTGGTGGTGATTGATGGTAAACGTCGTTCTTCTACCCAGTCTAAGCTACTGCGTCCAACCGTTAAGCTATTGGATGAAAAAGGCGAAGAAATTCGCATGGCTGGTAGTGAAACTGCGGTTTCCATGGCCTTCCCGGTAGGTGCGGTGATTACCGTGCGTGAAGGACAGGAAGTCGGTAAAGGTGATGTGCTGGCGCGTATTCCGCAGGCTTCGTCTAAAACCCGTGATATTACCGGTGGTCTGCCGCGTGTGGCCGAGTTGTTCGAGGCGCGCACCCCGAAAGATGTTGGCATGCTGGCTGAGGTAACCGGTACCGTATCCTTTGGTAAGGAAACCAAAGGCAAACAGCGTCTGATTATCACGGATGCAGATGGTGTGGCGTACGAAACCCTGATTTCCAAAGAAAAACAGGTATTGGTACACGATGGTCAGGTGGTGAATCGTGGTGAAGTCATTGTTGATGGTGCGGTAGATCCACACGATATTCTGCGTTTGCAGGGTATTGAAGCGCTGGCGCGCTACATCGTACAGGAAGTACAGGAAGTATATCGCCTGCAGGGTGTGAAGATTTCCGACAAACACATCGAAGTGATTATTCGCCAGATGCTGCGTCGTGTGAACATTGCTGATGCCGGTGACAGCCACTTCATTACTGGTGAGCAGGTTGAGCGTGGTGATGTGATGATTGCCAACGAAAAATTGTTGGCAGAAGGTAAAGAACCGGTGCGTTTCGATAACGTATTGCTGGGTATCACCAAAGCATCGTTGTCTACTGATTCATTTATCTCTGCTGCTTCCTTCCAGGAGACTACCCGAGTTCTGACGGAAGCTGCCATCATGGGTAAACGTGATGATTTACGTGGTCTGAAAGAAAACGTAATTGTGGGTCGTTTGATTCCGGCCGGTACCGGTCTGACTTATCACCGTAGCCGTCGCCAGAAATGGCAGGAGCAAGTGGCGGCTGAAGCGGCAGATAAAGGTGAGTAACCAAAATTGCTGCTGAAAGCTAAAACAAACCGCTGAAAAATTTTCAGCGGTTTGTTTTATGTTTATGGTTTTATATGATTGTTTTTCCAGCAGATATATTGGCACGGTAGCTTGATTATCTTGACTGGGTAATAAATCAAGTGTTAAAATAGCAGCTTTGCCGGCATGGTGTCGGCATGTATTGACTCAACAGGATAAAGAGAAAATATGCCTACTATCAACCAATTGGTACGCAAAGGACGTCAGGCTCCGGTTTACGTCAACAAAGTACCTGCTCTGGAGGCTTGCCCTCAGAAACGTGGCGTATGCACCCGTGTATACACCACCACCCCTAAAAAACCTAACTCAGCTCTGCGTAAAGTATGCAAAGTGCGTCTGACCAACGGATATGAAGTGATTTCATACATCGGTGGTGAAGGCCACAACCTGCAAGAACACAGCGTAGTACTGATTCGCGGTGGTCGTGTAAAAGACTTGCCGGGTGTGCGTTATCACACCGTACGTGGTTCTCTGGACACTGCAGGTGTTAAAGACCGCAAACAGTCCCGTTCTAAATACGGTGCTAAACGTCCTAAATAATTGGACGCATCGGCAGGAAAACTGTCGAGTAAGTGAATATTTACATAAATATTCGTGGGTGAATCCCAGCTGAATAGTTTAAGGAAATTGAAATGCCAAGACGTAGAGAAGTCCCGAAACGTGACATATTGCCAGATCCGAAATTCGGCAGTATCGAATTATCCAAATTCATGAATGTGCTGATGATTGACGGTAAAAAATCTGTGGCTGAACGCATTGTATATGGTGCGCTGGAACAGATTGAAAAGAAAACCGGCAAAGAAGCCATTGAAGTGTTTAACGAAGCCATTGCCAACGCCAAACCGGTTGTAGAAGTAAAAAGCCGTCGTGTCGGTGGTGCAAACTATCAAGTTCCTGTTGAGGTTCGTCCTGCCCGCCGTCTGGCTCTGGCCATGCGCTGGGTACGTGATGCGGCTCGTAAACGCGGCGAAAAATCCATGGATTTGCGTCTGGCTGGTGAATTGATTGATGCGGCAGAAGGCCGCGGCGGTGCATTGAAAAAACGTGAGGAAGTACATCGTATGGCCGAAGCCAACAAAGCCTTCTCTCACTTCCGCTTCTAATGCAGAAAGGCAATTATCGTGGCTCGTAAAACCCCTATTGAGCAATACCGTAATATCGGTATTTCTGCACATATTGATGCTGGTAAAACCACCACTTCAGAACGTATTCTGTTCTACACCGGCATGACTCACAAACTGGGTGAGGTGCATGACGGTGCGGCCACTACTGACTGGATGGAACAGGAACAGGAACGCGGTATTACCATTACCTCGGCTGCTGTAACTACTTTCTGGAAAGGTATGGCTGGCCAGTTTAAAGAACATCGTCTAAATATTATTGATACCCCGGGGCACGTAGATTTTACCGTTGAGGTAGAGCGTTCTATGCGTGTACTGGACGGTGCAGTTATGGTTTACTGTGCTGTAGGTGGTGTACAGCCTCAGTCTGAAACCGTATGGCGCCAAGCCAATAAATACAAAGTGCCTCGTCTGGCTTTCGTCAACAAAATGGACCGTCAGGGCGCTAACTTCTTCCGCGTGGTAGAACAGATGCAAACCCGTCTGCGCGCCAATCCAGTACCGGTTGTGATTCCGGTGGGTGCTGAAGATGGCTTTGAAGGCGTAGTTGATTTGCTGAAAATGCAAGCTATCGTATGGGATGATGCTACTCAGGGTCTGAAATTTGAGTATGCGGATATTCCGGCTGATCTGAAAGACGTAGCTGAAGAATGGCGCGAAAAAATGGTTGAAGCTGCGGCTGAAGCCAACGAAGAACTGATGGAAAAATACCTTGGCGGCGAAGAGCTGAGCGAGGAAGAAATTGTTGCTGCACTGCGTGCACGTACACTGGCTGGCGAAATTCAGCCAGTATTGTGTGGTTCTGCGTTTAAGAACAAGGGTGTACAACGTTTGCTGGACGCTGTGGTTGAATATCTGCCTAGCCCGACGGACATTCCACCCGTTGCAGGTGAAACACCTGACGGTGAAAAAGACAGCCGTAAAGCCAGTGATGATGAGAAATTCTCTGCATTGGCGTTCAAGCTGATGAACGACAAATACGTTGGTCAGCTGACTTTCATCCGTGTGTATTCCGGCGTAGTAAAATCCGGTGATACCGTAGTGAATTCGGTGAAAGGCACCAAAGAACGTATTGGTCGTCTGGTACAGATGAAAGCGAACGACCGCGATGAAATCGAAGAAGTTCGTGCCGGCGACATTGCTGCGGTGATTGGTCTGAAAGATGTGACTACCGGTGAAACTCTGTGTGATACTGATGCGCCGATTATTTTGGAACGCATGGAATTCCCAGAACCTGTAATTCACGTTGCTGTTGAACCGAAAACCAAAGCTGACCAGGAAAAAATGGGTCTGGCTCTGAACCGTTTGGCTAAAGAAGACCCGTCTTTCCGCGTGAAAACTGACGAAGAATCTGGTCAGACCATTATTTCCGGTATGGGTGAATTGCATCTGGAAATTATTGTTGACCGTATGAAACGCGAATTCGGCGTAGAAGCCAATGTGGGTGCTCCACAAGTGGCTTATCGTGAAACCATTCGTAAATCAGTGGAATCCGAAGCTAAATACGTGAAACAGTCTGGTGGTAAAGGTCAGTATGGTCACGTAGTAATCACCATGGAACCTCTGGAACCAGGTGGTGTGAACTACGAATTCATCGACGAGATTAAAGGTGGTGTGATTCCACGCGAATTCATCCCGTCTGTGGATAAAGGTATCCGTGATACCATGACCAACGGTATTTTGGCTGGCTATCCAGTAGTGGATATTCGTGTACGTCTAACATTCGGTTCTTACCATGATGTAGACTCTTCACAAATCGCATTTGAATTAGCCGGTTCTATGGCATTCAAAGACGGTATGCGTAAGGCTTCTCCAGTATTACTGGAGCCAATTATGGCGGTTGAAGTAGAAACACCGGAAGACTACATGGGTGATGTGATGGGTGACCTGAATCGTCGCCGTGGTATCGTACTGGGTATGGATGATGATGGTATCGGCGGCAAGAAAGTTCGTGCCGAAGTACCATTGGCAGAAATGTTCGGTTACTCAACCGATCTGCGTTCCGCTACCCAAGGTCGCGCCACATACTCCATGGAATTCAAAAAATACGCTGAAGCGCCTAACAATGTAGCTGAGCAAGTCATTGCTGCTCGTAAAGGCTAAAGTGTTTATAGATAACCTAGAAGCATGACGCTTTTAGGTTATCATCGTTCTTTAATTGATCTTTATTCAAGGAAACTTAGCTCATGGCTAAAGAAAAATTCGAGCGGAGCAAACCGCACGTAAACGTTGGCACCATTGGTCACGTTGACCATGGTAAAACCAC
>NZ_JAFNPI010000030.1:0-32070 GCF_026535955.1 Snodgrassella sp. B3837
GCAAATCTGCTTTTAATTTATCATCTTTCCCAAATTACCATTACATTGACCGTAGCCGAAGCCAACACAACATTTCAGCTACAGCTCTAAGAATATGCTTCTAAGCGAAACCAACGCATAAGGCACACGCAGCCATCACTACAATTAACTAAGTAAACAAATTACCACCATACGCCCGCAGCCTTCAATATACCTACGACGCACACGGACGTACCCACAGCAGACAGACCGCCAGTGGTACCCAGAGTATTGCCACTACGATGCCGAACACTGCCTAATCGAAGTTCGTATCGAAAACAGAATCATTCTGTACGATATGGATAGGTATAACATGTTTTAGCCCGACGAAAATAGCCAATAGATACGGTAGTTAAAATTCAAAATCTCACCTATTTTTTATGGGATAAATTAAAAATTATTCAGGAAGCGGTGTCGGGTGAACGGCTCTGCGTATACGTCTATACTGATGCAGAAGATTACGCACTACCGGCTGGCATTAATAGGAACTCAAACATTAACATAATATATATTCCATTGTTATTTTCAAATTAAGAAAGCTGTTATTAATCAAAAAAATATTTAAATTAAATTGCATATATTGCTAAGTATAAATATTAATAATTGTTATAGTATTCGATTTTTACATCTAATACATAATTTTAGTTATTATTGTTGCATATTTGTATAAATAACGCTTTAATTTTTTATTTTAAATTAGTTTAAATAACAATTTAATTTGCATTAATTGATTATTTTTGATATTATTCTTTCGCGGTTGAGATTGGTGTAAATCTTCCCGAAGAGGATGATAATACTAAAGAATTTATTTTATAAATATCTTTATCTCATCGTTAATTATTAAATTATAATAAATTAATAATTATATAATAATTTAACAGAAAATAAAGTGAGGAAAATTAAATGATAAATATAACTAAACCTTGTAAAGTCGTTAAAACAAAATATCCCATTGTGCTCGTGCATGGTTTATTTGGCTTTGATCGGATTATGGGTTATCCCTATTTCTTCAATATTGCTGAATCTTTAAGAAAACTGGGTTGTGAAGTTTATACTGCTGCTGTTTCTGCAACCAATACTACCGAAACCCGTGGTGAACAGTTGCTGACAGAAGTGAAGCAGATACTGGCAAAAACCTGTGCTAAAAAGGTCAATCTTATTGGACATAGCCAGGGTGCGCCTACCAGCCGTTATGTGGCTGCTCTTCATCCGGAGCTGGTGGCATCTGTAACTTCTGTAAATGGTGTGAATTTTGGTTCCGAAATTGCAGATTTGATGCTGGATATTCTTGCTGGGAAGATTGTAGGTGAAACTGCTGATCTGATTGTTGAATCATTCATGAAATTTATCAGTTTATTCAGTACCAAACCTTTGCTGCCACAGGATTTTGAAGGTTCACTGAAAAGTTTGTCTACTGCAGGTACAAATGAGTTCAATAAAAAGTATCCACAAGGTCTTCCAAAAACTTGGGGTGGACAGGGTAAAGAGCTGGAAACCAATGGTGTTTACTATTACTCTTGGAGTGGTATTATCAAATCAAATGTGGTCAATGAAGGTGTAAATACTCTGGATCCATCACATGCTATTTTGGTTGCCTTAAGTGCTTTATTTACTAAAGAACGCAACCAGAATGATGGTTTGGTTGGCCGTTATTGTACTCATTTGGGTAAAGTTATCCGTTCTGACTATCAGATGGATCACTTAGATGCAATCAATCAAATTGCAGGTGCTCATCCGACTACACCAGATCCAGTCAGCATTTATTTGGATCATGCTGCACGTTTGAAATCTAAAGGTCTGTAATTTAGATTCAATATACTGAGAATAATAACTATAAGTATATTTTGGATTGATAAACTGTCTTGAACAAGTGAAGTAGTATCAAAGCTTACTTGTCTGCAAGGACTGAATCCTGTGAATAACAGGATTCAGTTTTTTTATATGTGTACTTTCTGAAAAGAATGCGCAATCAGGCTGAATAAAAGTGGAGTTATTCTGTAACTAAAGTATTTGGTTTGGTTAGTTCCAATATGTGGCATTCAAATTTCTTCACTATATATTAAATAAATATTAGAAATTATGAGAGATGGATGTGATGTATACAGGTTAACATTAACTAAAATGTAAATGTCAAAATATATTAACCCTATATGTATATTATATGTTAATATTATGATTATGTTTATAAAGGTTAATTTATTATGAAATCTATTCATCCTCCATCGAAACTTAAAGCCTTACTGCTGGGTGTGCTAAGTTCTTTATCAGTTTATAGTATGGCTGCAGTAACGATATGCCCTGCTATAGATGGCTGCGAGTTTAATCCTTCTGAAAATAATAGTAATAAAATAGTTATTGCTGCGGGTCAATACCGGAATGGCATACCTACTGTAGAGGAATTTAAAAAATTATTTAATGAAGATGATGTTCCTGGGGATACATATCTTCGAAATTTGACTGTGCTTAATATTGGCTATATACCTGAATCAACAACTTTAGGACAGCAGGTGGAATTTTCGCCAAACACTGAAATTATCATTGATTCATCGTTTTTGAATAATGCTGAATATGGACCATTTAGACAGGATATTGAATATACAGGGGTTCGTTTCAATTCAGAAAAAGGTACTACAAAATTTGTGATACCGAAGGGCGTTCATTTTAGTTTGCAGGGTCAGCCAAAAGAATTAGAGTTTGGTATTACTGGCGTGAGTCTAGATGGCGGTTATTTAAATTCAAATGCGGATTTTTCTATTACTGCGCCAAATTCTAATGCTTATGATATTGGATGGGGTACAGCAGACATTTCTAATTCTGTAATTAATCTTGGCAAAAATAGTGATTTTTCCACAGCAATTAATTTAGGTGGTGAATATGATAATAAAGAAGCGGTAACTAATATAAATAATTTAGAAATAGATGGGGCTGGTTATGGAAATGGTGGTATTGCGTTGGCAGGATTTGGTAATAAGAATATTAGAGCCAATGTTACTAATACGAAAATAAATCTTACCAATCCGTTCAGCGAAGCTTTCTTTTTCAATAATGGTGGAATCATTGATGTTGCAAATAGTAAAGTACAGGCTGGAATAGGTATAGCCTTACAATCTACTCAGGATTACGCCTCTGAAAATCTATTCAATATAAAAAATAGTAGCCTGACTGGCCAAAATGCACTACTTGGTGTTAATGACCACCGATATTATCCCGCAGATGCGACGGAGGATGATGCTATAGGTGATGCTGATGTGGCTGCGCTTCAGCCCTTTACCTTAACTGCAGATAATTCAACGTTAGCAGGACGAGTTTATATCGATCAAGATCCATCTCTGGCACCTAAGATTACATTTAATCTAAATAATGGTACATCATGGCTGATTAACGGTAATAGTGTACTTGATGAACTGAATATCCATGATTCGACTGTTTCTTTCAGCAACGATGGGAAATTCAAAACACTAAAGATTAATGGCGATTTAACTGGTAATAATAGCCAGTTTAATATGAATACCAGTCTGGCTGATGGCAAATCAGATAAAATAGAAATTCACGGTCAGGTACATGGCCAGCATAGAATCAGTGTGTCTGATAGTCGCAAACGCCCCAAAACACCGAATGGACAAGTGACGCTGGTGGAGTCTGAGGGTGGTGATGGTTCCTTTTCTATGGTGCAGCCCTATGTTGATGCGGGTAAGTATCGTTATTTCTTCCATCAGAATGGCAATAATTGGATTCTGAGTAATGATAATGGTGCTGCTTCATCTGGTGGCAGCCATTATGGACCGCAGTATGAAATCAGTGATTTTGCTAATTCATTGATCAGTATGCGCCAGGCAGCGAACCAGTATATTTATCAGATGCAAGAACCGTTAAATACACGTTTTATGCGCCGTAAAGATCAGTCTGTTGCTAATAATCTGTGGCTGGACAGTAATTATGCCAATAACCATTTCGATAGTGTGGGTACTAATGATGGATTGGCTACTTCAGGCTTTAAACAAAAATCTTATAGTCTGCAATTAGGTTATGATCATCTGCTGCCGCTGGGAAATGAAAACAATCAGATATATCTAGGGGGGGTGGTAGGCCAAGGCCATTCCAGTGTGGATTTTTATGGCAACTATAAAAATGGTAACCTGAAGGCGCTGACAGCAGGAATTTATGCTGGCTGGAACCATACCAGCGGCTGGTTTGCTGATGCTGCCTATCGTTACAGCCATTTAAAAGCCAGTGCCAGCAAGATGGATAACACAACATGGCATAGTAATAGTTTTAGTGCAGATGTTGGTAAAGATTTTTCCTTGGCAGATAAGTGGGTAGTTACGCCTAAAGCTGGTATGACATTCGGACGTTTGTCTGGAGATGCATACAACAGTAGTACCACTTTTTACCGTAGCCAGCTTGGGGCGGCAGTTAGAGCTTCAGTAGCTCTGAATAAAATAACGCTTCATCCATATGCAGGTGCTTACTGGTTGCATGATAAGAACAGTTTGGGACATGCTTTTGTAGATGACAGTAATATGCGTATTGCCGGCGCAGGTAATAGTGGTTTGTATGAAGCTGGTCTGGGTATGGACTTTAATACGAGTAATCATGCAGATTTAAAACTGGATTACGCCAATGGTCAGCATACAGAGCAGAAGTTTGGCATCAATCTGAATTATCGTTATTCGTGGTAAGCCATTATATTTTTGTTAATGCGCCGGTTTTCCGGCGCATTTTTTATTGAGCCAGATATATTTGTAAAGGTAGCTTCTGCTGGTGTAGAACTGCACGTATGGGCATATCGTTAATATTTTTGCCGGCAAGTGCTTGTTCTAATACCTGCTGCTGTTTTTTCCCGTTTAATTGCAGATATAAATGGCGGCTGTTTAGGATAACCGGTAAGGTCAGTGAAATACGATCATGAGGGGCGGTAAGAGGTTTCATATCGATTACCAGTCTGTCAGATTGCATGTCTATTCCTTTATACAGATTTTCTGCATGCGGAAACAATGATGCAGTATGACCGTCATCGCCCATTCCCAAAACCAATGCATCAATAGGTAAGGGTAGTGATTGCTGAAGGCGTGTCTGAATTTCATCCACGCCATCATAAGGATTTTCAGCAATAGTTTTGAGGCTAATGAAATGCGCGTCCTTTGCTTTATTTTGTAATAAATGGGTATGAATTAGACGCTCATTACTGTCTTCGTGATGTTTGTCTACCCAACGTTCATCAACAAGGGTTATGTAAACTTGATTCCACGCTATCTGTGCCTGACTGAGAATCTGAAAGAGTTCAACAGGTGTCGGGCCTCCAGATACTGCCAGTGAGGCTTTACTGCGCAAATTAATTGCATCTTGCAGGTTGGCAGTAATGGCTGTGGCCAATGCTGTATTCATTGCATTAGGGGTGTCAAAAAGATGTAACTGATACATGCTTGCCTCCGATAATAATGGATATGCATTCGGTTTTATTACAAATTTCTTTTTTCTTTTATCAAATAAATATTATTTGCTTTCAATTGGTTAATAAGTTGTGTTTGCGGATAATTATTGTTAAAGGTCAATATTGTTTGTGATAAATAACGGTATGGTCTTTATTAGAATATTTGATTTTGTAGTGAGTTGAGATTGATTACTGCAACTGTCGTTTTTTTTTAATAATGTCATCAAAATTTTTTTTACACTAATAATAATTTTTATGTGAATGGGGTTAAGGCTACGGAAAGCTTAGGCTGATGGTGTTAAGTTATCGTTGTAACCGAGAGTTTTGTGTAATTAATTTGTTTGATTGTTAGTTCGGAAGGGGGTTTTACGTGTCAAACTCGCTGTTTTGTCTTAGAATAGGCGGTTAATTTTTATTTGTTATTGCCTGAATTTTATAACTTGTTTGATGTTTCAGGTAGGGCAGTAGTTTATTGAGAATTACTGCGTATGGTATGAGGATGCATATGAGCGAACAGCAGAATGCGCCGGCGGCGGCCGCGCATGAAGAACAACTGGATGAAAACCAGATTATGGCCCATCGCCGTGAAAAGCTGGCGGCAATTCGTGCTGAGGGGATTGCTTTTCCGAATGATTTCAAACGTGATGCTTTTGCTGGTGATTTACACCAGCAATTTGAGCAGTTTGATAAGGATGAGCTGGCGAACAAAGCTATTCCGGTAAAGGTAGCTGGGCGAATTATGCTGAAACGTCATATGGGTAAGGCTAGTTTTGCCACAATTCAGGATATGACTGGGCGTATTCAGCTGTATATTAATAATCAGGGTGTTGGTGAAGAACTGCACGATGCGTTTAAGCACTGGGATTTAGGTGATATTGTCGGTGCTGAAGGTGAGCTGATGAAAACCAATCATGGCGAACTGACTGTTCGAGTTTCTGGCCTACGCTTACTGACTAAATCATTGCGCCCATTGCCTGATAAATTCCATGGACTGGCTGATCAAGAGCAGAAATATCGGCAGCGTTATGTGGATTTGATTACGAATGAACAGACGCGGGATACGTTTGTTAAACGCAGCCGGATTATTCAGGCTGTGCGGAATGTGATGGTTAGCGAGCGTTATTTGGAAGTGGAAACGCCGATGATGCATCCGATTCCGGGTGGAGCAACGGCGAAGCCGTTTGTGACGCACCACAATGCCCTCGATATGGATCTGTTTTTGCGTGTAGCTCCTGAGTTGTATTTGAAACGACTGGTGGTAGGTGGTCTGGAAAGGGTGTTTGAAATCAACCGCAATTTCCGCAATGAAGGTATGAGTACCCGCCATAATCCTGAATTTACCATGATGGAATTCTATGAAGCATATGGTGATTATCAGCGCATGATGGATATGACGGAAAAGGTTATTCGTGCTGCTGCTATTGAGGCTACAGGTAGCGCTGTTGTAAGTTATAACGGAAAAAATGTGGATTTAAGCCAGCCGTTTGCACGGATGACTATTGTTGAAGCAATTAAACATTTCAATCCGCAATATCTAGATGCGCAACTGGCTGATGCTGAATGGCTAAAAACTGAAATCAAAAAGCTGGGTGGAGCCTTACCGGTTTCTCAGGCTGTAGGCAGTTTACAGCTGGCCTTGTTTGAGGAGTGTGCTGAAGCGCAGCTATGGCAGCCGACATTTATTGTAGATTATCCGGTAGAAGTGTCACCACTGGCACGCGCGTCTGATACCAAACCAGGTTTGACCGAACGTTTTGAGCTGTTTGTGGTTGGACGTGAATTGGCAAATGGATATTCAGAATTAAATGACCCAGAAGATCAGGCAGCACGTTTCCGTGAGCAGGTAGCACAGTTGGATGCTGGAGACGATGAGGCCATGCATTTTGATGCAGATTATATTCGTGCGATGGAATATGGTTTACCTCCTACGGGTGGTTGTGGCATTGGCATGGATCGTTTGATTATGCTCTTGACTGATGCACAGACAATACGGGATGTAATTCTGTTTCCGCAAATGCGCTTGGCGTAAATAATCTGGAAGAAAAAAGCCGCCGGCTGAATGCTGTGCGGCTTTTGTTTTTTTTACAGGTTATTCATGGGGCAGTTGCTGATTGTTGTGTGGGTGCTGTACATTGCCTGTTTCAACGGTGAATTCTCCTTCAATAATGTCACCACGCTCTGGTTGAGACTGGCTGGTAAAAGGATTGTTGTTTGTGCTGTTTAATGGCTTACCACTGATGGGCAAGAGTAATAATATAGCAATAATGTCTGATACGAAGCCTGGGCTGATAAGCATGATGGCAGCGAGCACATAACGCAGCGGCCATAGTAACTGGTAAAGTGAAACATTGCTGCCGGTACGGATGGTTGCTATAGCAAGAAATAGTCCAGATACACCGATATTGCGCAGCATAAAAATGCCGCATGCTATCGATAGAATGATAATCAGCAAAGTCCAGCCTGCACCAATCAGATTGCTGACCAGAATAATGGAAATTACTTCCAATGCTGCCAGTATCAGTATAGCCCAGCTCAAATATCGCATGTAAGTTTCCCTTAATTAAGCAATAACAGTTTTTACAGATGGTTGCGGGTTGGAGGAATTCAATATGGACATCTTAAAACTGTCTGTTTATTGTTGGCATGCAGACCGTTGCTGGACGATGTAAGGGCAAAGCTATGTTAATATCAACCTCAAATTAGCTTTAGCCGTTATGCTATACGGATGTATGTTGCGGCTGGGATGGAGTAATGAAGCAGATAGAAATAGGGTCTGTAATGATTAGAAGGGTTGGTTTATATCTGATTTATTGTCTAGCGATAGCGCTGAGTGGTTGCAAAAGTAGTGGTTCGGTAAATGCCCCAGTGATGAGTGCCAGCGCTCAAAATGGTTATTATCGTGTACAGCGTGGCGATACCTTATACAGAATTGGATTACGCTTTAATCAGAATGTTAATACGCTGGTGCGTTGGAATAATTTGGCAAATGCAAATGCAATTGAGGTAGGGCAGCTGATACGTGTGCGTAAACCGGTAGGGGGTTCGCGTAAGAACTCAGTAAAAAAACAGTCGTCAGGAAATGTGGTGCGTCAGCCAGCACCAGTTGCTGTTAGTAATGCCGCTCCTGATATCAGCCTGCAATGGCCGGTGCGCGGGAGGGTGATTAGTATGTTTAACGGTCAGACGCAAAAGGGGATTGATATTGCTGGTAACCGTGGAACACCGGTTAAGGCTGCGGCTGCTGGTACTGTACAGTATGCTGGTGATGAGCTGCGTGGGTATGGCAGGCTGATACTGATTAAACACAGCAATACTACCATGACGGCTTATGCATATAATGACTCTCTGAATGTCCGTAATGGACAAAGAGTGCAGGCAGGTCAGACCATTGCCACGATGGGGGACAGTGGAACGAGCGGTGTAAAACTGCATTTTGAAATACGGGTAAACAGTCAGGCTGTGAATCCTATGCGATATTTACCGGAATAATTCAACACGGCTAGCTGGTGTGCTTGCCCATAAGTGTTTTTATAGGCCTAAGCACGAAGTTGATCAAATGGATTTTAATCTATAATAGGGCAAAGATTAAGGAAGCATTATGAAAGAACATCGTGCCCGTAAGCGGTTCGGACAGAATTTTCTGCAAGATAAAAGTATTATTCAGGATATTGTGCGTGCAGTACGTCCTCAGCCGGCAGATACAGTAATTGAGATTGGTCCCGGGCTGGCCGCTATTACAGAACCATTGGCTAAAGCGGTGGATAAACTGCATGTAATTGAGATTGACCGAGATATTGTAGCGCGTTTACGTACATTACCTTTTACTTCGAAGCTGGAAATCCATGAGGGTGATGTACTGCAGTTTGATTTTGCGAGTGTGCCTGGGCGAAAAAAAATAGTAGGCAATTTACCTTATAATATTTCAACACCGTTGTTATTTCGCTTTGGTAAGTATGTTGATGAGATTGTAGACATGCATTTTATGCTGCAAAAGGAAGTAGTCGAGCGCATGGTGGCGGAGGCTGGTAGTAATGATTATGGGCGTTTAAGTGTGATGTTGCAGTATTTTTTTGAAATGGAAAATTTACTGGATGTGCCCCCTCAGGCATTTAACCCTGCTCCAAAAGTTGATTCAGCGGTAGTGAGAATGATTCCACAGAGCGGGCGTATCGGAATTGCGCAGGATTTTCAGCATTTTTCGGCTTTGGTTAAACAGGCTTTCCAGCAACGACGTAAGACCATTCATAATAATCTGAAGGAGTGGGTGGATGATGCCAGATTAATAGATGTAGGCATTGATCCAGGTTGGCGACCAGAGCGGATTAAACCCGAGCTTTATGTGGCTTTGAGTAATATTTTGTTGGACAATGGCGCGTGTATTTGAATAACTGATACCGTCTGTTCCATGATGTGGGGAATACATGATTGAATTTAAAAACGTCCATAAGTGGTTTAAGGACTTACATGTTATTAATGGTGTGAATCTTAATGTCAGCCAGGGTGAAGTAGTGGTGGTTTGCGGTCCGTCTGGAAGCGGAAAATCCACCTTGATCCGTACTGTGAATCAGTTAGAAAAAATCCAGCAAGGTGAAATCTGGGTTGATGGAATTAACGTGGCTGACCCTAAAGCTGATTTAAACCGAGTACGTACAGAAGTTGGATTCGTATTCCAGCATTTCAATCTATATCCACATCTGACAGTACTGGAAAATATTATTTTGTCACCGATGAAGGTGAAAAAACAAAGCCGTGCTCAGGCTGAAGCGAAAGCTCAAGAGTTATTGGCTAAGGTGGGACTGGCGCACAAGTGTGATGCTTATCCGCAGCAGTTATCCGGCGGACAGCAGCAGCGCGTAGCCATTGCACGTGGTCTGGCTATGGAACCAAGGGTAATGTTGTTTGATGAACCTACTTCTGCTCTTGATCCAGAAATGATTGGTGAAGTACTTAAAGTAATGAAAGATTTGGCACTTAGTGGTATGACCATGATGGTGGTCACCCATGAGATGGGTTTTGCCCGTGAAGTGGCCGACAGAGTGGTATTTATTGATCATGGTGAAATTGTTGAGGAGGCTGCTCCTGAAGAGTTTTTTCTACATCCGCGGCATGAGCGTGCGCAACAATTTTTGAATCAGTTGTTAACACATTAGAATAATTTATCTTCTGGCTGGTTGTTGATGGTTTTTAGCTGCTAAAAAATTGAGAATACAGAATTATGATGCCCCTATTCATAAAGATGATAAGGGGCATCATTTTTTAAAACTGTAAATCTGAAATATTAAGAGTTTTGAAGGGAAAAGTAGTTTATGTTTCTAATTTCTGCTTTGGTTTAGGATTAATATCCTAAACGCTGACAGATTGTTGAGACTAAACCAGCCTGATTTAAAGTATAGAAATGCAAACTAGGTGCACCCTGTTGTAGTAAATGGTCGCACATTTCGGTAACCACATCCAAACCAAGGGCTTTTATTGATGCGGTATCATCGGCGTAGGATTGCAGTTTTAACCGAAGCCAGCGAGGAATTTCTGCACCACAGGTTTCAGAAAAACGGGCTAGTTTTGAGAAGCTGGCAATCGGCATGATGCCGGGAATAATTGGAATATTGACCCCACGGCTTTGTACTTCATCTACGAACCAAAAATAACTGTCTGCATTAAAGAAATATTGGGTGATGGCCGAATCAGCACCTGCTTGACATTTTTTTACGAAATGATTGATATCGTCTTCGGCACTGCGCGATTGTGGATGAAATTCTGGATAGGCAGCTATTTCTATGTGAAACCAGTCGCCAAATTCTTGCCTGATAAGTCCTACCAATTCATTTGCATATCGTAGCCCCTGATGTCCAAATCCGACTCCGGATGGAACATCACCACGCAAAGCCACAATATGGCGGATACCCATATCTTTATAGGTCTGAAGCAGACTGGTCATTTCTTCGCGACTGGCTCCGATACAGGCAAGATGCGGAGCTGCAGCCACGCCATCGTTCATGATATCGGTAATGGTCTGAAGTGTACCGGCACGAGTGGTGCCACCAGCTCCATAAGTGCATGAAAAATATTCAGGTTGATATTGGCTGAGTTGTTTGCGGGTAATACTCAGTTTCCGCCGCCCCTCTTCGGTACGCGGCGGAAAAAATTCAAAACTCAGCGGTGTAAAACTCATGATTGAACAGCCTCTCCAGTTGTTATAGGTAGATATCTAACCATAACGTTTCAGGCAAGGCCAATCAATGCTTTATGTACATATTTTCTTTGAAAAATTCGATGCTTATTATGAATATAATTCATAATCTATTGGTAATGGTTATATAAGTGGTTACTCAACCGTTTTATTTTTCTGTTTGGCGCCGTGAAAACTGAATACCGAGCTGTTTCAATTTGCGATACAGGTGCGTACGCTCTAATCCGACTTTCTGAGCAACTTTGCTCATGTTATGTCCTTCCTGAGCAATATGGTATTCGAAGTAACGTCGTTCCAGATCTTCGCGCAATTCACGCAGTGGCATATCGAAATTGAAGCCCGTCATGTTTTCCTGCGGGTGATTATGCTTAAATTGGTTCAGTATGGTACTGATGGCATTTACATCGATTTCATTATTTTCTGCGGTCATCATCAGACTTTTGACGACGCTGCGCAGTTGTTCCAAATTACCCGGCCAGTCGTACTGGCGTAATTCATTCAGAGCTGCTGTGGTGAATTTTACCGGTGGAATTTTCTGACTTTCAGCTAGCTCGTTGGTAATTTGTTCAACTAGAAATACCATATCATCCAACTGTTGGCGTAAAGGTGGAATTGGCACTATTAAAGATGAAAGGGTATTGAGCAGTTTGTTGTCCTGTAACGGATCGGTAATCATTTCTTTGATGGGGCGGCTACACACGCATACGATTCGGGCATTGTAGCGATCAGCTTTTGTCAGGATAAAGCCGATACTTTGCTGAGTGCTTTTGCCGTACTGGGCAATATCGCCCAGATAAAGAATGCCACCGGTGGCTTTTTGTAATAATTCTATCGGGGCGTCAACAATTTGTTCTACTTTGGATGGTTCTACCCAAGGCGTGGCATTTTTATGAAAAGAGCGGGCAACAAGCTCAAATGGAGAACCCAACTCACCAGTCAGTAACACTGGGGTGCTGAATTTTGCGATGCGTTCCAGTTGCTGATTTAATTCTTTAATCGCAGGGCTATGTCCAAGCTTGTCCAGAGATAGGTTGGAAGCGGCTTGCATTTGTCCGTATTTTAAAGCGCGGTCTACGGAGCTAAGCAGTTTTTGCAGGGAAATAGGTTTTTCGAGAAAATCAAGTGCACCGATTTTGGTAGCTTCTATTGCAGTATCGATACTGGCATGACCGCTCATCATTACTACTGGCATGGTAAGCTGTCCCGATTTTGCCCATTCTTTTAGTAAAGTAATTCCATCACAGTCTGGCATCCAGATATCCAGTAACACCATAGCGGGACGGGTTTGCTGGCGTAATTGGCGGGCAGTATCGGCGTTTTCGGCCGTAGTGACGGTATAACCTTCATCTTGCAGGATTTCCGATAGTAAATCGCGGATACCTATTTCATCGTCAACAATTAAAATATCACTGCTTCGCATTTCTATTCACCTGTAATGGTAAGGTTATTTTGACACAAGCCAGTCCGTTTTTCTGATTACTGATCTGGATTCGTCCGCCGTGTTCTTCAATGATTTTTTTGACTACTGGCAATCCCAGTCCGGTACCACCGGGTTTGTCCGTTACATATGGATCGAATGCATGTAATAACATCTCCTGACTGAATGTTTTACCATTGTTGCTCACATAGAAAAGGATATGTTCGTTATTTATTTCGGTTGTTACGCTGATATGGGGTAAAGCATCAGCGCTGGCAGCCTCTACGGCGTTTTTGAGCAGGTTGTGAATAACCTGACGTAAAGCGCCGCTATCGGCGTTAACATACATTACTATCTTACTCAAATTAACCGTAAATGTACAATTACTACCTTCATAAAGTACCAAAACCTCGCGAATTAGTTCATTTAAATCAAGGTTTGTGAATTTTAATGCTGGGGCATGTGCATAATTGCGGAATGCTTCAACCATGTCTTTCATGGCGGCTACTTGTCTAATAATAGTATTGGTGGCACGGTTAAGAATCTGTGCATCCGATTCATTAAGTTTATCACTGAGTTTCCAAGCCAGCCGCTCGGCTGAGAGCTGAATAGGCGTAAGTGGATTACGGATTTCATGTGCCAGCCGTTGTGCTACTTCGCCCCATGCAGCTTCTTTTTGCGCGCTTACCAGTGCAGTAACATCATCAAATACCAAAATAGTGCCGCCACCGCTGTCTTCCGGCAGTGGCGTAGCTTTACCCAGCAGTATCAGGGTTTCATCTTTGTGATTATAAGTGATTTGTATAGGTTTGTTTTGATGTTTTGTAGACAAAATCTGCCGAAATACATCGGCCAGCATGGCTGATTGCGGGTTTAGCTCGGGCAGTTGGTCTATATTTTGCCCTAGAATGGCATCTAGGTTTTGTCCGAGGATATTTTCTGCCATCTGGTTGTAGGTAATCGGATGGTTATCAGTGTCAAGCGTGACTACGCCAGTGGTCAGACTGTTGAGAATATATTCCAAATAGTGGCGTGCAGCTTCTTGCTGTTCACGTGAGTGTCGAAGCTGTACAGTCATGTGATTAAAGAGTCCGGTAAGCTTGCCTAGTTCGTCATTGCGGTAAATCGTTTGCTGTACATTCAGATCACCTTTGGCTACGGCTCTGGCGCCATCTGCAAGAGAAAGAATCGGTGCTACAAACTGACGGGCAAAATACAATGCTACCAGTAAAGCCAAAACGATTGCCAGCAGGGTAGCCATCAGCAGAGTGGCCAGAAAAAAGGTTTGCAAGCTTTTTTTGGTAAAACTCAGTTCTCCGTATTTGGCGTGTGCGGCTTCGATTAAGGTGGCATCCCGCGCCACTTTGGCTGGAATAGGTTGGCGGAAAAACAGGGCCTTATCGTTGTTATGCCCCGGCAAAATCAGCCAGCCCTGTGCATAAAGTATATTGTTGATGCTTTCAATTTCGCGGATTGAACCTGTGCTGTGCAGATGGGACAAAAGATTTGGATTGAGTTCTGGTGCGGGCAGGTGCTTGGGGTTGTATTCGGCAACTAGTTGGCCGTTATGCAGATTGCGAATATTGAGTTGGCTAAACTGTTTATTCTGACCATAAGTTTGTAAAATCGGTAAAACTGGGCTTTGCAATCCATTGGCTGCTATTAATGCAATTTGGATATTGACTGCGCGTCGCACGCTGTTATCTAATTCATAATCCAGAGCCGATTTACTCAAACTAATACTGCGGTTGAGGGCTTCTTCGGTATCGTTACCAAACCATGAATGTATGCTGTGAGAGATGAATTGTGCAGAAACGCCAAACAGAAACAGGCCAGGTAGAACAGCCACCAATGTAAACATTAATGCCAGACGCATAGCAATTTTGGAGCCAAACTCCTGCCGGTGCCGACTTTGTAAAAGTTTCCACCAGTAAGAAGCAGCCATCACGGCCAGTGTCAGTACAAGTAAGGAAGCAAATCCGAATGCGAACCAGAAATACTGTGATAAGAAGCCAGTATTACCGGTGGCGACAGCCAGAACATACAGAGTCACTACACAGAGTACTGCCATGACCAGAAGTAGCCGTCTCATATTAATTAATCCGCGTTGATTACCAGACGATGCCAGCCGGAATCTAGTTGCCAGTTATGAGAAGTTAGAGCATTGATTTGGAAAGGTTTCGGTAATTGGCTGATGCTCAAACTAAGGCGGACATCAGCTCGTACTTCTCCGGCTGATACGCCACTGAGTGTGCCACTACTGAGAACACGCCAGTTTGCTGCTGCACCAATGGCTTTAAGTGCTGTTTCCAAGCTATTATATTCGGTAGAGAACGTTGACCCCATGCTGACTCGATAGCGATTGGTCAGAGGATGATATGCGAGCTTGTACTGGATAAGATTATCACCTGCAATCAGGTTGTTAATCCGGTTGCGGTAGGAGGCAAGAGTTGGAGCGGTGAGCTGGTAGTTGAGGTCGAAGTTTAAGGGAACGCCTTGCGTCAATGCCTGTTTGAGCTGATCGGGCAGTTGGGTGTTAAAACGGGTATTGATGGAAAGCTGGCCATTGGGGGTAATATAGGCCTGAGCACGCGTGGTGCTTATGCCTTCTGCCTGTGCCAGAGTGATGCTCAGGCAGAGCAGACAGGCAAAAAATAGACTAAATTTTATCGATAAGCGCGTAAAAAAAGCCATCTTGTCTGCTGTTCGGTAACAATACACGTGACAGACGCTCTCGGGCGTCGGAATGTCGGGTTAAAAAACGGGCCAGTTGCTGCTGATTTTCCTCGACAAAAATCGAACAAGTGGCCAATAGCATGCGTCCGCCAGATTTTAATGTCAGCCACAAATTATCCAGTAAAGCCTGCTGCTGTAAGGCTGTTTTTTGGCCATCTTGTGGCTGACGCAGCCATTTGATATCCGGATGACGTTTTACTACACCGGAAGCGGTACAGGGTACATCGGCCAAAATGGCATCAAAAGTGTTGTTATCATACCATGAGTGCAGCTCTTTTGCGTCGGCACAATGCAGCTGTGCCTGTTGCTGAAGACGTTGCAGATTATCCTTTACTCGCTGCAAACGCTGAGAATCAATATCTAGTGCTGTGACTTCGCATTCTGCCCATTCAAGTATATGTCCGGTTTTACCACCCGGCGCGGCACAGGCATCCAAAATGCGTTCGCCATTCTGTGGATTCAGCAATGGAATAGCCTGCTGTGCTCCATAATCCTGTACGGAAACCAGACCATCTGCAAAGCCTGGTAGTTTTTGCACAGTTATAGGCTGTTGCAACATGATGCTATGCGTATCTAAAATTTTTGCCGGTATGTCGGCTTTAACCAGTTCGTTCAAATATTGTTCAGCATCGGTAACACGGCGGTTTACGCGCAGGGTCATGGGTGGGTGTTGCTGCATGGCCGTAGCTATATTATGCCAATGTTGAGGATAGTGTTTTTTCAGGTAATTTAACCACCACGCTGGCAGATTGTAGCGTGCTTCTTCCTGCTTGTTGGTGGTGGTTATAAGCGTTTCACGCTCGCGCAGAAAACGCCGGAGTAAGGCATTAACCAGCTTCTGATAGCGACCACCGTAGATTTGACGTGCATTATTCACTGCTTCATTGACCACGGCATGAGTAGCGTTACGGCTGAAATTTAGCTGATACAAGGCAATGATAAGCAGATGATTGATCTCATTAGGCGGAAATGATTTTGTCATTTTTCGTACTAGCTGCTGCAGTAAACCTAAATATCGCAAGCTGCCATGACTTAAATCTTGCAATGCACCTTTGTCTGCTGGAGACAGTTCACTATGCTGCTGTATAAGATGAGTCAGTACTTCACTTAAATTACGACCGCTTAATACTTCTCCTAAGGAGTAGGCTGCCAACTGTTGAGCTCGTGCCATGCTCATGCACTGATCTCCGCTGAGTCCAATCTGCTACCCTCTGGTAAGGTATGTCCACTCTGAAATGAAGCTACAGACATGGCTTTACTGCCTGCCTTCTGAATTTCCTGAATGCTGATGGCACTTGTGCCACAGGCAATAATCAGTTCATGTTCGTTGCTATGCAAGACAGTACCTGCCGCACCAGAATGTGCGGTGATGTTTGCCTGCCAGATTTTTAGTGGTTTATCTTGCCAGATAGTCCAAGCTCCGGGTACGGGGTTAAAGGCACGAATTTTGCGGACAATTTCAGTAGCCGGTTGACACCAATCGATTTGTGCCTCTGCTTTGGTTAATTTCTGGGCATAGGTAACACCCGTCTCACTCTGAGGAATAGCTTGTAAACGCTCAATCTGTCGTAAATCAGCAACAATCGCAGTGGCACCTAAATGCATTAAAGCATCGTGTACGTTAGCTGCCGTATCATCAGCACCTATAGTGTAGGTATGGCGGCTGATTATCGCACCGGTATCCAGACCAGCATCCATTTGCATGATACAGACGCCGGTTTCTTTATCGCCAGCTTCGATGGCGCGCTGGATGGGCGCCGCACCGCGCCATCGTGGTAAAAGAGAAGCATGAATATTTAGACAACCGTACTTAGGTATTTCCAATACAGCCTGCGGCAGTATTAATCCGTAAGCTGCTACAACCATCACATCTGCATTCTGTTCCTGTAATATGGTCTGTGCTTCCGCCGTCTTAAGTGTTGCAGGCTGAAGAACGTTAAGTCCATGTGTCAAGGCAGCTTTTTTTACCGCGCTTGGTTGTAGTTTCAATCCGCGGCCACTGGGACGATCTGGCTGGGTTAAAACCAATGGCACTTCAAAACCGGCAGCAACGATGGCATTAAGTGCGGCTGCGGCAAAATCAGGAGTACCAGCAAATATTACAGAAGGCTTCATACAACAAATCCACAATGCATCACCGCAAGTATTTATTACTGGCGATACAGTTAACAGGTCAGACAAAAGGTCAAATTACATTTTTTCGCGGGCGCGTTTTTTCAGTTTGGTTTTTATGCGATTCTGTTTTAATGGCGACAGATATTCGACAAATACTTTACCAGCAAGGTGATCAAGCTCATGCTGGATACAGATGGCCAGCAAGCCGTCTGCTTCCAGAGTAAACTTTTCACCGTGCTCATTATATGCTTCAACCGAGATACGTTCAGAGCGGTGTACCATTTCATAAATGCCGGGTACAGAAAGACAGCCTTCTTCATATTCGGTATCACCCTCACGGGCAGTTATTACCGGATTAATGAAGACTCTGAGTTCATTACGTTCTTCGGAGAGATCCATCACTACTACACGTTCATGAACATTTACCTGAGTGGCAGCCAAACCGATTCCTCTGGCCTGATACATGGTCTCGGCCATATCCTGCACTAGTGTGCGGATTCTGTCATCAAATTGAGTCACAGACTGCGCAACAGTATGTAAACGCTCATCAGGATATTGTAAAATGTTTAATAGAGCCATTATGTGTTTAATTCCTTGTTCAATCTGACCTGTTTACATGATGGCAAAACTGGATTTTTAAAGATTGTTGATATAGATTCAGGTAAACTGGCACTTATATCCATACTATGTCATATAACAACTATTTAAAACAGTAATTTCCCTAAGGATACTTTACATGCATAAACATATTATAACTCTGCTGTGTACACTGAGTATGGCCATATCCGCACCTGTGATGGCAAAACTGAAAATTCGTCCAGATGCACCAGCGCAATATGTAGTCAAAAACGGCGATACACTGTGGAGCATATCCGGTAAGTATCTTTATAGCCCATGGCAGTGGCCCAAGCTCTGGGGCTCTAATCGTAGTCAAATTCATAATCCGCAAAGGATTTATCCAGGGCAGGTATTGTCTTTGCGCTATGTAGATGGTCAGCCCCGTCTTGGCTTTGATAACAGTGCGGGAATTCCAACGATTAAGTTGGAGCCGAAAATTCGTAATCTGTCTTCTGGTTATGGCATCAGTACTATAGATGTTGATTTTTTCAGAATGTTTATGCAGCATCCGCAGGTCATTGATAAGGAGGAGACCAGAAATGCGCCACGATTAGCTGCGGGACCGGAAAACAGAATATTGTTTTCTAAAGGGGATAGAGTTTATGCAGATCGCCAACTTGAACCAGGCCGTTATCTGGTTTATCGCATTGAACAGAATGTTACCGACCCAGATACGCATAAATATCTTGGTCAGCTAGTACGCTTTAGCGGTGAAGTTGCTACTTTAGCGGGACAAAACAGTGCTCTGAACGAGCGAAGCACAGATGAAGCTGCCAACTTACCCAAAGATGAATATTATACACGTGTGAATCCATTGATTAAATTACCAACACGTACCGCACAGCCAATGGTTGTGACTAATATTGCATCTGAAATCAATAAGGGCGATTATCTGTTAAAAATTACAGATGAGCATGATCCGTTTCAAATGATGCCTCATGCACCTAATACTCAGGTTAAGGGCAAAATTGTGTCTGTAATGGACGGTATACAGGAAGCTGGCCCTTATCAGACAATTACTATTAATTTGGGTAAAAATGACGGTATAGATAAAGGCACTGTATTGAGTTTGTATACTAAAAGTCGTCAGTTTAAAGCAGGATTTTCGACAGATTCAAAATCATCACGCAACGTATTTAAATATTTAAGTATTCCTGCTGAGGAGGTTGGTCTGGCAATGGTATACCGTGTGAGTGATAATTTATCTTCTGCATTGATTATTAGTGCATCTAATGCAGTTCAAATAGGTGATCTGGTAATGAATCCTGGACATGATATGGATGATGTCCGTCCTGAGTCAGCACATGTATTCGGTTTGCAAAATGCTGAACCTAAAATGACTGACGATTAAAGACCTATATGATGCAGATTCTTCAGAAAATTGCATATAATCAAATATGATTATAAAAAAAGTGCGGAATAGCTATTTCGCACTTTTTCTGCTTTTTGCGGATTAGATGAATAAATATGTAAATCAGATAGATAGATTTTTCGGGCTGAGAAATCATTCTCATACTTTGAAATAGAAATTTATCAGTTATTTGCCAATTTGTCTTTGTCAATCAAACCGTTCAAATCTTTTTTTCACATTTTAAAAATTTTTCTGTTTGAATTATTTCGTGAAACAAGCCAATTACCAAGAAATCCATTTATTTTTCTAAATTCTCTTTGACCTTTAAAACTAATCCAATTCCTTATATGTGAAATGATATTGCAAATCGCTTCAATAAAATGATTTTATGCTGACCAATGCATTAATAGCCTATTTTGTAAAAATAATATAATTTAATCAATTATTTGTTCTTTGATATTGCAAAAATAACAATTGATATTATTTCGAGTCACAATTTTCAATGATAATTTTATAGATACATTAATTACGTAGGTTTGATTTCTGGATGAAATGTTTTAGAATACCCAGTTTATTTGCCAAATATTTCTCAAATATTTCAGTAATCTGAATAGAAGTGTGTCTGATAAGTGCGGGAATTGAGCTGAATGTATAGTGGATAAATACAATCTACTGTCAGAGTTATAGCATATTTCTGCAATTATTTCTGTGGGCAATGGAATGTTGCTGTGAAGCTTTATTTGAAATAAATATTAAGTAAATCAGTCGATTTTGATTTTAGTTGCCTTAATCTCAGGTTGGTAAATCAGGATTGTTGCTGCTTGCATAAATAGTAGCAGCGTGACTATGTTAAACCGGACGTGCTGGTTATGCTTTTTGCACGATTGTATTTAATCAATTTAAATAACCCACCCTTTTATCCCTTTTACAATACTAGCCTGTTTTCGTTTGTAATTTATACACGGAATGATATGAGTTGTTTTACACCCATTGTTGAAAATAAGACTGGTCTGAAATCTTTATTTCAGGCAACTGATTTGTATCAGTATGCTGTATTGTGTGATTTTGACGGTACCATCAGTGAGAAAGATGTTACTGATACATTGCTTGAACATTTTGGTAACGATACATGTATCCAATTGGAGAAGCAATGGCAGGAAGGCATGATTGGTTCGCGAGAATGCATGCGTCAGCAGATTGCTAATATGGACGCCAGTCTGCCCGAGCTGGACAATGTACTCACAACAATCCGCATTGATCCGGCTTTCAGCAAGTTTATTCATTTAGCTCGTAACATGCATTTGAATGTGCATATCGTCAGTGATGGGTTGGATTATGCTATTCGGTCAATTCTGAATCGCTATGGCTATGATTTTCTTCCTGTTTATGCCAACCGATTATTGCATAATCAACAGCGGGGTTGGCAGCTGGAATTTCCTTATGCTAATGAGCACTGCCTCAAAGCCAGTGGAAATTGCAAATGTCAACATCGTCAGAAATTGTTTGGTTTTCAGAAAGTTTTTTATGTCGGCGATGGTACTTCGGATTTTTGTGTGGCCGATAAAGTCGATCTGGTTTTTGCCAAGGATAAACTGATTGATTTCTGTCAGCAGCGGGGTATCCAGTACTATCCGATTCAGGATTTTGGTGATGTTGCAGCTATTCTGCCTAATTTGATTGAAGAACCGGTAGAAAATTATTGCCTGTCTCCAGCCTAAAGTATCATCCGCCGATTTGTTATTATGATTCAAGATTCCTCCTATTTTTTACCCGGTAATCACAATGGTGTGCTACTCATCCATGGTTTGACCGGCACGCCGAATGAAATGCGTATTCTGGCTAAAGGATTGCATCAGGCCGGCTTTACTGTCTATGCTATGCAGCTAGCGGGACATTGTGGTGATGAAGCTGATTTATGTCAGACTAGCTGGCGTGACTGGTATGCTAGTGTGCAGGAAGCCGCTCAGTTTTTACGGGAGCGTGTTGATAACCTGTTTGTTGCGGGATTATCCATGGGTGCATTGCTGGCTTTGAAGCTGGCCGCTGATCAGCCCGAGCTAGTAAAAGGAGTTGGCGTCTATGGAGTGACGTTCAGCTATGATGGCTGGTCTATTCCGTTATGGGCAAAACAGCTTTTTGTTCTGCTGCCTGTTTTAAAAAAACTGCATTTATTCCAAAAAACTTCATTTATCGAAAAGCCACCGTACGGTCTGAAGGATGAACGTATCCGTGCCACGGTCGCTGCTAGTATGTTCAGTGGTGACAGTGCTAGTGCCGGTTTAGCAGGTAATCCGTTTCCTGCTCTGGCAGAAATGCAAGCGTTGGCCAAACTGATGCGTCAGCAGCTTTCACAGGTAAAAGCACCCTGTTTGATTATGCATTCAGGTCATGATGATATTGCCAATATCAACACCAATGCGCGACTAGTGGAAAAACACGTAAGTGGTCCTACGCGATTTGTAGTGCTTGATGACAGCTATCATCTAATTACTATAGACAGGCAGCGGCGGGAAGTAATTAATCAATCAGTAGCTTTCTTTGAAAATATTGCTCAATCAGCTTAAAAAGTTTTTCCTGTTGCAGAAAGAATGATTGTATGTCCCTGATTGTTTTTGTGCTGTGGTTTGCCAATATCTGTTTTGATACCCTTGGCCAAACAGCATTTAAATATGCAGCCATCGCACCTAATAACCGCGATGGTTGGTATTACTGGATTGATTTGTTTTGTAATTATTGGCTGTGGATTGGTATTGGTTCCTATGTAGCCGAATTTTTATTATGGCTGGCGTTTTTAAGTCAGGTACCATTATCACAGGGTATATTGCTTGGCTCAATTAATATTATTGTGCTGATGCTGGTAGGACGTCTTCTGTTTCAGGAAAAGCTCACCCGCTTCCGGCTTCTTGGCATGTTCTGTATCACCATTGGTGTAGTGCTGGTAGGAGCTTCATAATGCGTAAATTTTATTTAATCGGCTTTGTACTTTTATTATTATTTGACACTCTGGGACAGAGCAGTTTTAAACTCACAGCTATTCATGCACAGCCACTTGAAGCCAATCTGGGTTGGATTTCAAGGGTCTTTACCCAGCCATGGGTTTATATTGCTGTTGCTGGCTATATTGGTGCTTTTTTTACTTGGATGGCCTTACTGAAAAAGGCGCCGGTCGGCCCAGCTTTTGCCGCTTCGCATCTGGAAGTAGTAACAGTCATGCTGGTTTCAGCTTTTCTATTTCATGAACATATTACGGCCATACGCATTATTGGTGCAGTATTTATTGTGGGTGGTATCATCTTTCTGGCGTTGGCAGAAAAAGAAATTGTCCAGAATGAAAACTGTCACGATGATAAAACTTGTTGACTACTTCAGGTCTAAATTTTAGTGCCGTTTATGTTTAACTATTATGAAAATCCGCCTACAGCCGGCTTACCGCTGCAATGGCGGGACTGGCTGCCGGTAAAATCATCGTTGGCAGACAAATTAAGCGCACGCTTTAACTTGCCACCATTACAACTAACCTGTTCGGGTACGGCAGCGCTGGTGATAGCGTTAACTACGCTAGCGCATCAACAGCCTGAGCGTAAAACCGTAATCGTACCTGCCTATACTTGTCCATTGGTAGCATTAGCTATCCATCATTGTGGTTTGCAAATACAGCTTTGCGATTTAAAACCCAACAGTATTGATTTGGAGACCGCGCACTTAACTAATTTATTGAATGAAAAAGTGCTGGCGGTCATTCCAACTCATCTGGGCGGGCGGGTCTCTGATGTTGCTGGTGTTAAAAAGTTAGCCCAATTTCAACAGATAACGGTAATCGAAGATGCTGCGCAAGCTCTGGGCGCAGAAGTCGGTCAATACGGTGATGTGGTTCTATTCAGTTTGGCTGCCGGTAAAGGTTTGACCATGTATGAGGGTGGATTACTTACCGCTCCCGAAACTCAATTGCGCAAGAGCTTACAAAAAACTGCC
This sequence comes from Snodgrassella sp. B3837, assembly GCF_026535955.1. Lineage (NCBI taxonomy): Bacteria > Pseudomonadati > Pseudomonadota > Betaproteobacteria > Neisseriales > Neisseriaceae > Snodgrassella > Snodgrassella sp. B3837. The sequence goes on from NZ_JAFNPI010000030.1 coordinate 23,846, forward strand.
AATAAACTATTACCACAACGTTTTAAATGGGAATTCCTGCGTACACTACAACTATTCGGATATACTGCTTTATATCATCCCGCCGGTCTGCATTTTGTCTATGGCCGCGGCCGGCGCAAAGCTTTGCGTCAGCAGCAATGGATTGCAGCAGTAGGCGATGATTTTGATTTCGACATTCCTATGCATCGGGTAAGCCATATACGGCAACATGTTGCCACCAATGCCTTCCAGAGGTTACCGGCATTTTTGCAAACATTACACCTACAAGCGCAACAGCGGATTCAGCAGTTGCAGAAAATCAGCGCTATACAAGTTATTGTTGATCAGTATGGTCAGGGAGTGTGGCCATTTTTAATGGTGTTATTGCCGACTAATCAACAGCGTGATGCTATTTTAAAAGAGTTATGGACTAGCCCCTTGGGCGTAACCCGCTTATTCATCCATACACTGGCGCAGTACGATTACCTAAAGCCGATTGTACCAAAGGAATCCACACCCAATGCTGAAGATTTTGCGGCTCGTATGTTAACCATTACCAATAGCCCTTGGCTGACAGATGCGCAATTTGAGCAAATTTGTGCAGTTATTCAGCGTGTGGTTTGCGGGTGCTGAACTAAGGCTGAGAGTAACTGCTGATTGACAGCATGGTGCTGTTGCTGCCATGCAGATAGCGTGGCTTCCGGAATTGGTTCCTGTTTGTCCATAGCACTGAGCATACGTTTAAGCCAGCTTGTATATTCCCATTGTGAAACTTCGCCAGTAATATCACTACCAATAATGCGTTGATTTAGCGAATTTATTACGGACAATAAATGATTAAGCTGCATACGTCCCTGATCCCAGTTAGTCTGCACCACATCCTTAGCTAGCACATCCTTATCAATCGAAACATATACAGGTCTGGTATTTCGTTGCTGTGCTTGAATAAAAGCACTAACCAGCTCTTCCGGGGATGCAAAACTACGAAAAGCATGGCTCAAACCGATTTTTTTGGCCCAGCCAATTTTTACATCCATATTCCAGTAGGTAAGTTTGCCCTGAAATAATGGAGCTAGCCGGTTTTCCCAGCTATGAGCAAAGCCAATATCTTTGGAAGTAATACCTAGCACATGCACATGGCTGACAAAAGGCAATTGCGCCACATAGCTCACCCAGGAACCACAATGAATCCCGAACAGATAGCGCATGTTGTCTGGATGGTTATCAAAAATAACCACTTCTATCGGTTTTGTAGCAGTAAAATATTGTTGTAAACGTTTTATAAGCAACAGCGAAACATGATGATAATCACCGCTGCCCATCAAAACTGTGCCATAGTGTTCCGGTAACTTTTGCTCGAGTTCTTGCTTCAGCTGGCTGAAGCGAGCGTGCGAACATCCAAAACGAATAGCCTCCTGCCATTGCCCTAGCTCAATTCTGACAGCATCGGGTATAGTGCCAGTACTGTTGTCAAAATCCAGAATAACCGTTTTATTCATACTATCTGCCGTCCTGATTATCCTGCTTATGCGCTTCCTGCCAGTTTTTATCTTGTTCAAAACGACTACTGAGTTTACTAAGCAAAGCACGCAAAACTGGGTTGCGGACATACACCATGTGTTTGGTAAAAGTAAACTGAGCGCCTAAAGAAGCCTTAACCTGCGGATCTGTCCAGCCGGCTATATAAAACTTCAAACCTTGCTCTCTCGCATACTCCAGATTGTAAAACCAGCTTAGATAATACAGATTCAGTTCGCGTGCCAACGGATAAGCAAAACCAATATATTTATCCACCAGCATATTATTGAGCACAAAGCAAATATTGTAGCCGACCATTTGCTGCTGATAATGATAAGTGAAAATTCTGGCCTGATTATTACCGTCCTGAAGCAACCTACGGAAAAAATCCCGCGTTAGCAAATCAAAATGTACATCACTTTGATTGTAAACATTTAAATACAGCTGATAATACTGCTCTAAAACTACTTCATCTTGAAAGCAAACATCTCCACTATGCAAGCAGCTTATTTCAACTAGGGTTTGAGTTTTCAGCTTACGGCGAAAATTTTTACGTCGTTGATAGGATAAGCGCCCTAGATATTCATTAATATCCTGAAAATCAATCGGCACCCAAGCTAGCGCCTGACCTTCCACTTCAATCAAACCTTGTTGCTTCAAAGTCAGAATCAGCTCGTTTGCATACTCATTTGCTTCTTTATTTAATAATGGTGATTGTTGAGGAATATCTTTCACAATCAGCAGCGGATATTTTTTGCCATAACTTTGTAATATTTCTTTTGCCAGTTGCTGAGCCGGTTGTTGTGGTGAAAACAGAGCATACTCAGATACTGTTGTTCCGATAAAACAGGTAAGAGGGTGTAGAAAACGCTGCCACCAATCAAAAAAAGGCCAATGCCGTATCTTCTGTTGAAAATCGGTATCAGCAGTCGTGAGCAAATCAAAGCGTGTCGCAAAAGCAGGCACGCCGTTTGATAGTTGCCACGCGCTGAAATTGAGGGGTGGGCAGGCCAGAAATGTTTCCACCAGCTCGTCCGGTTCCAGTTGACTTAGATATTTCATATAATCTCAAAGGGCAGCCAGCTAAAACGATTGCTGAGCTGCCGTATACCGTAGCTTAAGCGTTCAGCTCTTTTTTAGCTCGCGTAATCAATTGATCCAGCAACTCAATGCCCTGATCGATTTCCGCCCTAGTAATATGTAATGACGGTGCAAAAGTAATTACATTCTTATAATAACCACCAATGTCTAGTACCAGACCCATTTTCTGACCGTGCCAGTCCAGATCACCAGACATACCGATGTCGACCATCTTATCTACCAAAGCCTTATTCGGAGTGAAACCATCTTCAGTACAGATTTCTGCCCGTAGAGCCAAACCCAGACCATCTACTTCACCGATTTCTTTATGGCGTTGTTCCAGCGTTTTCAGGCCTTCAAGGAAGTAAGCTCCACTTTCCATCACCATTTTTTCATAATCAACTTCCGCCATCATCTTGAATACCTCAAGGCCAACAGCCGTACCCAAAGGATTAGAGGCAAAAGTTGAATGTGTAGAACCAGCCGGAAATACTTGCGGATTAATCAATTCTTCCCGCGCCCACAAACCACCCAGCGGATTCATACCATTTGTGAGTGCCTTAGCAAATACCAGCATATCAGGCTTAACATCAAAGTGTTCGATTGACCACAACTTACCAGTACGGTAAAAGCCCATCTGGATTTCATCCACCACCAGCAAAATTCCATATTGGTCCAAAACTTTTTTCAGACCTTTAAAATAATTACGTGGTGGCACAATATAACCGCCCGTACCTTGCAGCGGTTCCACATAAAAGGCTGCATATTCAGCTTGGCCTGCTTTCGGATCCCATACACCATGGTATTCCGTTTCAAACAAGCGAGCAAAATCAGCCACTAGATGTTCACCATATTCCTCAGCCGTCATTCCTTTAGGACGGCGAAACGGATAGGGAAACGGAATAAACATCGCACGATCACCAAAGTGTCCGTAGCGACGGCGATAACGGAAGCTGGAGGTAATCGAAGAAGCGCCCAGCGTACGGCCGTGATAGCCACCTTCAAACGCAAACATCAGCGAACGGCCCTCACAAGCATTACGAATGATTTTCAGTGAATCTTCAATACACTGAGAACCACCAACGTTAAAATGTACCCGTCCATCATGGCCAAACTTGCGTTTCATATCCTGAGCAATGGTTTTAGCCAGCTCAATCTTGGTAGGATGCAGATACTGACTTGCACACTGCGGCAAACTGTCAACCTGTTGTTTCAGTACATTATTCAATCGCTCATTGGCATAACCGAAATTGCAGGCCGAATACCACATCTGTAAATCCAAATACGGCTTACCATCCTTATCGTACATATAGCTGCCTTCACAGCCATCAAAAATTTTCGGTGGATTAACATAATGAACCGTATCACCGAAAGAGCAATACTTAGCCTCATCAGCCAGCAACTGCGCATCATCCAGACGATTTTCAAGGGTTTGAGCACTGGGCTTACTCATCATTCATTCCAATCAAATAAAATTAAACAGTATATAAAAAGTACACGATTAAACTTATTATATCCTGCTATAGCAACGTAACTGTAAGAAACAATGACCTTCTAACCCTAAAAAAACAATAACAATCGCAAATTAAATTATCTTTGCATTAAAATAAATATGTCCAACACCACAAAACAGCGTACAAAATGGTTGCAACAGCATAAAAATTACTCAAAAAACTTCATCGCATTTTCTGCCTCATAACCATTACACCAACCCATTCAAAAAATGCCAAGAAATTTCAGAAAAAATCCGTATTTTTACTTATGATTCTCAATCAGTTAGACTAAAACAAATCAACTATACAACAAATTCAGCAGCATCAATGCTGAACTACATACCTATGAATACAGAACTCAACCGCATTCTACATCCCCGCTGGCTCCTGTTTGCCCTTGCCGTTGGCGGCTTTGCCATTGGTACCACTGAATTTGCTACCATGAGCGTATTACCTTACATTGCCAGCGGACTGAACATCAGCGAACCCACAGCCGGTCACCTAATCAGTATCTATGCACTTGGTGTCGTTGTAGGCGCACCCGTAATAGCCATATTTGGCGCTCGGTTTAGCAGGCGAAGCCTACTACTGGTGCTCATGGCTTTTTTCTCTCTGGCTCATCTGGGTACCATGCTTGCTCCTGATTACAAAAGCATGATGCTGTTTCGCTTTTTAAGTGGCTTGCCGCATGGCGCCTACTTTGGCGTAGGTGCGTTGGTTGCCGCAGCCATGGTACAGCCGGATAAGCGTACACAAGCAGTCGGATTAATGATGATTGGCTTAACCATAGCCACTACTGTTGGCGTACCCTTAAGCAGCTGGCTGGCACAGGCCTTAGGTTGGCGTGTCGTTTTTTTAATTGTAGCTATACTGGCAGCCATCACCGTTATCCTTGTAGCCGTTTTTCTACCACCTCACTGTATGCAAGGTGGAGACAGCAGTGCGGTGCGCGAACTAGGTGCACTGACTAACCGGCAGATATGGCTGACTCTTGCCATAGGCGCCATAGGATTTGGCGGCATGTTCGGCATCTACGCCTATATGGCCTCAACTCTCGAAAACATCACAGGCATGTCACCCCGAAACGTACCATTAGTTATGTGTCTCTACGGCGTAGGCATGACCATTGGCAATATCATCGTACCGCGGCTAGTAGGCCGCCACGTCATGACTGGCCTTGCATGGTTACTCGTTTGGTCTGCAGCCATGTTAGCCTTGTATCCTTTTGCCGTGCATTATCCCTACTGGGTATGTATACAGGTTATCCTGATAGGTATGAGTGGTGCCGTTGGTACCTTGCTGCAAATCCGCCTTATGGATGTAGCCAAAGATGCCCAAACATTGGCCGCAGCATTAAATCACAGCGCCTTTAACGCTGCCAATGCACTAGGCCCTTATCTTGGAGGACTGACCATAGCTGCTGGCTGGGGTTGGACCAGCACAGCATGGGTTGGCGTCACGCTGGCGATCATTGGTTTGATTGTGTGGTGGATTACCGTACGAGATGAACAGCGCATAACGATTAAAAATGATAATGGCAACTGATTAAGTAGATCCTAATAAAGCTTGATACGAAGAATAAGCAGATATAAACAAACGTATTAAGATGTTAATGTAAAAATGCGTAACTAAAGTTGCAAACAATTGTTAATATTAATATTCTGTGTATAACAGTTAAATTTATTTAATCATTAACAAACATCAAAGGGGTAATCATGATAGACAAACAACAACCACTAACTGATGCACCCAATATAAATCAGCCTCAGCCTCAACCTCAAAATGACAACCCAATTGACAAAAAGCACAAACAAAAAAAACTTACCAAAAAGAAATACTACAAAGAACTGGAAAAATTACAGGGAGAGATGGTTGCCCTACAAGAATGGGTAAAAGAATCCGGCCAAAAAGTATGCATCATTTTTGAAGGTCGTGATGGAGCAGGTAAAGGAGGTGCCATCAAAGCACTTACCGAAAGAGTCAGCCCGCGCATATTTCAGGTAGTAGCTCTTCCTGCGCCCAGTGAGCGCCAGAAAAGCCAGATGTACATGCAGCGCTATATTCCACATTTACCCGCTGCCGGAGAAGTCGTTATTTTCGACCGAAGCTGGTACAACCGTGCCGGTGTAGAGCGCGTAATGGGATTCTGCACCGAACAGGAAAGTAAAGAGTTTCTAGAAATCATTCCGTTTATGGAAAAAGCCATCATCAATTCCGGCATCATCCTGCTCAAATATTGGCTTGAAGTAAACATGAAAGAACAAGAAAAACGCATGCTTGGTCGCATAAACGATCCGCGTAAAATCTGGAAATTGTCACCCATGGACATCAAATCCTACAGCCGCTGGTACGATTATTCCCGAGCACGCGACGAAATGATCATGACCACTGATACCTCATGGGCCCCGTGGTATATCGTAGACTCCAACGACAAAAAAAAGGCTCGGCTCAACATCATTGAACACGTCCTTAGCGAAATTCCGTATAAAAAAACACCGCGCAAAAAAGTCGAATTACCTAAACGACAGGATAAAGGCGATTACCAAGAACCCAACTATCCTTATCGTTACATACCTGAAAAATACTAAATATAATATCAGCCAGTTGCTAAAACAGACTGGCTGAATTTTTCATGTTCACAAAGCTAATTCCCTTTACCCACGGAAATCCCCCCATAATGCCTGCATAGCAGCCAGTGCCGCCAGAGAAGCCGTTTCCGTACGTAATACTCGCGGTCCTAAGCTGAATGCCGAAAACCCATACCGAGTCGCTTGTTCTTCCTCAGATGTGCTCAACCCACCTTCAGGACCAATTAACAACGTCACCGCATGGGCCTGAGAAAATTCATTCAAAGCCAGCGGCCTACGCAAACTCATTAGCAGCTTCAAATCAGCATCAGCCACATCTTGCAATGCACTGGCTAAATCCATAATAGGCCTAATTTCCGGCACAACAGTTCGCCCGCATTGCTCACATGCTGCAATGGCAATATCCTGCCAACGTTCCCGCTTTTTCGTTGCCCGTTCACCACCTAAGCGCTGACTGCTTCGTTCAGACAATACCGGCTGAATCACAGACACCCCAAGTTCTACGCTTTTCTGAATCGTCATATCCATCCGCTCACTGCTCGACACTGATTGCAGCAATGTGGTTGTCAAAGTAGACTCAACCTTAACGGTTTTACAGTCATGAATCATTACATCCACATTTTTCTTGCCCATAGACATAATCTCAGCCTCATATACCAGACCTTGACCATTAAACAACTCAATCAGCTCTCCCGGCTGACAGCGTAAAACTTGTACATGGCGAGCAGTCGCATCAGGTAAAGAAAAAGCATTTACTTCACACAATTCTGCAGGAACATAAAAACGAGGCATAATCGTAAAATCACTATAAATAAAGAATAGCGCCAGCTACAATAACAAATTATAAGCTTAAATCATAAGCACAAATATCGACCAGCACACAATAACAAGAATCAAACACAATAATAAGAACTCATCAGAGCTAAATAGCAAGATATTAAAAAATAAATTACAACAAATAAAAATAATTAATCTATGACTCATGAATAGCACATTCAGGGTACTTTGCTTGAAAAATAACAAAAACATCAAACAACAAAATAAACTATACCTTTCAAACATGCATATCTCGCACTATTGGATCTATTTACACTTTTTCCTTAAACTTAAAAGCATTAAATCTGAATCATAAAATAAGTGGTAATAAAGGAAACATCATCAATAAATTAAAATAATAAAAAAGAAAGAGCCCCCCAATAATTACCTAACTCAGCAAGTGCAACAAAAGCAGTAAAGCCTTCTTATCGTCAAAAGAGTTACTTAAAATTGCAAAAAATTTGACCCATTTACTGAACCAATTGCAGCACAGATTTGGATAAAGTTAAAGAAAGCTTATATGGGTAACACAGACGATATCTCAGTTAAATAACAAAATTAATGCAGTAAAAAGTCATCAAAAGGGTGAAATAGAGACGAAGAACTAAATTAGGATCAAACCAAGGGTGATGGCGAAAAAATAAATCTTATTAGAACAGTGGTTTGGTGTATTGTATAAAAATAAGTGGAGGAAGTAGTTGACAGGGTGTATGCAGGGGCGTATAGTTCGCCTTCTTCGCTGAGACGCGAG
>NZ_JAFNPI010000031.1:0-40696 GCF_026535955.1 Snodgrassella sp. B3837
GAAGAGGAAATAGATTGCTTGCCTGCTGTTGCTGTAGTCAAATTCTGTGTAGTTACGTGTGCCGTACGTCTCGGTTAGATACACTTGTGCATTGGCTTGCGCTTCGGTCATTTCAATAAAAGCTTCTAGGCTGTCATGATAATGAATATCGACATAAGGCCAGTAATCAAGACCGGCACGTTTAAGCATACGGTCGTCTGTTGAAAAGCCAAGAGGGTGAATTAAATGCAGGCTGGTACCAGTACCAGCACAGGTACGGGCAATGTTGCCTGTATTGGCAGGTATTTGAGGTTGATATAAAACTATGTTCAGGCTCATTTAAATGAATCAATAAATAATATGACCCTTAGTTTATATCAGATAAGACAGATGTTGTATTGCTAAATAATAATTGGTTTGTATTTCTGTGATTGATGATATTATTTGACTGATTTCAATATCAATAGATAATTATCTGAAATAAAAACAGAAAAATGGAATAAACTAAATGATTAATGTAAATGGTATTAATATTAATTATAAAAAATCAGGAAGTGGGGAGGCTTTAATACTATTGCATGGGAACGGTGAAGATCACAGTATTTTTGCTCCACTGATTCAAAAATTTCACCATAATTATACCGTGTATGCAGTGGATAGCCGTAATCATGGTTTAAGTGAAAAAACTACTATCTATGATTATAAAGTGATGGCAGATGATATTTATGCATTGATTATGGCTTTGGCCATTGATCCGGTTAATATTATTGGCTTTAGTGATGGTGCAATTGTTTCTTTATTACTTGCTCTACACGATCAGTCTGTGATTTCCAAGATGGCATTATTAGGAGTGAATCTTTCGCCTGCGGATTTTAATGCTGAAACTTTTGAGTTTATGCAGCAGTACTATGAACAAACAGGTGATCCGTTGTATAAAATGATGTTGGAGCAGCCACAGATTGATATATCTTCTCTGAAGGATGTCACTGTGCCAGCTTTTGTGATTGGGGCGGAAAATGATATTTATCATCCTGAGGTATTTAGCTCAATTGCTGAAGCTTTGCCCCATTCCAAATTAAAAATTGTGCCAGACCATGATCATGGCAGCTATATCATCAATAATGATTTATTGTATTCTGAACTTGCTGATTTTTTTAGTAATTCAGTATAAAGCCAATTTTTAAATGTGTTGTAGGATTCCTGTAAGTCAGTTTTATTGCGCCTTCATGCCAAATGATAACGTTTGGATGGATGTGACAAAAAATGGTAGAGCATGAAACGGTACATAATGAGTATAAATATTTATAAGATAAGAATAATTGCTTTGATTAACTTGGCAACCTAGTATGAAATTTTCTATATGCCTGGGTGTAAAACTGGGCGGTGATAAGCGTAGTAAAAGTCTATAAGCATATAAAGCATGTCTGGAGTCGCAGTAAAACTTGCTTTAATTCGGATATAAGGGGAGCGACAAAAATAAGGATTTGCATAAGAAAATTGCCACTTCAGTTGAATAAATGCTTAGAAGAAAAAAATTGTGTTTTCATGCGAAAATCATTTTTCTGTAAGAATTCGTACGGTCATAAATTGATTAATTTTTCTTAGGGGGAAAAAATAGATAATTTATCAGGTTTCTGTCTGCTAAATTATTTATTATTTTGGTTTATGAATGTGAGGTAGAACCATAAAAAACTAAAATATTCCATTCATTAATATTTAATAATTTTTTAAGAAGTTGCTTCGATGGCCAGTAATTTTATTTCTCTCTAAACCATATTATGCATAATCTATTCTGGCAAGTTTGCAACTAAAGAGTCATTTTGGATAGTGAGTGCCACGGGTGATTGATGCCATCACAAAATCCGTTATGGTAGCAGTTAAATTGCTTCAGGATGTGCGTAGTAAATTGCTGTTGGAGGAATGTTCATGTAGATCGTTTACACGAAACCCAGTGTGGATTTGAATGTTGGTGTACTTAAATGTTCCTAATTAAGGCCTCACTGATTTCAAAGTGAGCTTTTTCATTTAAACCCTAAGCAACTATCATCTGTGGTCTAGTATTGTTCAGTCGTTAAAATCTTTTTTGCGATACTGTGGACGCAATGCCAATAAATGGTTTAACAGGTTTGTTTTGAATTGTTCTTTGTCAGGCTGATAATACATCGGTTTACCGATATTGACATCGATAAACAGCGGCAAGGGAATGCGATTTCCTTTTGCCATAATCTGTTCAGTGCCTTGCAACCATACCGGAATAATTGGTACGTCAGGCATGGTGGCACTTAAATACCATAAACCTGATTTTAATGGCTGCATTTTGCCAGGTTCACCACGGGAGCCTTCTGGAAATAAAATCAGAATTTTGTTTTTGCGTAAGGCTTCTTCACAGCCTTGCAAGGGATTACCTTGACCGTTATTCTGGCGTGTAACCGGAATAATATTCAGTACATTGAGCGCAAACCATGCCATCCATTTATTGCTGAGAAAGTAATCTGCTGCTGCAGCTGGATGAATCTGACGCTGTTGCATGGGAGAATACAGTGACATTAATGCAAACACATCCATGTGGCTATTGTGATTGGCAACGAGAATAGCCGGCCCTTGTTTAGGCAGATTCTGGTGCTGGTGGATACGTAAACCCAGCCATAAACGCATAACTGGCCATACGATGCATAAGGCAAATAATGGTTTGAGTAATGATTTCAGCATGGCTTAGTAGTAAAAGTATCGGACAAAATGAAAAAATACTGGTGCCGTAAATATCAATGAATCAAGGCGGTCAAGAATGCCGCCGTGCCCAGGTAGTAGTGTGCCACTGTCTTTGATACCGATATCACGTTTGATGGCTGACATCACAATGTCTCCACAAAAGCCACTGACACTGATAATCAATCCGGCCAGTATGGCCATACTCCAGTTCAAAGGTGTCAGTATAGGGCCTAATAACATGGCTGCTATAGTGGTGCTACCTATGCCGCCAACCAAACCGGCCAGTGTTTTGTTCGGACTAACTTTTGGGGTGATTTTGATTTTCCCAAGTGATTTGCCCCATAGATATTGGGTAATATCGTTGAATTCTGTCAGTCCAACGAGAAACAGAACTAATAAAGCTCCAGTTTGCTGCTTATCATTGGGTAATACCAGCAGACAGGCAACATGGCTGAAAGCAAATACAGTAGTCATTAATCCCCATTGGAGCTGAGAAACTGTGCGCAAAAAATGTCTGGTATCGCCAGCAATAACCATACGAGCTGGTAAAAATAGAAACATATATACTGGTATGAATACGATAAACAATCCGTACCAGTCGATGCCGATTAACCAGTAGTTAATCGGAATGGTAATAAACATCCATAATATGGGCATTCTGTCTGCATGGCGGGCGGGAACCAGAGTTAAATATTCTTTTAAAGCTATAAAGCTCACTAAAGCAAAAAAACTTAATCCAAGCCAGCATGGGCTGATCAGTGCTAGTGAAAACAAAATAACAATTACCCACCATGTGCGGATACGCAGGGTGAGTTCGCGCCAATCTTTATTTTTTTGCAGGCAAACTAGTAGTCCGTTGATTATTGTTGCCAACAGTAAAAGGCTGAAGATAACCAATAGGGATTTTTGTAGCAGCATATTAACGGCCTCCATGTATGGCGCTGCGACAACGGTTAATGCAAGTCCAAATCAATAAGAGGATAGAGGCACACCAGATGAAATTATTCCAAATTGTTAAATTTGGCCAGATAGCTATCAGTAAAGACCAGCTACCAAAAATCAGCGCACGGTCACTTTTTCCCATCGGGCCAGCATAGCTGCGAATGCCGTTAATGGTTTGCGCGAGAATGCCACTGAATTCAGTTAAGGCTGCACAGAACAGCATAACCAGTACGTTGGCTGTATTGCTGTGGGGTAATAATATAAATGGTAAATACAGCGCAATATCAGATAATACATCGCCAAGCTCGTTTAATACCGCACCAAGCCGGCTTTGTTGATTACATTCGCGTGCCAGCATACCATCCAGTGCATTTAACGCCATGCGGATAAACAAAGTAATCGGCAACAGCCAAAATAATTTGGGATAAGGAAACAGAGCGAGGATGGCACCTATTAAAACTGAAAGGCCGATAGCAGTTAGCGTAATGTGGTTGGCTGTAATGCCTTTTCTGTACAGCCAAAACATTAGTGGACGTAGCAATTTTTGAAAAGCAGGTTTGATGCTATAGAGAGTCATGCTTGTGCAGATAAGTTTTGTAATCTTTATATTATAAAATGTATTTAAATTTAATGTTATGTTGTTTAAGAATGGAATTTGCCTTCAGGCTGATAAAAAATGATGCTACGATTCTGTATCGTGGCAAATAACAATAAAATAGATAACCGGTAATACTTGTAAAGTATTACCGGTTATCCTCAGAAAAGAAGTATTATCAGGCAGCTTATTCAGCCTGTGGCATTACCCACATTTGGTTCTGATTGTATTTCTGCATAAATTGTTTAAATTCATCTGACTGATAAGCTGCTTTTAAATCTTTTGCCCATTGTGTGTCTTTGTTTTTTTCATTGATGGTGACCACCATTTCCATTTCCGGAATCACCTTTTCACGCAGAACAGCTTTTTTCGGATCCAGTTTGGACTGATAGGCAATGCCCCCTGAGGCGAACCCGAAGTCCACTTCATTTAATGTGCGCGGAATCATAACTGAATCAATTTCTTTGATTTTTAGTAGTTTAGGATTGCTGGCAATGTCTCGTGTGGTTGCGAGTATTGGATTGGTGTTGGGTTTTAACTGAATTAAGTGGTTATCGGTCAGAATACGTAATGCACGTGAGGTATTAGCCGGATCGCTTGGAATCAGTACGCTGGCACCGTTGGGTGCCTGCTGGATGGAGGTGTATTTATTTGAATAAATGGCAGCTGGTACGGTTGGAATATGCACTAGCGGATATAGATGTGTGCCTTTTTCACGGTTGAAAACATTCAGATAGGCAGTATGCTGATCCAGATTGAAATCAACCTGTCCATTATTTACAGATTGATTATTCACTTCCAGCGTGGAAAAATTCAAGGTTTTAATCTTATAACCCTGTTTTTCCAGAATTGGCTTAACGCCTTGCTCAAATATGGTGGTGTAGGGCATGGCGGATGCACCGAACACGAGTTCTTTTTTAGTAGCCGTTGCGGCGGATGCGTTATCCTGTTGTGTTTTGGAGCAGGCTATCAAGCCTGTGGCTACCAGACAGGTTATAACAAGATAAATAATTTTGTTCATGATGGACCTGCTGAAATTTAATATGGAATATCAGTATATAATTGGAATTACGTTGCGAATATACTGATTTTAAATAACTTTACTACTAAATAGAATAAGTGTTTATGTCATTTGCTTTTGTCTGACTAGTTATGCTCACAGATTTAGAAAAAAACGCGATACGCGAACATTACCAAAATATCGCCAAAAGTCTGCCTAATTTCCGGCCACGTCAGGCACAGCGGGAGATGGTGGCCGCGATTGCTAATGCATTTTCACGCACTCAACAGCAGGAGGATGGTGGAGAAGCACCACAGCGCAATGGAGAATCAATTGTGGTGGTGGAGGGGCCTACAGGTGTAGGCAAAAGTCTGGCCTACCTGTTGGCCGGCGGGATTATGGCGCAGACGCGCGGCAAAATTCTCGTGGTCAGCAGTGCCACTGTAGCTTTACAAGAACAGCTAGTAGGGCGTGATTTACCCTTTGTGGTCAGACACAGTGGTCTGAATCTCAGCTTTGCACTCGCCAAAGGGCGTGGTCGCTATTTGTGTCCCTATAAACTGTATCAATTAACCCAATTGAACGCACAGGATAGTTTACAAGGGTTTGAACCACAGCAGGCGTTGTGGGACCGGAAACCTAAAAGTGAGGAGCTGGCGGTATTACGTGATATGGGCGACCAGTTTGCTGACCGTACTTTTAATGGAGATCGAGATACGTGGCCGCAACAGATTGATGATGGTCTGTGGCAGAAAGTTACCAATGACCGCCACGGCTGTTTGAAAGCTGGGTGTCCCAATCGACCGGAGTGTCCGTTTTTTTTGGCGCGAGAAACGCTGGAAACTGTAAATGTGGTGGTGGCTAACCATGATTTATTGTTGGCTGATATCGGTATGGGCGGTGGCGTTATTTTGCCATCACCTTCCAATAGCTTTTATTGTATAGATGAGGCGCACCATTTGCCACACAAAGCTTTGCAGCAGTTTGCGGCTGAACACAGCTTGAATCAAGCATTATGGTTTTTAGAACGCACTGGTAATGTTGTGGATAAAGTAGCTGGTGTGCTGGATAAAAGTGAACTTGCTGTAATGGCTACAGAAGCAGCCTCCGCTTTGCAGGAAAATTTGCAGGAATGGATGATGCATTTGGCTGATGAACCCAGCCTGGCGGCACAAGATGGCCATGATGAAAGTAGCTGGTTGTGGCCGGATGGCGTCATCCCAGCTACATTGAAAATATTGGTTGATAATACCGCTTTGGCCGCACGCATGCTGCTTAAACACATCAATAGTCTGAATGAGGCTCTATCGGCCGCACGACGTGATAAAAATCAGGACAGCAGTTTGCTTGACCGGCTTAGCGGTGATCTGGGTATGTTGCTGGCGCGTATAGAGCAAGTGGTTGATGTTTGGGATTTACTCGCAACTGAAAATGTTGAAGGGGAAGCACCGCTGGCTAAATGGATTACCCGAACGAGTAAAGATAAAGTTGATTACAGTTTTAATGCTTCTCCGATTACCAGTGCCGGCAAACTGGCCAGTGGTCTATGGCGACGTGCGGCAGGCGCTTTACTGACCTCGGCAACGTTACGCTCGTTAGGTACTTTTGATTTGCTGCTAAAACAAACTGGCCTTAATTGGTTAACAGATACCACTATGCTGGCACTAGATAGCCCGTTTCATTTTGCCGAGCAAGGGGAGCTATATATACCTGCACTGACTGCCAGTCCGAAAGATGCAGCTGCTCATACCAGCGAAATTGTAGAGTGGCTTCCAAAACTGATTAATGAAAACGAAGCCATTGGAACGTTGGTTCTGTTTTCTTCCCGCCGGCAGATGCAAGAAGTGGCATTGAAATTACCCTACAGCCATTTACCTTTGTTGCTGGTGCAGGGAGAACTACCTAAGCAAGTTCTCTTGCAGCGCCATCATCAGGCTATTACCGATGGAAAACCCAGCATTATATTTGGACTCGACAGTTTTGCTGAAGGGTTAGATTTACCGGGTGAAATGTGTGTACAGGTGATCATTGCTAAGTTGCCCTTTGCGATGCCGGATAATCCGATTGAAAAAACCCGTAATCAATGGATAGAAGCTCGTGGCGGCAATCCTTTTATGGAAATTACTGTGCCTGAAGCCAGCATTAAGCTGATACAGGCCGTTGGACGGCTGATTCGTACCGAAACAGATTATGGCCGTGTGACTATTCTGGATAACCGTATTCTGACAGCGCGCTATGGCAAGCAATTACTGGCATGTTTGCCGCCCTTCAGGCGCATCGGTTAAACAGGCCGGCAAGCGTGAAAAGCACAGCCTGCCTATGTTGCTGAGGATAGAGAGATTGTTGTATGACCAAGCTTAGCAATTGACAATCACTTGATTAATCTTTAATATTAGAAGCTTTCGTATATTTATCTGGATTAGCTCCTATGAAAACCTTTTCAGCTAAGCCGCATGAGGTGAAGCGCGATTGGTATGTGGTTGATGCTCAAGACAAAGTTCTGGGTCGTCTGGCTGCTGAAATCGCTCGCCGTCTGCGTGGCAAACATAAGCCAGAATACACGCCACATGTTGATACTGGCGATTACATCATTGTAATCAATGCTGACAAACTGCGTGTAACTGGTCAGAAACAGACTGACAAAAAATACTATCGCCACTCAGGCTTCCCGGGTGGTATTTACGAGCGTACCTTTGCAGAAATGCAAAACCAGTTCCCTGGCCGTGCGCTGGAAAAAGCCGTTAAAGGTATGTTGCCTAAAGGTCCGTTGGGCTACGCTATGATTAAAAAACTGAAAGTATATGCAACTTCAGAACATGGCCATGCTGCTCAACAACCTAAAGTTTTGGAAATCTAAGGACACGCAATGAACGGTAAATATTACTACGGCACGGGTCGCCGCAAAAGTTCAGTGGCTCGTGTTTTCCTGCAAAAAGGTAGCGGTCAGATTATTGTTAATGGCCGTCCGCTGGATGAATTCTTTGGTCGTGAAACCGGCCGCATGATTGTACGTCAGCCATTAGTGCTGACCGAAAATTTGGAATCTTTCGACATTAAAGTAAACGTTGTAGGCGGCGGTGAAACCGGCCAGTCTGGTGCGATTCGTCACGGTATTACCCGTGCATTGATTGACTACGATGCAGCGCTGAAACCAACTCTGTCTGCTGCTGGTCTGGTTACTCGTGATGCACGTGAAGTTGAACGTAAGAAATTCGGTCTGCGTAAAGCACGCCGTGCGAAACAGTTCTCCAAACGTTAATCTGTATTGCCACTGCCAACACAGTTTACAAATACAAAAAAAGAGCCATGTGGCTCTTTTTTTTGTATGCTTGATAAATAGACAGAAAATTAATCTGAAAATTAATACTATTCAGATGGGTTTTCAATATCAGAAATTTCATTAATTTCTTTACAGCAAAAGTCTGCTTTGGCGTATTCTGTTAGAAATTCATAAATAGTAAAATAGGGGACTCTGAACTCTTTGGCTGCATCGGCTAAATAAATTTTTCTAGGTGAAAATGGATTAGATTTTTCCTGAGAAATTATTGAGTAATTAAATGTAGCCGCATATGAGACTAGCCATGGATCCGCAGTTGTCAAATCAGCAAAATTTTTTTTTGCCACTGGCTTAAAACTTGGGTTATTATGAGCCCACTTAATGATTTCAGCATATTTTTCTATAGCGTCATAGTCATCCAGCCAAAATGATTCAGGTATATTTTTTTGTACCCAAATTGCTAACTCATCTTTTTTAACCTCAACTAATTCATGATAAACGGATTTGAGCGAATAAAGAATCTTTTTTTCATGAAGATTTAATAAAAAATTCCAAAATCCTTGACAGAAACAGAATTGATAATGAAAATTTTTTGCCTGAATAAAAACGTTTGCGTCAATTAAGAATTTTCCCATACTAAATACTATCCCTCATATTGCTATATAGCTTCATTACTGAAGGTGATTTCAGGTTTAATAATTTGGCCGCTTCTGATATCAAGATATGTTGATTTATTGTTTGTGTCAGAATTATTTTAGTTAAGCGCGTGCTGTTGCGTAGAGGATAACTTTTATAAGGATTACCGCCTGTATTTGCTTTCTTTGATTGTTGTCCATTATGTTGATTTTTCACACTATTGATGTAAGAACTAGCAATTAATTTCAGTTTTACCGCTTTGATTGTAGTAGCAAGTCTGCTGACTTTAAATATCTTACTAATTACGTTAATAGTGTCGTATATATCAGAATTAGGGAATTTCTTTCTTTCTGTCTGCCATTTTTGCTTAAACATATCATTAGGCATTAAAAAATGAGCTGCTACTTCATTACAAAATGCCTCCGTGGCATTATCGTTAACAGACCAATCAGATACTCCTTCTTTTCCAATCCATAGGTGAGCAACTTCATGAAGCAATGTGAAAATTTGAGCATTTTTTGAATCTTTAGTATTAATAAAAACAGCGGGAGCATAATTGTCGGTAATTGCAAATCCTCTGAATTCATTGACACTTAACGGTTTTTTGGTATTGTTTTTGACAATACCATTTTGAAAAATCAAAATACCAAGATTCTCAAATCGAGTTACTAAGTTTTTAAAATATACACTTTCTTCTCTGAATGAATCTAAATCGGTTTCGATATTAAAACCAATAGACTTTGCTATATTTTGAGCAACGTATTCCGGTTCAGAAATTTTGTAATCAACGCGTTCTACAAAATCAAGTTTATTATATATGTCTTCTTTTTTGAGGAAGTCTTTATACCATTCTATCTTATTATTTATATCTTCAAGAGTATCATAGAAATCAGTACTCAAAGGTACAGCTTGTTGTGTATTTCTGAAATCTGGTAATGTTGGGCGTGTTATTTCTGGTGGTTTATCTAAAAATAAAAATCCGAAAGGAATGTTTGCCAGTTTAGCTAATCTTAAAGCCTGAGCCTTGTTTACTATACCATTGACAAATCTATCAATTTTTTCTTCGGATTTCACGAGTTCCTGCGCGAGAATTCTAACATCCTTAGATTGTGAGTGTGCAATCCATTCTAGTATAGAATTAGAAATTTGGAATTCATATTTCATAATATTTATTCGAATATTTATTGAGATAGTAGAATACTTTATTAAACTACTTGTTTAATTAAAATTTTATTATACTTAATTAAATTCCTCTATATTGATTATTAAAATCTATATTCTTATCAAATCAAATACATTTCTTTTTGTATATATAATTGTTTTTAAGTGATTTATATGTAAAATTATTTTAGAATTAGTGTTGTAAAAAACTGAATATTATTTTCAATTTGAAATTGATAATATTCAATTCTAGAATTTGTAAACTTAAGCGTGTATGTAAAACCGAGAATTAATTGATTGAAGTGAATATTTAATCATTTGAGCAGCCAAATTCTGGAAGTATTGGGTACGCTTAGTAAAAAAGATGAAATGCATATCACAAAAGTACAGTATTTTCTCTGGCTACAAAGATTTGTGGTTTTCCAAATTTGTGTAGCAAGTTGTTTAGTGTCTAATCTGTGCTTTTCCTAATAAGGTCGAGAAAAACACAACAAGTACCAACATTGAAAGTTGGTGTGATGTCTTCGTAAGTTAGTTGTATTATATTGTAATTGAGGATTCTGAATATTAGCCGTATGGCAGCAATTTGATACAAAAATTTGTTTCTTGCTCTTACAAAAACTGCTTATGAGTTAACTTGATAAGCAGTTTTTGTAAGAGCAACTAGCAAGGTAAGTTATGTATGGCGCTGCTTTGAATAGCCGGTGTGCTGAGACTTTGGGGTAAGCTGCCTGTAAGACTGACGAGGATGCCGCTGAAGTTTACCATCTGTTCCTGACTGACCTGTTGTGCGATTTCGGGCAGGTGCTGCCGTAATTTGAATGTTGTATCATTGCTTTTATATATTTAAATTAAATATAAATCAATATGTTATGGTAAATGATGATGGTTAATCTATCGACAAACGTATTAATTTGCTAACGCTAACTAATCAAGCACTATAGCGCAAACAAAGGTCAGGAAAACATTTTTTTAGTTCAGTTGTGGTGTGATTGTTTTATGGTGATTATTGGGTTTAATTAATTATCTTGAATGAAAATTTTATTTGTTGAGATGCTATTTTTATAAATTTAATGATAATTAATTATGTTTAAAAGCACATATTTGAATTGTTTTTATGTGCTGCTACAAAGTGTGTTGATGTCAATTTTAATTGAGAAGATTGCCATGTCTGTGTAATTATTTTTTTCAGATAAACAACACGATATTGGAAATTGGCTAAATTTCTATTTATATATAATGATTTAGCCTAGGGTGCGGGTTTGTTATGGCGCTGTTTATAACGATTGTAGCCAAATAGGTATTGGCTGGGAAAACGTTTAACCCACTCTTCAACATTGTTATTAATGATTTGTGCATCATGTTCTCTGTTGCCGGTGAGTGTGCCAGTAAGTGGGGCGATGTGCAGGGCAAAGCCGCGGCCATGGGGTAGGCGTTCGCCGCAAAAGAATAGGGCTGTTACATTAGGCATGATGGCGAGCCGTGAAGCCAGTGTCATGGTATAGGCTGGCCGGTCGAAAAAGTTGGCCCAGACGCCTTCACCTTCTCCAGGCACCTGATCAGGCAAGATGATGGTGGCTTCTTTGTTTTTTAATGCCCGTACTACTTGTTTCACGCCTTGCATGTTGGCTGGTGCGGTGTAGCCGTTGTCACGCACGCGGCCGTTATTCATGACGCTTTCCAGCCAGCTTATTTTGGGTGGCCGGTACATGGCAGTGAGAGGGAATGGTAGTTTTTCGCTCAAGTAGCGGCCGGCAAGGTCGTAATTGCCTAGATGCGGGGTAATAAGGAGCAGCCCGTGTTTATTTGCAATGGCTTCTTCAATGTGTTTCCAGCCGTGCACTTCTTTGAACAAGGATACGATGTGGTTGCTGGAGCGGGTCCATGCGATGGACAGCTCTAATCCGCTCTTGGCAGTTTCAGCAAAAATGGATTTGACTAGTTTTTCTGCTTGTTGGTCGTTGGCAGCAATTTTGCTAAAATGCAGATTTTTGGTTGTGCGTTCACGTTCACTGGTGGCGAAGTAAAAGCCAAGGCGCCCCAGTATTGAGCCGATGCCCTGTAAAACTGGCAAGGGGATTAACGCCAATAAGGAAAATACGAAATAAACCAGCTTTTGCATCTGTTCTGTATCTCAAATCAAAATTTGGGCGACATTGTAACAAAAGCATCTATAACTGCCCATAAAGCAATATTAGCATCAGAAAGTATCCGCCAATTATGAGTGAATTTCTGTTTACTTCTGAGTCGGTTTCGGAAGGACATCCGGATAAAGTTGCCGACCAGATATCCGATTCTATTTTAGACGCTATCCTGACGCAGGATCCTTCAGCGCGCGTAGCTGCTGAAACGTTGGTTAATACCGGTTTGTGTGTGCTGGCCGGCGAAGTGTCCACACGCGCACATATTAATTATATACAAGTTGCCCGCGATACGATTAAGCGTATCGGTTATAACTCATCCGAGCTGGGTTTTGATGCCAGTGGCTGTGCAGTCATGGTTTGTTATGACGAACAGTCGCCTGACATTGCGCAGGGTGTGAATGAGGGTGAGGGGTTGGATCTGGATATGGGTGCCGGTGATCAGGGGCTGATGTTTGGTTATGCCTGTGATGAAACCCCGACGCTGATGCCGTTTGCGATTTATTATGCGCATCGTCTCATGCAGCGCCAGAGTGAAGTACGTAAAAGCGGTGAACTGCCGTGGCTCCGTCCGGATGCAAAGGCGCAGCTGACTTGTGTATATGATAGTGAAACCGGTAAGGTGAAGCGCATTGATACGGTGGTGCTCTCTACGCAGCATGATCCCGAAATCGGGCGTGAAGAACTGGTTGAGGTGGTGAAGGAACTGATTATTAAGCCGGTATTACCTGCTGAAATGCTAACTGAAGATACTCAGTATCTGATTAATCCGACCGGACGTTTTGTGATTGGTGGGCCGCAGGGCGACTGTGGATTAACTGGACGCAAAATTATTGTGGACACTTACGGTGGTGCAGCGCCGCATGGAGGTGGCGCATTTTCGGGTAAGGATCCCACCAAGGTAGACCGTTCTGCTGCTTATGCTTGCCGTTATGTGGCGAAAAATATTGTGGCTGCCGGTCTGGCTAGCCAGTGTCAAATTCAGATTTCCTATGCTATCGGTATTGCGCAGCCGACTTCGATTGCAATCGATACTTTCGGTACCGGTAAGATTGAGGAAAGTCGGCTTATTGAGATTGTGCAACAGCATTTTGATTTGCGTCCGAAAGGAATTATTAAAATGCTGGATTTACAGCGCCCTATTTATGCTAAAACAGCAGCATATGGCCATTTTGGACGTGAAGAGCCGGAATTTACTTGGGAGCGTACGGATAAAGCTCAGTTGCTGCGTGAGGCTGCGGGTATCTGATTTAGATGGGTTGATACAAACAGGTTGCTTTTAAGCAGCCTGTTTTTTATTGTATGCAGCTGATAAGGATATTTGTATAAAAGAGAAAAATAATGCTTAAAGCAGGCTGACGATTGGTCGTGAAATGAGCTGAAGTGACAGTTTGTGTGCGTATTGGTGGTTGGTTTGCTAAGAAAACGAGAGTTTTGTACATAGTGTATGGTGCAATTTTGTTGCCGACTGGTGTGAAAGGTTGTTGACACTAGCCAGAAAAAGCCGGTATCTGGTTAATACGGCGTAAAAAATTTCAAAAACTCTAAATATTTAATCTGTTATTAAATATAATTATGGTCTTAACGAATTAGGGTGGTTTGGGGTGATTGTTTTTTATTTTGTTTAGGAAACACTTATCCGATTGATGTCTGTAGCGGTTTATTAATAAGTTCTATTTGCGAATTGGATAATTTCATTCGGGCTGCTGTTTGGTGTGGTTGAATAGCTTGATGTTTCTTTTCTGCAACGATACAGCTGACGGCAGATGGTTTTTGCTAGTGTTGTCTGGTGGTTCAGTTTGTTGAGCTACTGATTATGCTGATGTAACGGAAAATAACGTTGGTATGGGATGGGTGGTGTAAATTAATTTTGTAGCATGCAGATTGATAAGCAAAAAATTTTAAAATTTTGATGCTATAGTGACTATTTTGGGGTTGGAATATTCTCTGCCAAACTATAAGCTCCATTTATAATAAGAGATAAATTTATTATAATGGCTTATTTTATGGACTTTGAGGTGCTCTGAAATGGGTTTTTCTCTTCCTGCTGCCGAACTGGAAGCTACTTTGGGGGTGCTGGCAGTGAAAATGCCGAGCATGAATGTTCAGCTGGTAATGCTAAGCCGTCTGGTGCGTTTGGTGCATGCAACGATTCACAATCAGCTGAATGAGCGTTTGCATAAACACCATTTGTCCGAAAGCTTGTGGCATGCGCTGCTGGCTGTGTATGCGCGGCCAAATCATGAGATTTTACCTTCGGAACTAAGCAATATTCTTAATCTCACCCGTACTAGTGCTACGCGTTTGTCTGATGATCTGGTTGTAAATGGCTGGGCTACTCGTTCAACTCATCCTTTAGATCGGCGCAAAATTACGCTGAAATTAACTAAGGCCGGTGAGGATTTGATTCAACGTGTCAGTCCGGAAACCAATGAGGTGCACCGGAGGGTATGGTCAGCCCTGAGTGAACCAGAATATGAACAATTGCAGCAGCTTTTAACAAAGTTATTAACTGCTGCTTAACTTTTTGCTGAGATTTGCATGAAATTAACTGTATTTGCGCGCCGATTGCGTCAGTTATCTCTTGTCAGCCCGCTGGCTTTGCTGTTGTTGTCTGCCTGTGCCAATTTTGGCCGCCAGCCTGAGTTACAAACCCCGCAGGATGCAGCCCAGCTGCATTTGCCAGCCGGTCAAACCATACAGTCAAAGCAGAGCTGGTGGCTTAGTCTGAATCAGCCGTTATTGAATCAGTTGATGGATATGGGTCTTGCTAGTGCCCCGGATTTACGTATTGCCGCTGCTCGTTTTGCTGAGGCTGAAGCGCAATGGCGTGGAACCAAAGGGGAGGCTGGTGTACAGGTAGCTTTGCAGGCTAATGGTGTGGCCGCTTACCTAAATCCGAAACCAGATTCAAACAGAGCGGGTGATGACCCGAATCATGTGTTTAGCAATGAAATGGCTGCGCTGGCAGTTAATTATACTTTTGATTTTTGGGGTAAGCAGCGTAATTTGATTAAGTCAGCACTAGGTGCGCGTGTGGCTGCCGCTTATCAGCAAGAGCAGGCACGGTTGCTACTAAGCCAAAGTATTGTGTCGCAATATACGCAATGGCAGTTGTTGCAAGAGCAGGCTAATGTGTTGCAAAAGCGTATTGCGGTGAATCAAGCGTTGCAGAAACTGGTGGCGAATCGGATTCGTGCTGGTCTGCAACCAGCAAGTGATGAATATGCTGTGTCGCAAAATGTACTGGCTATGCAAAGCGCTTTGCGCCAGACGCAGGCGGATATCGAACGTGCCCGGCACAGTATGGCTGCGCTGATAGGTGTTTCACCTGCTCAGATGCCAGCGATGGTACCGCAGCCGCTGGGGAAAGTACCAGAAGTGGCGGTAAATGGTTTACATGCCGATATTCTGGGGCAGCGACCGGATATTGCGGCGCAACGAGCTTTACTGCAATCGGATTATTTTGGAATTAAAGCGGCACAAGCAGCGTTTTATCCGAATATAGAAATCAAAGGACTGGCAGGTTTGGCGCATGTTGATGCGTTTGACTTGGTGCATTCTTCTTCACGTATGCTGGGTATTGTGCCGGCTATTTCGTTGCCGATATTTACGTCAGGCAGTTTGCAGGCTGCTTTGGCTGGTAAACGTTCTGCTTACAATGAGCAGGTGGCGCAATACGATAAAACGGTGCTGACGGCTTTGCAGCAGGCAGCCGATGCTGTCAGTGACTATCAGCGTAGTTCTGAAGCATTGCCTTTACAGCAGCAGGCGTGGCGGGTGGCGCAGAAAAATGCTGTATCCAGCAATAGACGCCATGCAGCTGGTCTGGAGAATGCGCTTACCAAGTTGCAACGCGAGGATGCAGCTTTAAGTGCACAGGCAGATTTAGCAAAAACCGCTGCGTGGCGGCAACAGAGCTGGAATAACCTGCATGCTGCGCTTGGTGGTGGTTTTAAAATTCCTGCAAGTGGCAATAATCAGTAACTGAGTGTTAATTTCCTATTTTCTTGAGCTATTGACGTATGAGTGAACAAAAGCAAACCAATGAGGCAGTGACTACCTCTCAACCGGCGGTACAACCGCAGTCAGAACGTGTGCCCGCCGGCCGCAAGCGTAAGCTGGTATTGCTGACGGTGGTATTTGTGCTGATTGCGCTGGGCTTTCTGCTGATGTATCTGCTGGTATGGCAGCATGAGGAATCCACTGATGATGCATATGTGAATGGCCATCTGGTGCAGATTACGCCGCAAATTACCGGTACGGTGCAAAAAGTAAACGTGGATGATACACAGACTGTTAAGGCAGGTCAGGTGTTGGTAGAGTTGGATAACAGTGATATGCAGCTGGCGTTTGAGCGGGCGCATGATGAGCTGATTAATGCGATTCGTCAGAATAAGCAGCAGACGGCTCAGTCGCATCAGGCCAGTGCACAGGTGGCGGCACAACAGGCCCAGTTAAAACGTTTGCAAGCTGATTTACAGCGGCGCCAGAGTCTGGCTGGTACCGATGCAATTTCTGCGGAAGAATTAAGCCATGCCCGTGATGCGGTAGTGGAAGCGCAGGCAAACCTGAAGGCCATGCAGGGGCAGGAAAATGCAGCTAAAGCTGTGCTTGGCCATAATGTGCCGCTGCGTCAGCAGCCAGCTGTGATGACCGCGGTTAGCCATCTGAAAAGTGCATGGCTGGATTTACAGCGTACTCAAATCAAGGCTCCGGTGGATGGACAGGTAGCGAAACGCAATGTGCAGGTAGGCCAGAAAGTGGCAACTGGTGCGGCGCTGATGGCGGTGGTGCCACTGAATAATGTCTGGGTAGATGCGAACTTTAAGGAAAGCCAGCTGGCGAAGATACGTATTGGTCAGCCGGTGGAAATTAAAGCGGATGTGTATGGCAGTAAAGTGACTTATCACGGTAAGGTGGCCGGACTGTCTGCCGGTACTGGTGCTGCGTTTTCACTGTTGCCGGCACAGAATGCGACTGGTAACTGGATTAAAGTTGTACAACGTGTGCCGGTGCGGATTGCACTGGATCCTAAAGAGCTGGCTGCGCATCCGCTGCGGGTAGGTCTGTCTATGGATGTAGAAGTGAATACGCGTAATCAGGATGGTCAGGATTTAACTGCTGCTACGGCGATTCCTACTAATGGCAATATGGCTGCGATTGATTGGACGCCAATCAATAATATGATTGAGCAAATTTTTGCCCAGTACGCGCCCTAATTCTGTTCTGCCTAATTATGATTCGATTGCTGCTGGCGCAGGGTGATTGTTCTCGTGCCAGTGGCGGTTACTGCGATGTTGATCTGGCTTGATTTTTATTTTAATTTCAGAAGCTTTCTCTGGTGAGTAGGAATATTCGTGCTCATGAGGCATGAAATGAGCTGACGCTACACCGAGAAGGTTTTTGTATTAAGGCTTTGCTTGAATGACGCATTCTCCCTTGAAAGGTCCGGCTCTTGCTCTGGTTACGGTGGCGCTGTCACTAGCCGTATTTATGCAGGTACTGGATTCCACTATCGCCAATGTGGCTTTGCCCACCATTACTGGTAATTTGGGTGCAGCCAATAGTCAGGGTACGTGGGTAATTACGGCGTTTGCCGTGGCCAATGCTATTTCGGTACCACTCACAGGCTGGCTGGCGCGACGCTTTGGCGAAGTAAAAGTATTTGTGGTGGCGACACTGTCGTTTGTGCTTGCTTCTTTTTTATGTGGTATTGCGCCTAGTCTGGCCTTGCTGGTGTTTTTCCGCGTGGTGCAGGGTGCTGTGGCTGGGCCGATGATTCCGTTGTCACAAAGTCTGCTGATGGCTGCCTATCCGCCGGAAAAACGCCCAATGGCGTTGGCGATGTGGTCGATGGTGATTATTGTGGCACCGATTTTTGGGCCGATTCTAGGCGGTATCATCAGTGACAACTGGCATTGGGGCTGGATTTTCTTTATTAATGTACCAATTGGTTTGGTGGCTGCCGGTATTTCTTGGCAGATGCTTAAAAAACGTGAAACCGAAACTGAGCACCAGCCTATTGACCGTATGGGTCTGTCGCTAATGGTAGTCGGTGTGGGTGCATTGCAGATGATGCTTGACCGTGGTCATGAGCTAGACTGGTTTTCATCCAATGAAATCATTACGCTAGCGGTAATCGCGGTAGTGTGCCTGAGCTACTTTATTATCTGGGAATGGTATGCAAAGTATCCGATTGTGGACTTGCGCTTGTTTAAGGACCGTAATTTTACTGTAGGGGTGATTACGCTCAGTACTGCCTATATGACGTATATGGGGGCCATTGTGCTATTGCCGATGCTGTTGCAGATGCAGCTAGGATATACCGCAACATGGGCAGGGCTGGCAACGGCACCGATTGGTATCTTCCCAGTATTGCTGTCGCCGCTAATTGGTAAGTTTGGCAACCGGCTGGATATGCGGGTATTGGTGACTATCAGTTTCACCGTTTACGCCATCTGTTTCTTCTGGCGGACTAATTTTAATGCCGGTATGAGTTTTATGGATGTATTCTGGCCGCAGTTTGTGCAGGGTATTGGAATGGCGATGTTCTTTATGCCGTTAACCCAAATCACTTTGTCGAATATGTCTGGTTCGCAGATTGCCAGTGCTTCCAGTATTTCTAATTTTGTGCGAATTTTAGCCGGCGGTATTGGTACGTCGATGGTTAATGTATTGTGGGATAAACGCGAAGCATTACACCATACACAATTGGTGGAGAACATTCATCCTTATAACAGTACTATGAATGAGTCGATTCAGGGGATGAATCAGCTGGGTATGAGTGGAATACAGCCATTAGGCTCAATCGAGCAGACCATCGGTCAGCAGTCGCATATTATGGGTGCCAATGATTTATTTTGGCTGTATGGCATGACATTTTTAGTTCTGATTGTGCTGGTGTGGTTTGCTAAACCGCCATTTGGCAGTGGCGGAGGTGGCGGAGCTCATTAAGCTAGTTTGGTTTATCTGATACGGCCTGTGTATTTGCGATACAGGCCGTGTTTTTATGAACTGGTTTTGTTTGGCTGTAAGTGATAAGAAAAGGGCTTAGATACAACTGTGAATGTAAATTGACGGCAGCTTGTGTACAATAGACGGCGTTTAATGCTGGGCTGGTTGAAAAACCAGTAGGTAATATTGTAATGATGATGAAACTGGCTTTTGCTTTTTTATATATGCTGCAGTTGCTACCTTTAGGGGCGATTCATGCGCTGGCACGCTGTGTGGGCTGGCTGAGTTATTATGCAGTTGCTCCACGGCGGCGAATTGGTTTGATTAATCTGCGCCACTGTTTTCCCGAATGGACGGAGCAGCAGCGACGTAAAGTATTGCGCGAACATTTTTATCATATGTCTATGCTGCTGCTGGAATATGGGCTGTACTGGTATGGTGATGCCGCGCGTTTAAAAAAATTGGTGCGCTATCAAGACAAACATTATCTTGATGAAGCGCTGGCCGCCGGTGAAAAAGTAATTTTACTTTATCCGCACTTTACTGCGTTTGAAGCGGCGGTGTATGCGCTCAACCAAGATGTACCCTTAATCAGTGTGTATTCACATCAGAAAAATAAACAGATGGATGAGCAGATTCTCAAGGGACGCCATCGCTATAATAATGTGTTTCTGATAGGGCGCACTGAAGGGCTGCGTGCGATTATTAAAAAAATCAAAAGCAGCAGTGCGCCGTTTTTATATTTGCCCGATCAGGATTTCGGACGAAGAGAATCGATTTTTGTAAACTTTTTCGGCATTCCCACAGCGACGATTGCTGGGCTGAGCCGTATCGCTGCTTTAACCAATGCTAAAGTGGTTCCAGCAATTCCGACACGGGAATCAGATGGCAAGGTTACCTTGCGGTTTTATCCGCAATGGGATAATTTTCCCAGTAAAGATATAGTGGCCGATACGCAACGAATGAATGATTTTATCGAAGCACGAGTACGAGAGCAGCCGTCACAGTATTACTGGCTGCATAAACGGTTTAAAACCCGCCCCGAGGGTGAAGCGTCGTTTTACCAAAAAATTCACAAATAAAAATCCGATTATCTGTTGTGGCAGACAATTGATTAAAATAAAACTGCTGCCAGAGCTTGGCTCTGGCAGCAGTTTTTGTATTCATACGCCAGACAAAGCGACAGACTGGCCGATATAGGCATCATCATGTAACGCTTTTAGCATGAAGTGCGCTACATCGGCACGTGCTATGCGGCCACTGCCTGCTGGTATGCCCCGTGCTGCCTCAGTATATTTTCCGGTTAGGGTATCGTGGGTTAGGCCAAGTGGGCGTACGATGGTTGCGTCTAAACCGGCTGCCTGAATTTGCGCTATGGCGGCACGATGGTCAGCCAGCGGATGGCGTAAAAACTCCATTGCGGCCTGTCCACGTTCACCTTCCAGCTCATTGTCTACGCCGGCGGAGGCACAATAAACGATGCGTTTAATGCCATGCTGTTGCATTTGTGGGGTGATATTGCTCAGCATACGTTCCAAATCATTGCCTGGCTTTATGCCTTGGTTGGTGTTAAGAGCCGAGGCCACTGCGTCGTAATGGCTGTTGTTTGTAAACAATGCTGCTACATCGGCTTTCTCAAACACGTCACAAAGACGAATATGTAATTTAGGGGGTTGGATATTAAGTTTTTTCTGCGAACGTACTGCTGCTGTCACTTCATCACCGTTTGCCAGTGCCTGTTCGACCAAAGCTTTGCCCACGCCGCCGCTGGCACCGAAAATAAGAATATGCATTAATGTTTTCCCGAAAATTAAAAATCAGTTTAATAAACCGATGTTAGAAAAATAATCTTGATAAACCTGTGCTTTGCGCTCAAGTGAGAGTGGATAAGCTCGCGAAGAAGAAGGCAGTCTGGAAAGGGTCAGCTGCCGTCCGTTTAGTATGGTTTCACTGGGATGGCCGATAGTTGGTACCGGAGTTTCTGCCGGGAGCAGTTGCAATAAAGTGGTGGTGGCTTTGTCGCCTGTGGTCATTATGTGCCGACAGTCTGGAATCTGTACCAGTAATGCCGCTAAATCCACTGGTGTTACCACTTCGAGAAATTTATCCGCCGCATTGTTTTGCAGGCGCTTGATTTGATAGGCTGTATCGTTGATGGCAATGCCACGTTGGTTAAGAAAAGCGCGAATTAAAGGCTCATTGAAGCCTTTTTGATCATTACTAAGAAAATAATTTTTATTCTGAAAAAACACCAGTCCGAATATGCGCCACATATCATTTTGCAGATTCGGATAGTAAAAATCCATTTTCCAACGTGTGGCCGGTGGTGGAAAGGACCCCAACATTAGAAGCTTTGCATTGGCTGGCAGAAACGGTGCTAGTGGATGGGTTTCAATAATAATTTCAGTCATATATTCCTGTTGTGTCATTGTGCATGCTAACAACGGCCAAATAGACAGGCTACCATATGTGCCTGTTCCTCCGTATAGCCGTCCTGACCCAGTCGTGCTGACATTACCCACTCGTTGCTAAAGCCCTGTAGACTACTGTACTCATGCCACAGACGCTGCTGCTCGGCCTGATTACCATGTTTAATTGCCAGATGCAGGCGTTGCTGGATATTTTCCGGTATTGTATCGCTCATCATTACCTCCGTATGCTTCAGATTGCTCGTCCTTGACTTTCGTAGCGACGGTGAAACCACAGTAGGCAGGCACAGCCGATTAAAGTTAACGGTACCCCGAGCAGTGCCGGATACTGATAACCCCATTGGTGGCTGATGGCCACGCCGCCACTGTATGAACCAATGGCATTGCCTAGATTAAACGCCATCTGTACGCTGGCTGCACCCAGTAGCGCACCACCGGGCGAAAAGCGCAGCAATAGGAGCTGTTGTGGTGCTGATACTGCAAACAGACAGAATGTGCATACACACATCAGCGTGGCCGACAGCCAGCCGACAGATGAACACACAAAAATCAGTAACAATGACACTGCGGCCAGCCCTTGCAAACCGGCAGCTACCTGGCCGGGGGTATAGCGATCCGCCAGACGGCCGCCACACCAGTTTCCTGCTACCATACCGGCACCAGCCAGTACCATTAGTAGACTGACCTGATTGCCATTGAAACCGGATACCTGTGTTAATAAGGGACGGATATAGCTGAACCAGCAAAAAATGCCGCCATTACCAAAGGTGGTAGCCGCTAAGATCAACCATGGTGCGGCTGATTTCAGGAAACGGAATTGCCCCAGAATGCCGGTATCAGGTAGCCGTTCCATCTGCGGAATAAAACGCTGTAAGGTAAAAATTAGCACAATTGCCACCACGGCTACCAAAGCAAATACCAGCCGCCAGCTTAAATGCAGACTTAGCCATGTGCCTACGGGTACGCCAAGTAGATTGGCAACCGTCATACCCGCAATCATCATCGCTACAGCCTGTGCGGAACGGCCAGGTGGCGCCAGTTTAGTGGCAACAATCGAGCCGATACCAAAATACGCTCCATGCGGTAGGCCGGAAATAAAACGCGCTACGAGCAGCGTGTTATAGCCGGGTGCAATGGATGCCAGCAGATTGCCGATGGCAATCAGTACCGACAGTGACAGCAAAATGGTTTTCGGCGGTAGGCGGTAACTTAATACCAGCAGCCAGGCACCGCAGCATACGCCGATAGCATAAGCGGCAATAAAATGCCCGCCCTGTGCAATGCTGATATGCAGAGTAGCAGCTACATCCGGCAAAATACCCATCATACTGAATTCTGCCATGCCCAGTGCAAAGGTACCTAATGACAGCGAAAGTAAACTTTTTAGTAGCATAATTATCTACAGCCATTGTCTGTTCAGCTAAAGTACAAGTTTAGACGTAGCCTGCCTACTTGTCACTTTCCATGCTTTATTACGGGATAATCTGTCTGAATAAATTATGAATTACAATCTTAGCTGCGTGGTGCCATCAATATCATGGCAGCGCCGAGGAGGCATACCAGTGCGCCGCTGATGTCCCATTTATCTGGCATGGATTTTTCTACTATCCATGACCACAGCAGTGATGAGCAGATGTAGATACCACCATATACTGCATAGGCACGGCCGGCAATATTGCTTTCTACCAAAATGAGCAGCCATGCAAATAGCAGCAGCGATAATGTGCCCGGTAATGTCCACCATGCAGACTTACCCATACGTTGCCATGCCCAGAAAGAAAAACAGCCACTGATTTCAGCAATAGCGGCGAGAAAAAAATAAATAAAGGTTTTCATTGCTACACCAAAATTAAATTAATTGTTCCAGATACTATCAATATTCGTTAAGAACAATCTATGAAAATAAAACCGCCAATATTTTTCATTATCGACAAAAATATTATGACAATATGTTTATGCTGTGTGGGCGCGTTTAGGCTAAATACAGTTAATGCTTCCGTTTAGGTTGCCGGTGAGTGTGGTAACTAGTGCTCGTGTTGGGAAAATCGCTAATGATCAAGGAGTAGTTTGCAGATGATTTTGATTTTTGTATCGAAATTAGTGGGTGTGGACTAGCAATAATAGTTGATGGAGGCTAGTTCATAAATACTGAATATTTGTACTTTCTATCCGCTGGTTCGATGAAACAGCTCGGACAGAGGCGTTATGTAATCATGCAGGTGATGTTGTTATTGAGATGCTGTTAGTCTGATATTTGATAGCATTGTTAATAGCTGTTCCCTTCATAAAGCAAACTAATCTGCCGAAAAATATTGAAGAGCGTATTTAAGGAAAAAATCTATGTAGATTGATTTATTGATAATTCATTTTTTCGACAAATGCTTGATGGCTGATATTAGCTATAAACTGCTAAATGGAATACAATTAATTAATATGTAAATAAATTATGCAGGAGAATATACATGCAAAAAGAAATCCGGCAGTTTTCTACGATTAATGCTTTGATGGCAGGCTTGTTCGATGGGGTATTTGCGGTTGGGGAGGTAAAAAAATATGGCAATTTTGGTCTGGGTTGCTCGCACGCGTTAGCAGGTGAGGTAATTATTGATCAGGATTTTCTGGAGGCTGATGGCGATAAAGCGGTAAAGGTGATGGGCGATGAAGAGCTGTTGCCATTTGTGCAGGTCACCACGTTTCAACCAGACAAGGTGGTAGATGTGGTGGATATCTGTAAAGACAATCTGTATACCCATCTGTCCAACTACTTGCCTATGGATAATGTGTTTGTTGCGGTGAGAATCAATGCCCGTTTTGATGAACTGAAAATCCGCCGCCCGCATGCGCAGCAGAAACCCTATCCGTCTGTGGTTGAGGTGTTTAAGCAACAGGTGGTGGATACAGTGGAGGCTGTCAGCGGTTCGCTGATTGGGTTCTGGACGCCGGAGTTTTTCAAGGAGCTGTCGGTAGCCGGCTTCCATCTGCATTTTATTGATACCACACGCAAACTAGGTGGACATGTGATTGATTTTCGTGCTGCCAAAGCGGAGCTGGCGTTTGAACGTAAGCAGTCAATAGAAATTGCATTGCCCCAGAGCGAGGAGTATCTGCGTAAAAACCTAAATATGGACGATTTGAATCAGGTGATTAAACAAGTAGAAAATTAGCGCGGACGTGCTACACTGTTTTTTCGTTATCTAATCAATTATAGGGGAGAGGCGGTGCTAGTGTTCGTACAGCCGGATAACGAATTTGCCACTACGGAAAGCGTACTATGAAAAAAATAATTTGCGGGCTGTTTTATATGTGTCTGCTGGGAGGTTGCCATCAGCAAGCTGTGGATGCTGTGGAAGCTTCTGCCGCCAGCCAGCCGCGGCATATGCCGCTGGTAATCGACCCAGCGTTAACCACTTCTGTTGATCAGCAGCTGATGGCGTTGCAAAAAAAATTGCCACAGCAGC
This sequence comes from Snodgrassella sp. B3837, assembly GCF_026535955.1. Taxonomy (NCBI): domain Bacteria; kingdom Pseudomonadati; phylum Pseudomonadota; class Betaproteobacteria; order Neisseriales; family Neisseriaceae; genus Snodgrassella; species Snodgrassella sp. B3837. The sequence goes on from NZ_JAFNPI010000031.1 coordinate 25,285, forward strand.
ATAAGCAGATAAGGTTTAATGCAGCTGTACGCCATAATTACACGATTTATTATTCATATACAATGCTGGACGAAAAGCGTAAGCGAGATAATTTTAATGTAGATTCTGTGAAAAAAGAGCTCATGCGCAGCTGTCGTCAGCCTCTGACACGTCGAATGCTGTTGGGTGGATTTGATTTTGTTTATGTGTATACGTTTCAGGATCATTCACAGCAGAGCATCACTTTGTCTGGTAAAGATTGTCGCTAGTTCTACATTGCTGGCTAGGCTACAAAACAGGGGGGTTATCAACCCCCCTGTTGTTATACCCCCTGTTGTTATATGGGTGCGCCAGCTATTGTTTCAGGCGGGCAAATGCTGCGGCCATGGCATTATCTGTGATGCCGCTGTTATGCCCGGTTTTGTCTTGTTGTCTGCGTGGGCGGTCACTTCTGGATGCTGCTGGTTTGGTTTCGTCGTTTAGGCGCATGGATAAAGCAATGCGTTTACGTGCGACATCGACTTCGACAACTTTTACTTTTACCACATCGCCGGCTTTCACAACGTCACGCGGGTCAGCAACATAGCGGTTGGCCAGTGCTGAAACATGGACGAGGCCGTCCTGATGTACGCCGATATCAACAAATGCACCGAATGCAGCTACGTTGCTAACTACACCTTCAAGTATCATGCCGCTTTTAAGGTCGGTTATGTCTTCAATACCGTCGGCAAAGGTGGCAGTCTGAAATTCGCCGCGAGGGTCGCGGCCAGGTTTTTCTAGCTCAGCTAGAATATCGTTGATGGTCGGCAGACCAACGTGGCTGTCGATATAATCGCTCGGTTTCAAGGTTTTGAGGGCGCTGCGGTTGCCAATGAGTTCTTCGGCACGCAGGTGCGTGGTTTGGAGCATTTTGGCGACGATAGGGTAGCTTTCTGGATGCACGGCGCTGGCGTCAAGAGGTTCATCACCACCCTGGATTCTCAGAAAGCCGGCTGCCTGTTCAAAAGTTTTGCTGCCCAGCCGCGGTACGTTCATCAGAGCGCGACGATTTGCAAAGGCGCCATTCTGGTCGCGATAGGTGACAATATTCTGCGCCAGCGTGCTGTTAAGGCCAGAAATGTGTGCCAGCAATGCTACGGAAGCGGTGTTAACATCTACGCCAACGGCATTCACACAGTCTTCAACTACGGCATCCAGACTTCTGGCTAGCTGGGTCTGGTTCACATCATGCTGATACTGTCCCACACCGATGGATTTGGGATCGATTTTTACCAATTCGGCCAACGGGTCTTGCAGGCGACGGGCAATGGATACGGCACCGCGCAGACTAACATCCAGCTCAGGAAACTCTTTGGCAGCCAGTGCGGAAGCGGAATAGACAGAAGCGCCGGCTTCGGAGACAACAATTTTTTGTAGTTTGCGGTCGGACAAGGCGCGTATCAGTTCGCCTGCTAATTTGTCGGTTTCGCGGCTGGCAGTGCCATTCCCAATAGCAATCAGTTGTACATTATGCTGCTTAACCAGATGCATCAAGGTGTTGAGGGCACCCTGCCAGTCGTTAAGGGGCTGATGGGGATAGGTGGTGGCGGTTTCCAGTAGTTTGCCGGTATCATCTACTACCGCGACTTTAACGCCAGTACGGATACCGGGATCGAGGCCAATGGTGGTGAGACGACCTGCCGGAGCTGCCAGCAGTAAATCCTTGAGGTTTTGCGCAAATACGCTGATTGCAGCCTGGTCAGCATTTTCTTTCAGCCGGTTGAGGGCGTCCAATTCCAGCGATAGGAAGATTTTGGCGCGCCAGCTCAGGCGTACGGTGTCGCGCAGCCAACGGTCGGCAGGGCGTCCATTGTCAGCGATACCAAATTGCTCGGCAATCAACTGTTCGTAAAAACTTTGTTCGCCGACTGGTTTATCGTCCGGTTGATATTTTAGGTTTAGTGCCAGTATGCCTTCATTGCGTCCGCGTAAAACAGCTAATGCGCGGTGGCTGGGCATACTGTGTATCGGTTCGCGGTGATTAAAATAATCTTTGAATTTTTCGCCAGCGCTTTCCTGTCCTTCGAGTACGGTGGCGAGGATTTCACCTTCTCGCCACAGTTTATCGCGCAGATGGCCAATTAGCGTAGCATCTTCGGCAAACTGCTCCATCAGTATGGCCCGCGCACCGTCTAGCGCAGCTTTGCTATCGGGTACATTTTCATTCAGATAGTTTTGCGCCTCTGCTTCTGGATTCAGCTGCGGCTGATTGAGCAGAGCTTCGGCCAGTGGTGCCAGTCCGTGTTCTCGCGCAATTTGTGCTTTGGTACGGCGTTTGGGTTTGTAGGGCAGATAAATATCTTCCAGCGCGGTTTTGTTATCTACTGCAGCAATACTTTGCCGCAGCTCATCAGTGAGTTTGCCTTGTTCTTCGATACTGGACAGGACAGTCTGCTTACGTTCCTGCAATTCGCGCAGGTACTGAAGGCGTTCGGCAAGGGTGCGCAATTGCGTATCATCTAGTCCTCCAGTGGCCTCTTTGCGGTAGCGGGCTACAAACGGTACAGTGGCACCATCATCCAGTAGGTCAATCGCAGCCTGAATTCGTGCCGTAGCTACATTCAGTTCGTCAGCAATTTTCTCAGTGATGTTCATAACAACCTATAGAGCAATAAAAATGCAAGCATAGCCGCCTGTTGTGGCTTTGTCACCTGTTGCAGCTTGTTTGTATGGCAGCAGAATGGTGATAAACGTAGATTGATTTATCTGTAACAGCAGAAAAGGCTATTTGTCATAGACAAATAGCCTTAAACTTGCTCGTTATGCAGAATTAACTGGCAACAGGATAAGTGCCGGGTATCAGGATATCGGTATTAACTTTTTTGATATCGGTGTGGCCGGTAAAAGCCATGGTAGTATCTAATTCGTTGTAGATGATTTCGAGAGCGCGTCTTACGCCGTCCTCACCATATGCACCCAGGCCATACAGAAAGGCACGGCCGATCAGTGTACCTTTGGCACCCATGGCCATGGCCTTTAATACATCCTGACCTGTACGGATACCACTGTCTAGCCATACTTCAATATCGTTGCCCACGGCAGAGATGATATTGGGTAAAGCGTGAATGGTAGAGGGAGCGCCATCTAGCTGGCGACCGCCATGATTAGATACCACGATTGCATCAGCACCGGATTTGACCGCCATTTCAGCATCTTCAGCATCCAGTATCCCTTTGATAATCAATTTACCGCCCCATAAATTCTTGATTTCTTCAATGTCTTTCCAGCTTAGACGCGGATCGAATTGTTCGCTTGTCCATGAAGCCAGTGAAGACATGTCAGCTACGCCTTTGCAGTGACCAACAATATTGCGGAAAGTGCGGCGTTGGGTATTAAGCATAGCCAGACACCATTCCGGTTTGGTGGCCAGATTAATCCAGTTGCGCAAGGTGGGTTTGGGGGGGGTAGATAGGCCATTTTTAATGTCTTTATGGCGCTGCCCCATTACCTGTAAATCAGCAGTAACAACCAGAGCAGAGCAATTGGCAGCCTGAGCACGGCGAATAAGGTCGCGCATAAATTCGCGGTCGCGCATTACATACAATTGAAACCAGAAAGGAGTGCTGGTGTTTTCTGCTACATCTTCAATGGAGCAGACGGACATAGTAGATAAAGTGAAAGGAACTCCGAATTTTTCAGCAGCACGCGCCGCCAGAATTTCTCCGTCGGCATGCTGCATACCAGTCAGGCCAGTAGGAGCGATTGCAACCGGCATTTTCACCTTTTGCCCTACCATGGTAGTTTCCAGTGTACGGCCGGTCATATCAGTTAGTACACGCTGACGCAGCTTAATCGGCTGAAAATCGGTGGTATTGGCATGATAGGTAGTTTCTGTCCATGAACCAGTATCGGCGTAGTCGTAAAACATTTTTGGTACTTTGCGCTTGGCCACTATGCGCAAATCTTCGATACAGGTTATTTTGCTTAATTTATTTTGCATGTAGATACCTAATTTTCAATTTTTGGTAAATGTAATTTTAACTGGACAATATAAACTTATACATCAGTTCTAACGTAATGTAATTATTGTCCTGAATTTTCGCCTGAATCTTACAGACTGAACACCAGTAATTTACAAACCGACAACACGGGACAGCTTATAAATCATAAACATAATCAGAATCAGCAGACAGCTAATGCCTGCCAGCATAGTCCACGGACCCCAGCGCTGAGAACGTCCGCAAAATCCGGCTGTTAAAATGGCACAGCAAACGCCCAGCAGGATAAGCAAAATATAAAAGTTCATCTTTTACTCCGGTAGAAATATATTTATAGTCAATAATTAATGTACTTATTGTAACGGCCGTTTCACAGACATGTCTGTTTTTTTTACAATCACGCAGGGTATTTGCTAGGTTAACCAAAATCTGAAGAGTAAAGCAACATTTTGTTAGTAGCCAGAACGTATGCCTGCATACTTATTTATACTCCTCTTAATATCCAAATTCAGCTTGTGAGCAATATTATTCTCAGTAAAAAGACTTTCTCTTCCTTGACGCGCCTAAAATAAAACCCCGCTTGTTAGCGGGGTTTTATTTTAAAGGAAAAACTTAGTCTTTTTTCTCTTTATCTTTTACTTCTTCAAATTCAGCATCAACAACATCATCGTTACCTTTGCTTTGAGCCTGGTCTGCTTGTGCTCCAGCCTGTTGACTTTCTGCCTGAGCCTGAGCATACATCATTTCGCCCAGCTTCTGGCTGGCTGCACCCAGTGCTTCTGATTTAGCATCAATTGCAGCTTTGTCTTCACCTTTAACAGCTTCTTCAGCTTCCTTAATGGCTGCTTCGATTTTTTCTTTTTCAGCTGCATCAAGTTTATCACCGTATTCGCTCAAAGATTTCTGCACGGAGTGAATCAGAGCTTCGGCCTGATTGCGACTGCTTACCAGTTCAGCCAGTTTGCGGTCTTCTTCTGCATTGGCCTCTGCATCTTTTACCATGCGTTCGATTTCTTCTTCGCTCAATCCAGATGAAGCTTGAATAGTAATGTTAGCTTCTTTACCTGTACCTTTATCTTTGGCAGAAACATGCAAAATGCCGTTAGCATCGATATCGAAAGTTACTTCTACTTGTGGTACACCGCGTGGAGCCGGCGGAATGTCACCCAGATTAAACTGTCCCAGACTCTTATTAGCAGAAGCACGTTCACGTTCACCCTGCAATACATGAATGGTTACAGCACTTTGATTGTCTTCAGCAGTAGAGAATGTCTGAGTTGCTTTGGTCGGAATAGTGGTGTTTTTGTTGATGAGCTTGGTCATCACACCACCCATGGTTTCGATACCCAAAGACAGCGGGGTTACGTCCAGCAGCAATACGTCGCTACGGTCACCGGCCAGTACTGCCCCTTGAATTGCTGCACCAACAGCCACTGCTTCATCAGGGTTAACGTCGCGACGTGGTTCTTTACCAAAGAAATCTTTTACAGCTTCCTGTACTTTCGGCATGCGGCTCTGGCCACCTACCAAAATCACATCGTTAATGTCGTTCACACTTAAACCAGCATCCTTGATGGCAGTACGGCAAGGTTCGATAGAACGGGTAATCAGATCTTCAACCAGACTTTCAAATTTGGCACGGGTGATTTTCATGGCCAGATGTTTCGGGCCAGTCGCATCCATGGTGATGTAAGGCAGGTTGATTTCAGTTTGTTGTCCACTCGAAAGTTCGATTTTGGCTTTTTCAGCGGCTTCTTTCAGACGTTGCAATGCCATTACGTCATTTTTCAGGTCGATACCCTGATCCTTTTTGAATTCATCAATGATGTAGTTAATCAGACGCTGATCGAAATCTTCACCACCGAGGAAGGTATCGCCATTGGTAGCCAATACTTCAAACTGTTTGTCGCCATCAATTTCGGCAATTTCAATAATAGAAATATCGAAAGTACCGCCACCTAAGTCGTAAACAGCAATTTTACGATCGCCTTTTTCGCCTTTGTCCATACCAAAGGCCAGAGCAGCAGCTGTAGGTTCGTTGATAATGCGTTTTACATCCAGACCAGCAATACGGCCGGCATCCTTGGTAGCCTGACGCTGACTGTCGTTAAAATAGGCTGGTACAGTGATGACAGCTTCAGTAACCTTTTCACCGAGATAATCTTCGGCGGCTTTTTTCATTTTACGCAGTACTTCAGCAGAAACCTGTGGAGGAGACAGTTTTTCACCATGTGCTTCCACCCATGCATCGTTGTTATTGGCTTTAACAATCTGGAACGGCATGGATTTGATATCGCGCTGTACTTCAGCATCGTCGAATTTACGTCCAATCAGACGTTTTACTGCATAAATAGTGTTTTTAGGGTTAGTGACTGCCTGACGTTTGGCCGGTGCACCAACCAGAATTTCATTGTCGTCCAGATAAGCAACAACAGAAGGTGTGGTACGTGCACCTTCCGCATTTTCAATTACTTTTGTCTGGCCACCTTCTGAAATGGCAACACATGAGTTGGTCGTACCCAAATCAATACCGATTACTTTTGCCATATTTAAAATCTCCTAATTATTTAATTTCGTGATTTGCAGCATTATCTTACAGTTGCAAATAGGCAGTATGAAACCACCGTTATACTATTGCTAATGAATCGTAAATGGGTATACCTGATACGATTTCAAGCATAGTTTTGCAAATTTTATCCAAATTATTGCACCCCTAATGTCTGCTTTAATATCAATAGCGTTTGCTTACATGGTTGTATGTTATATTCATTCAGGCTTAAACAGTAAAATCATCCTGCTTTTGTCAATGCCGTCTGATACTAATTTGCGCTATGTCAGACGGTGTTTTTCAATATGAGTTTACAATCACTCAAGACATTAATGATTTCTGTCTGGCTGTATCTATTTCTTCATGATTAGGAGTAAGTTGTATGCCTGTCAAAATTGGGTTCAAGCCCATTCCCGCTGCCGTAGCGCTGTTAATCGGCCTGATAGTCTGGTTTGCCATCCCGGTACCAGAAGGGGTTTCTCCTCAAGCTTGGCATTTGCTGGCTATGTTTGTTGGTGTGATTGCAGCTATTATCGGCAAAGCTATGCCCATTGGTGCGCTGTCTATCATCGCTATTATGCTGGTAGCCGTAACCGGTGTTACTGCAGACACACCCAGCAAAGCCATGAATGATGCTTTAAGCAGCTTTGGTAATCCACTTATCTGGCTGATTGGCGTAGCAATCATGATTTCTCGTGGTTTGCTGAAAACTGGTTTGGGCGCTCGTGTCGGCTACCTGTTTATCGGCTTGTGGGGTAAACGTACCCTAGGTGTGGCCTATAGTCTGGCAGTGGTGGAACTATTATTGGCTCCAGTAACCCCCAGTAATACAGCCCGTGGTGGTGGTATCATTCACCCAATCATGAAATCTATAGCATCCAGCTATGATTCAGACCCCGAAAAGGGCACCGAAAAACGCATGGGTAAATTTCTGGCATTGGTAAATTACCACGCTAATCCCATCAGTTCAATTATGTTTATTACCGCTACAGCACCCAATCCTTTGATTGTGGATCTGGTAGCCAAAGCCACCAACAGCGATATTCATCTTTCTTGGGGTACTTGGGCGCTGGCCATGCTGGTACCTGGTTTAGTAGCGATGTTCTTGATGCCGCTGATTATCTACTGGTTGTATCCGCCTGAAATCAAGCACACTCCGAATGCAGTGGCTTTTGCCAAAGAGCGTTTGAAAGAACAGGGCCCGATGACACGTGATGAAAAAATCATGCTGGGTATTTTTGCGGTATTGCTAATTCTGTGGGCAGGTATTCCGGCCATGCTGTTCGGTAAATCCTTTGCAGTAGATCCGACCACCACCGCGTTTATCGGTTTGTCGCTTCTTCTTTTAACCGGCGTATTGAGCTGGGATGACATCCTGAAAGAAAAAAGTGCGTGGGATACCATCACTTGGTTTGCTGCATTGGTAATGATGGCAACGTTCCTGAATAAACTGGGACTGATTACATGGTTCTCCGGGGTACTGGAAAGCAGTATTGGTAGTCTGGGTATGGGCTGGATGGGTGCCTGTACACTATTATTACTGGCGTATATGTATGCACATTATATGTTTGCCAGCACCACGGCCCATATTACCGCTATGTTTGCCGCCTTTTACTCAGCCGGTCTGGCATTGGGTGCGCCGCCCATGCTGTTTGCGCTGATGATGGCTGCTGCTTCCAGCATTATGATGACCCTAACTCATTACGCCACCGGTACCTCACCTGTAGTGTTCGGTTCCGGCTTTGTGACCCTAGGTGAATGGTGGAAAATTGGTTTCATCATGAGCGTGATTGAACTTGCTATCTTCGTTGTAATTGGCGGAGTTTGGTGGAAAGTTTTGGGTTACTATTAATCTGTTATCTTCACAGCAGCAGGCTGCCAAAAGGTTTGGCAGCCTGTTTTATTGTTTAAAATCAAATTTAATGCGTCAATTCAGAAATTCGCTTGTTAATATCGTCCGGATTCGGTTATGATGCAGTGCCTTAAGGGAGTAGTTTCACAGGTAATATCTCCAATACCTGTGGTTACGATCAACATATTTGCAGCATTTGCTGTATGGTCGTAACGTCTAACCAGATGGTGGATTAACGAGACTTGAGACAGGATAAAACTGCAATGGCGGGCGTTTTATCGTGTCTTTTGTCTATGCCCGCCTACGGTATCTCATAATGATTCATGCTTTTCTTTCTTCCGTTGTTCCCGTTGCACTGGCTGAGATTGGCGATAAAACTCAATTACTGACATTATTTTTGGCTACCCGCTTTGCGCGTAAATATGCCATTATTGCTGGTATGTTATGTGCCACATTACTTAATCACGTTGTTTCAGCATGGTTTGGCGTAGAAGTCGCACGATTTTTTACCCCGCAGTTAATGGGCTGGGTAGTTGGTATCAGTTTCTTAGTCGTGGGATTGTGGCTATTAAAACCAGATAAGGATGATGGTGTAGATACCCGATTCATGCGCTACGGGCCGTTTGTGGCTACATCTGTTTTGTTTTTTCTGGCTGAAGTAGGGGATAAAACCCAAATTGCTACCATATTGCTGGCAGCACAGTATCGGGATTTATTTTCTGTAGTTATGGGCAGTACAGCAGGCTTATTGTTGGCAAATGTTCCAGTCATATTTTTTGGTAATTGGCTCATGCAACGATTGCCCTTAAACCGCATCCGCATAGGTGCCTGCGTCTTGTTCTGTCTATTAGGCATCGTGACACTCATTCAGACATACTTAAACTAAATATCATAAATGTTCAGACAGATTAATTCCTTCAATCCAGTGCCAAACATAAAATGCAAAAACAAATAACAAGATGTGAATGGGTCAACGCTGATCCACTATATCAGCAGTACCATGATAATGAATGGGGGCATGTGCAGAAAGACGGCCAGAAATTGTTTGAAAAAATCTGTCTAGAAGGCCAGCAGGCCGGACTATCATGGATAACGGTATTAAAAAAACGTGCTGAATACCGGCGTTGCTTTTATGATTTCAATCCGCAAAAAATTATAACCATCAATGATATTGAGCCATTACTCCGAAATCCGGGACTGATACGCCATCCGGGCAAATTACAGGCAATTATCCATAATGCGCATGCCTATCTTTCCATGCAAGAACAGGGAGAAGATTTTGCTAATTTTATCTGGTCGTTTGTCAATCATCAGCCGATTATCAATCATTATTCGCATTTATCCGAAGTGCCGACTCAGACAAAAATAAGTACGGCCATGTCAAAAGCGCTGAAAAAACGCGGTTTTAGTTTTGTCGGTCCCACCACTTGTTATGCATTTATGCAATCAATGGGACTAGTTAATGATCATCTGCAAGGCTGTTTTTGCGCCCAACATTAAAAACCGCTACTCAAATACATTATCAAACAATAGAAAGTACCAGATTCCACCGCAACAAGAAACATGATAATTATGTTTTTGGTATAATAAAATTAAAGGAAGCAAAGATACATCAATAATTTGTTACAAAATTATATCCAGATACCATACAGGTATAATTTGGAATTAAATACCAAAAGCAGAATAAATGTGATACAAACTTGTTTAGGGTGTTTGATTCAGATTAGACGCAATGAGCCTTAGCCATGCAAAACAAGTTCAAACTCAGCCTCCATCTCAGTATCGGCATACTATTGTCAACATATTTAAATCTAGCTTGGGCTGAAGATAATTCAACTGCCAATGTTACCGCTAGCGAACCGACACAAGTGACATGGTATGCATGTCCATTGGCCAATAACCATGTCAGTTACACAACTAAACCTTTAGACGTGCACTGCCAGATAGCCAAACATCCGCCTACCGATGGTGATAATTTAAAAAAATATTCATTAGAAAATCAGAATGCACCTGGTTTAGAACAGTTACAGCGGTTATGGTACAGCGCTGAATTCGGACGTGATGGCGACCTAATGAAAACCCCTCCAGCTCCTAAAATCGGCATTCTACTGCGTCAGCAAATGCCGAAGTCAGAAGCATCACCTAAAATCAAGAATACACAACCTACCGTCCCAGCCAAAATAATCATCGTACCCAAGCCAACACCGAAACAGCTTGTACAACGTGATATCGTCAGTGAACAGCGGGCACTGGCTGCTGCACAACAGCAACTGCGTCAAGCGCAAAAACAAGGTATCGCCGTTCAGATTCAGCGTTGGCAGCAGAATGTTAATGATAGGCAGGCCAATATCCGCGTACTCAGGCAGGAATTAAACCGGTATTAAATATCACTGATTACAAAATAGCAAAAACAATCGTAGAAAATTATCAAACCTGAAGCCAGAAAGTTACCGGTCCATCATTTACCAAAGAGACCTGCATATTGGCTGCAAAAATACCGGTTTCAGTGGAAATCTGCCTTTGACACAATTCAACGAAATAATCATACAAGCGTTCCGCTGCAGCCGGCGCAGCACCTCTAGTAAAGCTAGGTCTGGTGCCTTTTTTAGTGTCTGCAGCCAGTGTAAATTGTGATACCACCAATACTTGCCCGCCTATCTGCCTAACATTCAGATTCATTTTATTATCCTGATCACTGAAAACACGGTAACCAAGTACCTTATCGCAAAGACGTTCAGCCTTTTGTGTATCGTCTCCCTGTTCAACACCTAATAAAATCAGTAATCCCTGTTTTATCTGACCAACTGTTTCGCCATTTACTTCCACATTAGCTTGCTTAACGCGTTGTATTAAAGCAATCATGCAAAATTCCTTTAAAATCTAAATGTCTCATTCAAACGCTTCAGGTTTATCTGCTAAAACAAACCATAGCTATAGACCAAATTATCCATTTTGAAAAAGACTGATAATCAAACTGACTAATGAAAAAACGCCTGCTTAGACACAGACGTTTTTCAGAAAAGCGAGATATTAATCCACATCATGGATAAACTTCACGCCGGTCAACTGCGAAGACAGGATAGCTGATTTGATAATACGTAAAGCCTTAGGCCGGACAAAATTACGACGCGAAGCCAGTACCACTCTTCGCTCAGGTGTCGGTTTTGAAAAAGGAATAATGCTGAATAATAAATGATCATTATCCGTTAAAGCAGTCGCTGGCATCACACTGATACCTAAACCGCTGGCCACCATATGCCGGATGGTATTAATAGAGCTGCCCTGAATACTGTTCGATAGGCCCAGAATTTTCTGGCGCGAAGCCAGTTCCTGACAACTATCCAGCACATTATCACGCATACAGTTACCCTCAGTCAGCAGCAACACCCGTTCTTCACCCAGCTGTTTCGGCGTTACCTCGTCTAAATGCTCAAATGCATGACCCTTAGGCACAATAACAAAAAAAGGTTCATCATAAAGCGGTATCGTTTGCAAACCGTTTTCCTGAAACGGTTCTGCAACAACAATCGCATCCAGATCGCCTCGCTTAAGCGATTCTTTTAAAACATCCGTATAATTTTCATCCAGCTGTAAAGGCATTTCTGGCGCCAGCTGACGTAGAGATAAAATCAGCTTTGGAAGCAAATAGGGAGCAATAGTGAATATCAGCCCTAGTTTGAAAATTCCTTCAAGCTCACTTTGCTCCTGATTGGCCATCAACTTAATGCGGTCAGCCTCCTCAAGCACACGGCGAGCCTGAAGCACAATGCGCTGACCAGCATCAGTTGTCATTACCTCATTACTGCTGCGGTCAAATAAAGTCAGCCCCAGCTCTTCTTCCAGCTTCTTAATTGCAATAGATAAAGTAGGCTGGCTAACAAAACATCGCTGGGCAGCACGCCCAAAATGTTTTTCCTGAGCAACAGCCACAATATAGCGCAATTCAGTCAGCGTCATTCACTGGCCTTTTTCTTTCCTGTTTCCGGTAAAGTAATATTAAGTGCCAAGACATCCATACCATCTTTCTTTTCTTGAGAAATATGAATATCGTCTAAAGAAACATGGACATACTTTGAAAGTACTTGCAACAGTTCCTTTTGCAGCGTAGGCAAATAATCCGGAGTCTGAGTAGCGCGTTCCTGCGCAATAATAATCTGCAAACGGTCACGCGCTGTCTGAGCGGATTGCTGCTTTTTGCCAAAAAGAAAATCCATTATAGACATGTCTTAACCTCCGAACAGACGCTTGAGAAAGCCTTTTTTCTCAGCATCCACAAAGCGGATTGGACGGTCTTCACCCAGCAGGCGCGCAACAACATCTTTATAAGCTTCCGCCACTACCGAATTTTCCTGCAAAATTACCGGCGTGCCAGAATTAGAAGCCTGCAATACGTTCTGGGATTCTGGAATCACACCAATCAGCGGAATACGTAAAATATCCTGAATATCTTGTACAGACAGCATCTCACCTTTGTCTACACGTTCAGGTGAATAGCGCGTAATCAGCAAATGTTCTTTTACCGGTTCACTGTTGGTTTCAGCTCGTCTGGATTTGCTCGACAAAATACCCAGAATACGGTCAGAATCACGCACACTGGAAATTTCTGGGTTAGTGGTAACAATTGCCTCATCCGCAAAATACAAGGCCATCAACGCACCCTGCTCAATGCCTGCCGGTGAGTCACAAACCACATATTCGAAACCCATCTTCGTTGTTAAATCCTTCAGCACCTTTTCCACCCCATCACGGGTCAGTGCATCTTTATCACGAGTTTGCGAAGCAGGTAACACATAAAGATTATCACAGTGTTTATCCTTGATTAATGCCTGATTCAGCGTAGCTTCATCCTGAATAACATTAATCAGGTCATAAACCACTCGGCGCTCACAACCCATAATCAAATCCAGATTACGCAAACCCACATCAAAATCAATTACCGCAGTTTTATGGCCGGCTAAAGCCAGACCAGTTGCAATACTGGCACTGGTCGTGGTTTTACCCACGCCGCCCTTACCTGACGTCACCACAATAATCTTTGCCACAATTAAATTCCTTTTGTTATATAAACGAATATACAAAACATTCACAAATCAGCCACACACCGATGCGTGTCCCTGAATTAACTAATGCGCCTGAATCGCACTGAGTACCAGCCGGTCATTTTGCAGGAAAATCTGTACCGGATGGCGATCCAGATGCGCCGGCAACTGCTGGTCAAAAATACGATAAATACCGGCCACAGATACCAGCTCAGCTTGCATAGACTGAGCAAAAATACGTGTTTCCTTATTCCCTGCCGCACCGGCCAGAGCTCGTCCGCGTAAAGGACCATAAATATGAATATTGCCATCAGCAATGATTTCCGCCCCTTCACTGACCAAACCCAGAACAATCAAATCTGATTTTTCCGCATATACTTGCTGACCAGTTCTTATGGTGCGATCAATGACCAACGTAGGCAGAGCACTTGCAGCAACTGAAGAATTTATTTTGTCATTAACATCGGCAGAAGGCTGAACCAGCGCATCAGCCACAGCTTTAACCCTACTGTTAGCCTGTTCTTCCGGTAAAATACTGAAAGCTATATTATGTTGTTTGGCTAAGCTGACCCAGGCTGCATCAGAATGACGGATAGCAATAATACGCAAATGATAACGTGAAAACAGTGCCACAATTTTAGCCAAGTCCAATGTTGCCGGATTGGCAAGATTGTGCAGATCAAGTGTAAAAGGCATATTACGCAAATTACCAAAACGCTCTGCACGTTGCTTTAATTCATGGTTAATCAAAGTCAGGTCATCCGTCAGCAACTGTACCGACAAAGTATCTAGACGCGCGGATTTCACATTAAAAGCTGGTTTCATTAACGTGTTTGCCCAAAAAATTATGATTAGAATAAAGAGTAAGTACCGAAGTGTACCGTTTTGGTTAAGCGGCTTCAATTACAACTCATATCCTTCAGCAAAATAATTACCTAATCAACCCTATAAAACCCATAATGACCAATATCCCCACCATCAAACCACAACTCAATATGTCTTCCCAACTGCGTGTAAATATCATCGGTACCGGTAAAGTAGCCTCCAGCCTCGCCATCATCTGGCATCAGAGCAAGCAAATAAATATACAGGCAGCATGGAACCGCAGCTTCATCACAGCGCAAAATCTTAAAAACCATATACCTTCTATTCAACTATGCAAAGAATTAAGCAATCTACCGCCAGCTGATATTTATGTTATAGGTGTCAGCGATCAGGCTATCGAAAAAATAAGCTGGCAAATTCAACAAAATCATTGCCTAACACGCAATTCATTAGTTATTCACCTAAGCGGTGCGTTAGACAGCAAAATATTAAAATCAAACCAAAATAAAGTGCTGGCAGGCTCCCTGCATCCGGTATTTCCTTTTGCCTCAATCGAAATAGCCTTAAATCAATTAGCCGGACACATGTGCGCCATAGAAGGCGATATAGTTGCTTTACCTATACTGCAACAACTGGCTCAGGCTGCAAAATTAAATAGCTTTATTATTGATGCAAACCAGAAAAGCCGCTATCACACCGCACTATCAGCCAGTGCCAATTTTCTGATTACCCTAAATGCATATGCGCGTAATATACTTACTTCTTTGTCTATACCGAAAAGCCTGGCTGAACAACTCGTAAACCAGCTCATGCAGCAAAATCTAAACCAACTACAAACAATGGTTCCGGAAGAAGCCCTTACAGGTCCAATAAAACGTGGCGATAGCACCACAATCGCAAAACATTGGCAGGCATTAAACACAACAGAGCAGGAGATATATAGCGTACTCGCCAAGCAGACATTAAATTTGACCAAATTAAGCCAAGACAAGCGTCAGCAAATATTACAAATCATATCACCAACGCAAACGAAGCAAAATTAAGAGTCATAAGAAGTGAGGAATATAGAGTGTGATAATTATAGAAGGTTCAAACGGAGCAGATGACGCTAAAAAATAAAGCTTATTAAAACAGTGAATTGGCAGATTGTATAAAAATAAGTGGAGGAAGTAGTTGACAGGGTGTATGCAGG
>NZ_JAFNPI010000032.1:0-43566 GCF_026535955.1 Snodgrassella sp. B3837
GCTGTAAAATGCATTGTTAAATTAACGTTTAATTACATTTTATCATGTTTGATATTATGTATAAATAAGAATGGTGTTGGTATATGGTTGGTTTGCTGTTCTTATGTTGTTTTTTCTTTATTTGTAATGTTGTGGTGGTGAAGGTAATCAATTTACTTTTTCAGATATGGCTGCTTGTTTTGGGGTTATGGCTAACCAATATAGGTGGTCTAAGGTGTGAGATTGATATTTCATTAATTGATAGATAAATTTTAAGATTCGGCTGTATGTGTAATGAGGAAGTTTTGAAGTCTGAATTTGCTCCGCGGTTGGTGCAATGGCAGCGGCAACATGGCCGGCATGGATTACCGTGGCAGACGCGGGAGCCGTATCGGGTATGGCTCTCGGAAATTATGTTGCAACAGACTCAGGTGGCGACGGTGCTGGATTATTACCCGCGGTTTGTGGCTACTTTTCCCGATGTGCAGGCCTTGGCAACTGCAGAAGAAGACGCGGTGCTGGGTCTATGGCAGGGACTTGGCTATTACAGCCGTGCCCGTAATTTGCACAAAGCTGCGCAACAGGTGGTAAATGAGTTTGGTGGTGTGTTTCCATCTGAAAGAATTGAGTTGGAAAGGCTTTGTGGAGTGGGGCGAAGTACTGCAGCGGCAATTTCTGCGTTCTGTTTTAATGCACGGGAAACTATTTTAGATGGCAATGTAAAGCGGGTGTTGTGCCGTTTGTTTGCGTTGGATGGTGATCCGGCCAATAAAGCTTTTGAGGCAAAACTGTGGACAACGGCTGAAGCTCTGCTGCCACGGAATGCTGCAGATATGCCGGCTTATACTCAGGGGTTGATGGATTTAGGTGCTACGGTATGTAAACGATTGAAACCGGTATGTGCTGTTTGCCCGATGAATGATATTTGTCTGGCACATCTGCAAGGCCGCACGGCTGAGTTGCCACGTAGGAAAGCGGCAGTAGCAGTTAAGGATGTGGCGCTTTACTGGCTAGTATTGCGTAATCGTGCTGGAGCGGTGTTTTTAACTAAGCGGCCGGCTAAAGGGATCTGGGGTGGTTTATGGTGTGTACCCTGTAGCGAGAGTCTGGATGATTTGTATGCACTTGCCTGTGATTTCGGTATACAGGCGGAAGATTTGACTGAAGGCACAGAAATTAAACATCGTCTGACGCACCGGCAGTTGATGATTCTGCCGTTCACAGCTGTGGCTGGTGAGCAAGCGCCGGTATCGGCAAGGATAGCAGGTGAGTGGGTGGCACCAGAAAATCTGGCTGTTTATGGTATTCCTAAACCATTGCACAGCTATCTGAATGCAGTGCAAAACAGTCTGTTTTAATCTGATGGTTTTAGGGTTTCTCTGTAATAAAGGGTGGTCATACTTATTTTTATGTATGTTTGGATTGGGTGAATATACTGTAATGAATTTTGTGTAGTGTGAATAATATTGTTTTTTGTTTTGAATAGCGTAAATTTTGTTGACGCTATCATTGCAAATCCGTATAAACGCTATCTTGCTGAAATATTTCTGTCTTTTAAGTAATTATACGCAAAAGGCATAATGCTTAAGAGATGGATGTTTTAGTATTTGCTGAGCTTAATGCGATGCATTGAGTTTCTGATTATTTAACCGGGAATAAAACAATGGAAGAAGATTCGAGTCGACCGTTTATTTTATTGATACCACAACTGCAACTAGGCCGTTGAGGTTTCCGGGTTAGTCTACAGTATCTACCGACCGGGAAACTGCATGGCCGGTGAGGTACTGTTTATGAAAAAATTAAAAAAAATCATTTCTCAACCAGTGGATATTAAGGCTGTGCTGGAGTCGCGCAACAGTCTTGATGGTACGCTGTCTAATTTACAGACCAGTCTGAGTGGTTTGACCGAGCATGACGTTAAGGAACGGCTGGCCAATTTTGGTCGCAATGATGTGGTGCACGATAAAGCTCCGTCTGCGTATCTGCAATTGTTGCTGGCATTTAAAAATCCTTTTATCTTCGTCTTGCTGGCGCTGGCTGGTGTAAGCTTTTTTACTGATTATCTGATTCCTTTGCGTCATGGTGAAGAAACCAGTTTAAGTGGCCTTTTTATTATTGTGGTGATGGTGCTGCTGAGTGGTTTGCTGAGCTTTTGGCAAGAATATCGTTCTAATAAGGCTGCGCAGGCGCTGAAATCCATGATCAGTACTACTGCCACGGTATTGCGCCGTAGCCACCGTGATATCAGTACTGAGCAGCTAGAAGTACCTATTAAGGAAGTGGTGCCAGGGGATATTATCTTGCTTTCTGCTGGGGATATGGTACCTGCCGATGTGCGCTTAATTGAGTCTCGCGATTTGTTTATTAGTCAAGCTGTGCTGACAGGTGAATCTATTCCGGTAGAAAAATCCGATACGGTGAATATGCATGGCACGGTGGCAGCCGACAAGCCTGTCTCTGCTAATCCGCTGGATGCAGAAAATATCTGCTTTATGGGAACCAATATTGTCAGTGGTAACGCTAAAGCTGTGGTGGTTGCCACGGGCAGTGATACTTATTTTGGCTCACTGGCTAAATCGATTGTGGGTACTCGCAGCCAGACTGCTTTTGACCGCGGTGTAAACAGTGTCAGCCATTTGCTGATTCGTTTTATGCTGATTCTGGTACCGGTGGTGCTGTTGATTAATGGTTTTACCAAAGGTGACTGGGGTGATGCTGCTTTGTTTGCTCTGGCTGTGGCTGTGGGGCTGACACCGGAAATGTTACCAATGATTGTCAGCGCCAATCTGGCCAAGGGGGCGATGGCAATGGCACGGCGTAAAGTGGTGGTGAAGCGTCTGAGTGCCATTCAGAATTTTGGCTCTATGGACGTATTATGTACTGATAAAACCGGTACGTTGACACAAGATAAAATCATCCTCGAACATTACACTGATATTAACGGTAATAATGATAATGAAGTATTACAGTTGGCATGGCTGAACAGCTCCTATCAGAGTGGTATGAAAAATCTGATGGATAAGGCCATTGTGCGCTTTGCGCAGGAACCAGAAAACAGTGCAGTGATTAACGATGGTGGTTATCGTAAGATTGATGAGTTGCCGTTTGATTTTGTACGCCGGCGTCTGTCTGTTGTGCTACGTGATGATAAGCAGCGTCATGTGCTGATTTGCAAGGGTGCAGTGGAAGAGATGTTGTCTATTTCCAGCTGTGTGTATGAACAGGGCAAACATCTGACATTGAATGCTGCACGACGTGAACAGTTGCTGGCACTGGCTGAAAGCTACAATAAGGAAGGTTTTCGCGTACTGGCTATTGGTAAAAAGTATATTTCAGAAGGGGAGCAGAAGGCACAGTATGCGGTGGCAGATGAAACTGAGCTAACTTTATACGGCTTTCTGACTTTCCTTGATCCACCAAAAGACAGTGCGGCACAGGCGATTGCTGCTTTAAGTGAAAATGGCGTAGCGGTGAAAGTGCTGACGGGTGACAATGCTATTGTGACGCGCAAAATCTGTCATGAGGTGGGTATTGAAGCTGGCCAGCCACTACTGGGTAATGAAATAGAAGCTTTGAGCGATGAGGCTCTGAAACCGCTGCTGGAACGGCATACTGTGTTTGCTAAGCTAACGCCGTTGCAGAAGTCGCGTATTATTCGTTTGTTGCAGGAAAATGGGCATACGGTTGGTTTTCTGGGCGATGGTATTAATGATGCACCGGCTTTGCGTGATGCCGATGTGGGTATTTCTGTGGATACGGCTACTGATATTGCTAAGGAATCTGCGGATATTATTCTGCTGGAAAAAAGTTTGATGGTGCTGGAAGAAGGGGTCATTAAAGGGCGCGAGACTTTCGGCAATATTATTAAATACCTGAATATGACGGCGAGCTCCAATTTCGGTAATGTATTTTCAGTATTGTTTGCCAGTGCTTTCTTACCGTTTCTGCCGATGCTGGCGATTCAATTGCTGATACAGAATCTGCTGTATGATTTTTCTCAGCTTTCCCTGCCATGGGACAAAATGGATGAGGAATTTTTACGCAAACCGCGCAAATGGGATGTTTCTAATATCAGCCGTTTTATGCTGTTTATTGGCCCAATTTCCTCTATTTTTGATATCAGTACGTTTGCGTTGATGTGGTTTGTGTTTCATGCCAATGCACCGGAAGTGCAGAATTTGTTTCATTCTGGCTGGTTTGTGGAAGGTCTGCTCTCACAGACGCTGGTGGTGCATATGCTGCGTACGCGCAAAATACCGTTTGTGCAAAGTACCGCTTCTTTACCGGTATTATTGATGACAGTGCTGATTATGGCTGTAGGTATTTATATCCCATTTTCACCAATTAGTGGCTGGATTGGTTTGACGCCATTGCCATGGCAATATTTCCCATGGCTGGTGTTGACTCTGGGGTGTTACTGTGTAGTGACGCAGACGGTGAAGCGCTGGTATATTCGCCGTTTCGGGCAATGGTTCTAACTATCGGTGTGAATAAGAGCGGGTGAATAACTCGCTCTTTTACTTAGTTGCTATTGGAAAAAAATCGCTGGCTAAGTTTGCCATCCATTTGGCGATGCAGTGTGCACAAAAGTGAATTCAGAAAAAATTAGATTGCTAAGGTCTGGAGAATTTAGTGTATACACAGGTATGTGGTTTTTGCTTTTAGTATTTATCTAACTTTTTAGGCCATACTATTTCATACAGTATGGCCTGATGGATTAGCGGCAGGTGTTAATAATTAAAAAACACTGTTGCCGTTGACCGATTTTATTTTTTCGATATTTTCTTCTATTACGTCCCAGTGTTCGGCTATCTGGCCGTTTTCTAACCGGTAAATATCACAGGTTTTGCTTTGATGACCTTGTTCATCAGTGGTTTTATAGAATACATATACCATATCGCCATCGGCGCTGATGTTTTTGGTGTCATATTGCAGTTTTTGCTGCAACAAGGTATGTAGAAATTTGACGAAGCCTTCACGGCCATTTGCTACTTCCGGGTTGTGCTGAATGTAGTCTTCTTTGACAAATTTATTTATGTTGGATAAATCACCATTTACGAATACCTGTTGGTGAAACGCTGTGACAATTTCTTTATTGGTTTGCATCATTTACTCCAGAAAAATTCGGCATATACCGATAATTCATTGTAGCGAGTAATTTTTTATATAAATAACTGATTTATAATAATTAACTTTTTGTATTGCTAGATTGATTATTAATTAATTATTATTAAATCGATGCTGGAGCGGGCTAAATTTTGTCTGGATTTATTTTTAGAGTATGAGTATGGCGCGGAAGTCGTTGATGTTGGTGCGGGTAGGGGTAGTAATCAGTAATTGTTTGGTGGCGGCAAAAAAATCATAAGCTCGGTGCTGTTGCAACAATTCATTGGGATTGAGGCCGATTTTTCGCGCATGGTGCAGACTCTCAGGAGTGAACCATGCGCCGGCATTGTCCTCGCTGCCATCAATTCCATCGGTATCAGCGGCCAATGCGTAGATACCGGAGGCGCCATTCAGTGCAATAGCCAGTGCAAGCAGGAATTCGCTGTTGCGTCCGCCGCGTCCTTGATGTTTGAGGGTTACAGTGGTTTCTCCGCCACTGAGAATTAACAGCGGTTTTCTATGTGGCTGCTGGTGATGATACTGGGCAATGCCGGCCATTACCTGAGCTACTTCGCGTGCTTCACCTCCTATGCGGTCGCCCAGATAGAGTACGTCGATACCCTGATTCTGTGCCTGTTTTTGTGCTGCGCTAAATGCCTGATGCGGGGTGATGATGATATGAGCGCTACTGTTGTCCAGCTTTTTGGGGGTTTCTGCTGTGGGTGAATTTAGATAGGTGGCTACGCTTGGCGGCAGTTCGAGCTGATATTGGGTGACGATTTGTTTTATGTCGGCAACTGTGGTGGGATCGGCTACGGCGGCACCAGAGCCGATGGTGCTGATGTCGTCGCCAACCACATCGGAAATAGCCAGTGTGGTGATGTGAGCTGGTGCGGCAGCTTCTGCAAGGCGCCCGCCCTTTATGCGTGACAGATGTTTGCGCAGGGTATTCATGGCTTCGATAGGAACGCCGTGAGTAAGCAGTTGGCGGTTAATGTTTTGTTTGTCTTTCAGTGAGATACCGGCAATCGGTAATGTGGTCAACGCGGAAGCACCACCTGATACTAAATAATAGACCTGATCTTTTGGGTTTAGTCCGCTTACAGCTTGCAGTAATGCTTCGGCAGCCGCCTGCCCTGCGGAATCAGGTAGAGGATGGCTGGCTTCCAGTACTCGAATGTGTTTGGTAGGTACACTATGGCCATAACGGGTTACAACCACTCCGGATAGGGGTGGATAGTTTTCTGGCCAGATTCTTTCCCACTCGGCAGCCATGGCGGCGGCAGCTTTGCCGGCACCGACTACTATTACTTTGCCCGTAGGTTTTTGTGCTGGTAACCATGCTTTCATTTTATTTATTGGGCTGGCTTCTTGCACGGTGTACTGAAAAAGCTGCTGTAGAAAGCTGATGGCCTGGTCGTTTTTAATCATATTATTTCCCCTTTGTATATAAATGTTAGTGGTTTTTTTCATTTGCAAATTTCTGTGCCAGAAAATCGATAAAGCTGCGTACTTTGGCACTGAGAAATTCACGATTCATGTAGGCGGCATACAGAGTGTGGCTTTCAGGGCAGGCGATGTGATCGATGGTTTGGAGGCGCTGATTTTCGATGTCTTCTTTAACCATCCACTCTGGTAAATAGGCTAGTCCCATATGATTGAGTGCCATTTGATGGATGAGCAGGGCACTGTTGCTGGTACAGGCCGGTATCAGGGGTAGATCGAGATGTACGTATTGGGGCAGTAGCCCATAGTGCTGTTTGAGGTCGGCCATGGTATGCGGCGTACCATATTTTTTCAGGTATTGCGGGCTGGCAACCCATAGGAAATCGATTTTGGTGATGGGTTTGACTATTAGATTAGGTTCAGGATTATTGGTTACTCGCAGTGCAAGGTCTATTCCTTCGGCTACTAAATCGGCGCGGCGGCTGTCGAGATTTATAGACAGGCTGACTTCGGGATATTGGCGCCGATATTCTGCTAGCATTTCTCCGAAATGGCGAGAGGCACACCAGTTCGGAGCGGTGATTTTAAGTAGCCCCTGAGGTTTGATGGTGCCAGCCTGTGCGATGTGTTTTGCTTCGGAAAGGGTATCTAGTGCTTCTACACAACGATGATAGTATTCTTGACCGGCTTCAGTGAGGCTGATGCGGCGGCTGGTGCGGTTGAGCAGTTTGGCCTGGATGCTTTTTTCAAGATGATGTAGGTGCTTACTCGCCATGGCTGTGGAAATATCCATGAATTCAGCCGCTTTGGTAAAGCTGCCGAGTTCGACGACATAGCGAAATACCCACATGCTTTGTAAGGTGTCCATTTAGTTTCTTTACAGGAAATAATTATTCTATAAAAATGATATCGTTTCTCAATGGTAAATTCAATACACTGTCGTTATCTTTTCAATAAATGAGTAATGGAGTGGCCATGATTAATACGAAAACAATTGATACTGATTTCAATGGTTATGCTTTGACTGTGTTGCGTCTGGTTACGGCTTTTTTATATATTCAGCATGCTACAGCAAAATTTTGGCAGTGGCCGTTATCCATGACTGACGGTCATGGGTCTGTGGCACTGTTTTCGCTGATGGGAGCGGCCGGTGTTCTGGAATTAACGGGCAGTGTTTTGTTGCTATTGGGTTTGTTTGTGAGGCCAGCTGCTTTTGTTCTGAGTGGACAGATGGCGGTAGCTTATTTGTTTTTTCATACGCGGTCTGCTGGTTTGCATACTTTACTTACTCCTCAGTTAAATAATGGGGAGCAGGCAGTATTATATTGTTTTATTTTTTTGTTTCTCTTTATGGCTGGTGGCGGGCGGCTGGCGCTAGATAACCGGTTTAAATCACTTTTAAAGTAGGCGGCTTTTTGACTATCTGGCTATGATTGGTTCATAAATATTCTGTTTGGCTAGTAGGTTTGGCTTAGACAGAATATTTAACTAGTATATAAATACGTAATTATGAACTATGGTGATTTTTGTAAATATTTGAGATAATTTTATATTTCAATAGGATATTTTATTTAATCTTGCTCTTGTTTATAGAGTGGCTTTTAAAAATTTAATATTTTAGTGATCTGGGATTAAAGTTTTTTCATACTGGTGTTTACTGAGGCTTAGTGTCTATATTTGAATGTTTGTAGAAACTAATTATGTTTTTGTTTGTTTTCCCTATATACATATGCAGTGCAGCAACTCATAAAAATTGCGCTAGCAAAATACAACCAAAAATTTATTTTAGTTAGATTGTTGTCTTTAATATCTGCAATTTCAGGAGAATATCTATTATAAAGAATTTTGATTTTCTCTCCTTCGTGAACATTAATCCGGGTTTTAATATCTTTGCTAATAACAACATTATTGTTTTTATCGAGATATTTTGCTGTTAGTTCATAATAATCTTTTTCTTTTTTTGGATATTTATAAATATAAACGGTTTCTACAGTGGCTGAGGTTTCTATGCCATGTATATGAACTCTGTAATAATAAGTAGCATAATATATGGCTACTATACTCAACATAGCGCTTATTAAGGTCATAATCCAAAAATTTTTATCTTGATTATGTAAATCTAGTCTTTTTAACATAATAAATAATGTGCCCTTGAAATCAAATTTGAAGGTTATATTAATATACTATAATTTTTGATGGATAACGCAATTCGATGCTAAGTAAGCAGTTTAATTTTGGCATAAATTTAACTTTAATTTAAGTTAATAATTAATCAAAACGTCGTGTATATCTAATTTCGCCACCTGCAGATCCTGTTCCTACACGTATGATGCTTTGCAGAGCTCGGCTGATCTGATAGGTAATGCTAACTGTTTGCGTAGCACTTTCGATTCCGTAAAGATAACTAATATACAGGTTGTTGGAAAGATGTTTGCCAATGGTAATGGCTTGTTCGGCCGGATTCATTTCGCCTGTTTGGCTATTGCGGGTTTGCTGGCTGGTTAGGCCAATTTCATCCAGCAGGCCAAGTTTATCGTTGAGACCGCCGGCCAGCCATGCGCTGGCAGCTGCGGCAATGGCCGCTTCATCGCCGGCGCTGCCGCTGCTGGGACGGTTAAGTATCAGCCATGACAGTTTGTCTTTTTCGCTCATGGCTTCGTTGGCGATAAGGTTGATACGTGGGCTGTCGAGGCGACCCAGTGCTTCAACTCCTGCTCCCACCTGAGAATATCGGCGTTTGGCACGGATTTTCAGGTTGGGGTTGTCCATCGGACCGACGAAGGAAATGGTACTGCCATGCTGAATGACCAGATCTTGTCCGTAGGCTTTATACTGTCCGCGCACGACATTCACAGTGCCGACAATCTGGATGGTGCTTCCGGGATTGGCGCTGGCGTTGAGCTGACCACCTAATAAAACATCTAATCCTTCGCCGCTGAATCTGAAGGCATTGTTCATATCTAAATCCAGATTGAGACGGATGGGTGTGGCGCGCTGCTGTTCGGTGGTTTTTTCACGGCCTAGAACAAATACGTCGTCATCTAGTTGTGGCATGCCGGATTTCTGCATGCCGAATAAACCTTTGTCTACTTTGAGTTTGCCATTCAGGACGATGCCATGGGCGATGGTATACAGCAGCTGCGTATTGCCGCTGAGGGTAAGACGGCGGTTTATCTGGTCAAAGATGTTGTAGTGGTCAAAATGGGCGGTGACGTTAATGTCTGGAGTAAGTTTGGTCATGTCAACGACACCACTGAGTTTGATAGTACCGTCGCGGCGGGCGAAGGTGAGGCTGTCTATAAGCCAGCGACGACCCTGAAAATGACTTCTAAGACTGCCATTTTCGAGAATAGTGCCATTAGACTGATCACGATAATAAAGGTTGTTGCCGATGAGTGTGCCGTTTAGTAATGGTTCGTTCAGATGGCCGCTGATGGTTGCGTTGGTGTGCATGCTACCATTGAGTTGCATGCCAATGGGCAGTAGATTGCGTACGCTGCTGAGATCAGGACTGTCTATTTTAATATGGCCGCTGATGGGCGCATTACTAATTTGTCCGTTGGCGGCAGGGGTAATGATGAGTAGGGCATCGGTGGTGCCATAGCGGGTGAGGCCGCTGAGGTGGTTATCGATGTGACCATTCTGGAAACGGGTATCGAGTCGGACATTTTGCAGACCCAGTTTCTGCTGGTGCTGCGGTAGAATGATATCGCCGCCCTGCTGATACAGTTTCAGATA
Source organism: Snodgrassella sp. B3837 (assembly GCF_026535955.1). NCBI lineage: Bacteria > Pseudomonadati > Pseudomonadota > Betaproteobacteria > Neisseriales > Neisseriaceae > Snodgrassella > Snodgrassella sp. B3837. The sequence goes on from NZ_JAFNPI010000032.1 coordinate 10,270, forward strand.
GCCCTGCATGTTGCGGCTATAGCTGAAATTCCAGTCGCCACCAATTATCAGGTTTTGTTCGACGGGCAATTCGACGATGCTATGTAACTCGCGCAAAGCGAGATTGCTGGCTGTGCCGCGGGTAATCAGCCCTTTGTTTTTGTCCCAATTGAGGTTGCTGAGGCTGAGGCTGCCACCCAGTGCTGCCCAACGTGCGTTCTGCATATTGACGCGTTCAGCTCCGGCTTCAAGTTGAATGGGGCTGAGCAGTTTGAGATTGAGGGCACCGTTGATATCTAGTGCGTTGACACGGCCTCGCCACTGATAATTTTTATCCATTCCGCCATGGGCATTAATGCTTAGATGATAGGATTTGCCATTGAGTGACAGACTGCTGTTGCCTTGTAGCTGATGCTGGTTGCCGCGGCCGTTAATTTTGATGTCGGTGTTGTTGATTGTAGTTGGTTTGCTGCCGTTGCTACCGGCTATGTATATGTGGTCTGCAGCCATGTTTAGCTGTAATGGCTGGGTAATATCGGGAGAACCAATAATTTTGAAATCCAGTTGGCTGATGTTAAGCAGTTTTGCGATTTGTAGGTTACGGGCTGCACCGCTAAGGTTGGCGGTAATTTTTTTCGGTTCACCGGCAATAAAGCCTTTGGTGTTGAGTAGTCCTTTGAGGCCGAATCCAAAAAGACCGATATCAGGAGCGTTGATATCGAGATTGAGTTTATCGCCGGTTTTGCCGAAGCTGCCATTGGTGAGTATACGGTTGCGGCCAGCGTTGAGATTGATGTTGGCTTGTTCCAGATGCTGGTTGCGATAGCGGATTATGGCTTTGCCGGAAAGTGCTGCTCCAGAGAGTATGCTGTTGTGCCACAGCATGTCTGCTTTAATGGCCGGTTGTTGTGCCAGCTGACCGCTGACGTTGATATGGCCGTTGATGCTGCCGGCAGGAAAGCTGGAGTTGACTTTGGACGGGTTGAAATTATTGCTATTTATAGCCAGTTGCAGGGCTTGATTTTGATACAGTGCTAGGCTGCCTTTGGCACTAAAGCTACCACCTTTATTCGGGGTGAGGTTCAGTTTGTCGAGTATCAAGGTCTGTTGATGTTTTTGTTCATCGGTAATGATTTGAATGGAACCATCGCTGCTGCCTTTTTCGCTGGACAGCAGCCATTGGGTGTTTAAGCCGTTGAAGCTGCCAGATACGCGGATGTGTCCATTGAGCGAACCAGGCAATGGTGTAGTCAAGGCGTCATCTGCATAGATTCGTAACAACTGGCTATTGATGTCCAGCTGTTTAGCAGCGCTGTCTATGCTGCCGCGGGTGATGATTTGCCCTTGCCGAAGCAGGCGTGTGGTCAGGGCAGGTAACTGAAGCTTGCCATTACTGTCGATGTTGATATCGCCTTCAATACTGCGGATAGGTAAACCGGAGCTTTTAGCATCATTATAGGCACGTGGCTGTTCGTTACCTAGTTTGATGTGGCCGGCCAGTTGGTTCTGGCTGTTTTTAACGGGAGTGAGGTCTAAGTTGAGATTAAGATCAGCAAAAGGAAGGCTGCTGCTAAAGGCAGCAGGATTGATATGGCGGCTTTGTAGGTTGAAGCTGACTATTTTGCGGTTGAGCTGTAAGGCGTAAGGTCTGAGAATGGCATGAGTGCGAAAATGGATATCTCCGCCATCCAGACGGGCAAATAAGTCGGGCTGTTGTAGGCTGCCTTTAATCAAGGCGGCACTTTCTACAGCGGTTTTATCAAGCGTGCCGTTGCCATTTAGTTGACCGTTCAGTGCAAACGGTGTTTGAGTGGCAATGGCAATATTGCCTTGGAGGTTCTGCCATGGAGTATTCAGTTGGTTGAGGACAAGCTGATGCTTGCGATAATCATATGTATAGCTGGCCTGACTATTAAGCAAAACCGGAGTCTGTTTTTTGCCGAGGGTGAAGCTGCCAAGCTGGATGCTATCAATTTGAATTTGTAAAGGCAGATTGATGCTATTGGGCAGTGTGGGAACTGGTTTCGGTGTGGGGACGCTGTGGTCGGTGTAGTTGATTTTGCCAACATCCAGCAGCTGCACGTGAAATCGTCGTTGCCATAATTCGCGGTTGTTCCAGTTTAGCTGGAGTTTATCAATGGTTAAATCAAAATCGCGATGGCTGACATGGATGTCTGAACCGGCAAAGCCTTGCCAAATTGTGCCGTTCAGTTTTTGGGTGCTGATGTGTACACCAAACCATTTAGGTACGGTATGAACGCTGAAGCGAAGACCGGATTCGGTGCCGGCCAGCCAGCACATTAAGGCGATGATGATGATTATGAGGCCAAGCAGGGTGAATAGGCTGGCTTTTAGCCAGCTTTTCCAACGTGGCCTGCGCGGTGGCTGTGGAGTGGTTGCGGGTTTGGCTGAAGTTTCGCCTGAGTGAAGTATGGTTTCAGCCATTAGAATTTTGTTCCCAAACTGATAGACCAGCGCCATTTTTTATCATGATGGCCGTAGGCGATATCGAAGGCAAAGGGGGCGACGGGGCTAAACCAGCGTACGCCTAAACCAGAGCCATGACGCCATTGCATGTCGCTGAAATTTTTGGACACTGAACCGGCATCGTGAAATAGAGCCAGAGCAAAATCTTTGTACACCGGAATTTGGTATTCCACGCTGGCTACGGCCAGTGTACGGTTGGGTAATACGGAATTATGTGAGCTTTTGATACCAATGCTATCGAGCTCATAGCCTCTAACGCTGCCGGCACCACCGGCACGAAACATGAGAATGGAAGGGACATTGACAGCATCACCGGTATGCACATAGCCAATTTGACTGCGTAGCACCCAGGTGCCGTATTTTTTGTTTTCCGGTGTGTAGTAATAGCCACCGCTGGCCGTTACCCGCTGCATGGAAGCGGATGCCAATAGTTTTCCCAGCGTTGTGCCGATTTTCCCTTCCAGATAATAGCCATTGGCTGGCCTTAGCTGGGTCTGAATATTCTGACGCTTCCAAGAAGCGGTAAGCATAGTGGCATAGCTATGACCAAGCTCAGGACCATCTTCGATTTTGCTGCTTTCAGTAATATATTCAACGCCAATACGGGAGTCTATGCCGTTGCGATCTCGTACTTTCCAGATGCCGCTAGACAGGGCACGGCTTTCCAGATGCTGTACGGTAGAGTAGGTATAGTTGAGATTACTGGTCCAGTAATGGCCACGGCTGTTGCGCGGCTGGCTCAGGCCAAAACCAAAGGTGGTTTCGTAGCGGTCGGTATCTAGCAAGGTGGAGCCGACAAAGCCTTTATGGAACACATTGTAATGGTCATAGCCACCGCGGAAGCCGGGACCATTTTTGGTGTCGTAACGTAAACCAAAGGTCAGTTTCTGACGACGCATTTCGCTTACTTTTACCAGTACAGGTACATGGTCATTTACCATGTGGTCAAAATCGGCACTGACCACGGCATTGCCATAATGGCTGTCTTGTTCCAACGCTTGTTGATAATCAAGCAGTTTGTCCAGATCATAAGGTGATCCGGAGCCGAAACCGGCCATTCCGGTAACAATAGAGACCGGATAGCGTTCGTTGCCGCTTACCTGTATATCGCCGAAATAGATAGGCTGTTTGCTGTCTACAGTAAGTGAAAGGTCAGCCAAATTTTTTTGCGGATCAATAGTGGCGCTGCTGGCACTGATGGTGGCCAATGGATATTTTTTACGCACGATGGCGGAGAGTACCGAAGATTTGCTGGCTGACCAGTTGCTCTGAGTAAAAGGGTCACCAACTGGTAGTACCCAGTTGTCAACGGCGCTTTTGTAGTAATTGGTCAGGTCGTCATCTGCTGTAACGTTGCCGCTCAACGAAATATTGACATTTTCAATTTGAGTACGGGGGCCAGGGTCGATATGTATCAGATAGCCATCTCTTTGTTTTTCGAGATTGACTTTTGCATTGAAATATCCCTCTGTTTCAAGCATGGTCTGCGTTTGCTGAGGTGCTTCCTCCGCCAAGAATCCAAGCTGCTCATCATCAAGGTCTTCGATCAATTGCTGAGTAATCAGTGGCAGATGGTCTGTAATTAATTTTTGCAGCGCAGAATTATTGACATCAATAGTGACAGGTACCCGCGGAATTTTCGGCGGTTGATGCTTGTGTTCTTCGCGATACTGGTGCGGATGCAGTAATCGGTGCAGTAAGCCAGTTTTCGGTGGTGGAATGTCGTCTTCTATATCATCGCTGTCTGCTGGCAGACTGGCCGCCCATACCATTGAGGTAAGGGTGGTGAGCAATATACTCTGTAGCAGCCCGTGCAGGCGTTTCTGCGAGATATATATCAAGATTAATCCTGTAGGGTTATGTTTAGTGCGGCGTTTTCTAAAGATAAAAGGTATGTCGGGTGATTACTGGCCGGTTATTTTAGCTATTGTAGCGCGAAAATAGTAGTCAAACCTATACTGAAAACGGTGGTGATGTTATGAAAACGTAAAATTAACATTATTTTTGTATTTTAATTTTGAATTCAGTTAATGATTATCGCGGTTAATGAGATTTGGACGCTGAGCAAACTATTTTGTAGAATGCGGGTTTATGTTGGTCTGGGCACTGATGTCCACGTACCGGAACCTGAGTGAGGATTGATTGTGACCAAGATTGTTCATGTTGGTAATATTTCAGTAGCCAATGATTTGCCACTGGTGCTGTTTGGTGGCCTGAATGTACTGGAAAATCTGGATTTGACTTTACGTACTTGTGCGCATTATGTTGAGGTAACTCGGAAACTGGGCATTCCGCTGGTGTTCAAGGCATCATTTGATAAAGCCAATCGTTCTTCGATTCATTCCTACCGTGGTGTGGGTTTGGATGAAGGTATGAAAATTTTTACCGCGGTAAAACAAGAATTTGGTGTTCCAGTAATTACGGATGTACATGAACCGTATCAGGCTGCACCGGTAGCAGAAGTGGCAGATGTTTTGCAGTTGCCGGCTTTTCTTGCTCGCCAGACTGATTTGGTGGTGGCACTGGCGCAGACGGGTAAAGTGGTGAATATCAAAAAGCCGCAGTTTTTGAGTCCGCACCAGATGAAGAATATTGTTGATAAATTCTACGAAGCGGGCAATCAGCAGCTGATCCTGTGTGAACGAGGCAGCAACTTCGGTTATGACAATCTGGTGGTAGATATGCTTGGCTTTGGGGTGATGAAAAAAGTCTGTGCCGATCTGCCGATTATATTTGATGTTACCCATGCGTTGCAGCAACGGCAGGCAGATGCAGCTGCTTCTGGTGGTCGTCGCAGTCAAGTGCTGGATTTGGCTCTGGCCGGTATGGCCACACGGCTGGCTGGATTATTTCTTGAAGCTCATCCTGATCCAGATAAAGCACGTTGTGATGGTCCGAGTGCCTTGCCGCTAGACATGCTGGAACCATTTTTGGCTCAGGTTAAAGCGGTGGATGAATTAGTAAAAACTATGCCTGTACTTGAGATTAACTGATTGATCATATATCAATAAAAAAGCAGAGATATTTATCTCTGCTTTTTTGCATCTCAGTAAAACTGGCTTAAAAATTTATTGCTCCACAGAACCTGAATTCTGATACAGGGTAAATAAAGGAACACCCTCATTGCGGATTCTTTTTCCACCAGGTAAATCAGTGAATTCGATTATGGCTGCAGCCTCAACAACTTCTGCACCTAGTTTGCGAATGAGTTTGGCACCTGCAGTCATGGTGCCGCCGGTAGCTACCAGATCATCAACCAGCAGTACTCGAGTACCGGGTTTTACAGCATCTGTATGCATTTCGATAGTAGCATGGCCGTATTCCAGCTCATAACTTTCAGCAATCGTTGTGAAAGGTAATTTGCCTTTTTTTCTGATGGGAACAAACCCAACATTAAGCTGGTAAGCTAATGCTGCACCGATAATAAATCCTCGTGCATCCAGACCGGCTACTACATCAATTTTCTGATCCATATAACGATAGACCATTAAATCAACCAGTAGGCGGAAATACTGCGGACTTTGCAATACCGGTGTAATGTCATGAAATAAAATTCCTTCCTGCGGCCAGTTTGGAATTTTGCGAATTTTTGCAGCCAGCGCTTCAACACCTATGACTTCAGGGTGAGTCTGCATTATAAATCCTTTAAAAATAAAGACTATATGCGAAAGCTATAAACGCAGGACGAGCGAGGTTATCTGCATATAGTGTATGCGAAAGGTGCGCATAATATCACTATTCGAGTTTTTCTACAGCCCATACTGAAGCAGAAACTTGTGGCTTTTGGTACAATTGCCAGCATAATTTACACAAATCAACAGGTTGATAACATGGTTAGCACGCCTGATACTCTTCTCGCCACACCCGCCCATGCGCCATGTGTTTGGTTAGATGAATATATTGCCACTTTGCCTCCAGCTATGGCGACAATGCTACGGCATGCTCAGGCTTTGATGGATAGTGGGTATCCGCAGAATGCAGTTACCTTTTGTGGCGAAAACTTGTGCAGCAATCTGATGATAGCCGCCAAAAGCGTAGCGGATATGGATTTAATGGCCGATGCAGTGGCCGCTACTTTACTGAGTTGCCTGCCCAACTACGTGACTGACTGGAAAACCATCGTAAAAGAGCAGTGTGGTGAGAGTGTAATGCAACTGGTGGCTGGTTTGTATCAGGTGCAGAAGCTAACCTATTTTGTCAGTATCAGCCCGCTGGCTACAACGGAAGAGCGCCAGCAGCAGGCAGAAGCCATGCGCCAGATGCTGCTTGCAATGGTATCTGATATTCGCGTGGTGCTGATTAAGCTGGCAATGCGTGCGCAGACCATGAATTATCTGAGCAAGGTAACCGATGAAGCGTTGAAAAAGGCTGTGGCCAAGGAGACCATGACCGTATTTGCTCCACTGGCCAATCGGCTTGGTGTATGGCAACTGAAATGGCAGCTTGAGGATTTAAGTTTCCGTTATCAGAATCCAGACGAATACAAAAAAATTGCACGTTTGCTAGATGAAAAGCGCACTGAGCGGCTGGATTATATTGAGCACTTTGTAGATACCCTTAAACAACAGCTTAGTCGCCTGAATATGCATTTTGAAGTAGCGGGCCGGCCGAAACATATCTATTCTATTTACCGCAAAATGGTAAAGAAGAAACTAAGTTTTGACGGATTGTATGATATTCGTGCTGTGCGTATTCTTGTCGATACTGTAGCCGACTGTTATGCAACGCTGGGTATCGTACACAGCCTGTGGCAGCCTATTCCGGGCGAGTTTGACGATTATATTGCCCATCCCAAACCCAATGATTATCAGAGCCTGCATACTGTTGTGGTGGGGCCGGAAGACAAAGGGGTGGAAATCCAGATACGTACTTTTGATATGCACCGCTATGCCGAATTCGGCGTGGCTGCACACTGGCGCTATAAAGAGGGTGGTAAAGGCAATGAGGCTTACGAGCACAAAATTGCCTGGCTGCGTCAGCTACTCGATTGGCGTGAAAATTTAGCCGAAAACGGCAACGATCGTGAAGACTTGTCTCGTGCATTTCAGACAGAACTCTTTAACGATACCATTTATGTGCTGTCGCCGCATGGCAAAGTATTTTCTTTACCTGCCGGTGCTACCCCGATTGATTTTGCCTATGCTTTGCATACTGATATCGGTAATCGCTGCCGGGGCGCAAAAGTGGACGGACAGATTGTGCCTTTATCCACACCGCTTGAAAATGGCCAACGCGTGGAAATCATCACTGCACGTGAAGGTAAGCCCTCTGTAAACTGGTTGCATGACGGATGGGTGAAGAGCAATAAAGCTATTAGCAAAATCAGGGCGTTTATCCGTCAGCAGAATGGAGAATCGATACGCGAATCCGGTCGTACAGCACTGGAAAAGCAGCTGGTTAAACTACAGGTACAGCCCAACACGCACAAATTGGCGGAAGCGCTTGGATTTAGCAGTGTAGATGATTTATATCTGGCTATGGGGCATGGAGAGGTTTCCGGCCGCATGATTCAGAAAGCGGTTGATACCATGATGGAAAAACCGGAAACACCGGTTACAGAAAACCATCTGGTCAAACGCAGTAAAATTAAAAACAATTTCGGTGGTGTGCTGGTGGATGGTGAGGCCGGTCTCTATACCACACTCGCCAAATGCTGCAAACCAGCCTTTGGAGATGACATTATCGGTTTCGTGACTCGTGAACGAGGTATCTCCATTCATCGCAGTAACTGCTCTTCATTTCAGTATCTGGCGCAAATTTCACCTGATAAGGTATTACCTGCTTCTTGGGCCAATGATTCAGCTAATCAGGTCTTTGCTATCGATATTGAAATTCGTGCACGTGATCGCAGTGGGCTACTGCGTGATATTTCAGAAACACTGGCACGGAACCGTCTTAATGTTACCGCTGTACAAACCCTTTCACGGGATCTTGAAGCTCAGTTGCGTTTTACTGTTGAAGTACATCAGGTAAATGATTTACCGCGCGTGTTGAGCAGTTTAAGTGATGTTAAAGGCGTATTATCGGTAACACGCTTGTAAAGTAGGGATTAAAATTTAGAAAAGTTGCAGAATTATTAAAAAAACCACGAACCATACCTAGCGGTTCGTGGAATAAAAATAATTGCTTTTAACGTTTTTTTCTATACAGCAATGGCTTATTGTGCAGGTAAATACTTATTTACCAGTGCATATAAAATAGCTGCTGTTTCACAGTCTAGTTTTCCGTCATATTTTTTTGGGCGAAAGTGAAGCTGGAAAGCTCGGATTAACTTACTGAACTGTTCTGCATTGGTATCTGCTCCGGTAATATCATAGCCATAGCGGCTTAACTGTTTTAATACTTCTGAATTGTCTGGAATACCTTGTTTTCTGAACCGAGTTTCGAAATGTAATTTTGTTTTTGTCTCGTACCATGCGCCTATACCGGCTTCGTACAGTTCTTTCCATGGGAAAGCTGCCCCGGGGTCGCTTTTACGTTGAGGTGCAATATCGGAGTGACCAACAACATTCGTCGGACTGATATCCGGATAACGCTGCAGAATGTTCAAACAAAGCTCTTTAATCGCTTTAAACTGATTGAGCTTATAAGGTGGAAAAGTAAAAATGCCGTTATTATCAGTAGCTAAATTAACTATTTCGATCCCAATTGATGTATCGTTAAGATTATTACGTCCTTGCCAGCTACTAACTCCAGCATGCCATGCACGGTCTGTTTCTGAGACTAGATTAAAAATCCGCATTTCATTAAAACCTGCTGCTTGATAGCTGAGTTCAGTATCATCAGGTATGAGATAATGAATACTGGTAGCTGAGCCACTCAAAGATTTCACAGAATCTGCAAAATTTTCTGCCGTATAGTGTAATACTAGAAAGCGTACGCGCTGGTTAAAACCGCCAACAGAGCGGTAACTATTGTAATCAATAGAATACATTCTATTTTCTCCTTTGTAATTTGTTTTCCCTTCTCTGGATTCAAACAAGTCTGAAGTTATGTTTTCAAGAAAAGGTAATACATTATATAACTAAAATTATATTAAGCAATATCTAATATAAAATATTATAATTTCAAATTATTTAGCATTAAATTTTTAATATTATGCATTAAAGGTTTATATTCAGTATATTGTCTTAATGCAATATACTATAAGAATTATAAAGTATGTTGATTGTTGATTAACTATAGGTTTGTTTGTAACAAATAAAATTTGGCAGGCTGTATGTTTTAGTTTAGTGAGGCAGACATTTATGTGTAATGTGCTGATAAATAGTATTAGCAAGTTTGGCCAGAATCAGCATAAAAGAACTGATACTAGCGCATAAGAAAAAGAACAGGATTGCTGTAAAAACAAATATTATTAATGAATCTGGGCTGATTTCAAAACCTGACCTGATTATTAGATATTTTCCACCATACCAAGATGTGAAGAGCAGGATGACAGACAGAATCAGACACACAGACAATGTTTTTAAAGTGGGCGATGGATTCATCTCTGATTGAAAAAAAATAGCTTTGAAAGTACTGACATTAATAATAATGAGGTAGACAAAAAAACATATTAGTGCGCATATAGCAATAAACGCACAAGAGCCGGCCTGATCACAAGTATCGAAAAAATACCATCCCAATAAACCAATAATAAAAAAAGTATAACTAGCAACTAAAATCAGTAATTGTTTTGCTAGTTTTCCTTTGTTAAAAAAGGCCAATATATTTTTGGGCATAATTATCTATTAAGAATATAACTAGAAAAATAATTATATTTGCAAATATATTTTAATGTAAAGATATATAAAATGATCAGCTAATGCCTGTTGCCATCTCTGTCTAGCTTCAATCTTGTACACTGGATACATACTCTAAATAAACCGCCAAAATGTAGCAACTTTACTTGCTAGTCTTGTTGCCAAAATGGGAATATTGTTTTGGAAAAGCGACTTGAGTTTAGCTCGTTTAGGCGATGGCGAATATTCGATAAAATTTTTATGCATTGTCTGTAATATACTTGTAGAGTCGTATAGCGCAATTCATCGTGGATATTGTACTGTTGATGTGTAAATATCCTGGCAAAGTGGTTTTACTTTTGGATACCTTATAAAAAGGCTGACAATCAAAATTTATATACAGAGTTTCTGCCCCTCATCAGTGGCATATGTACCTGACCATTACGGCCAGCAATCCGCATCTGACTATTTTATAAGCTTTTAACATTTCCAGACAGGCACCAAAATAATGGATCATTATTTTATAATATATGCATAGATATTATCTGCTATTCTGGATATACAGTATCATTTTTAATAAAGTATCCTCCTTAGTTGGGAAGTTAACGCATTTGTTTAACTTCCATTTGTAGTAGCAGTTTTATTTAATGAATAATCAATGCTTTAAAATTATGAATTTACAGTCTTAGTTTTATTTATTTGGTTACCTCGAGATAACTTTGAATTTTATGTTCGATAAATTTAATGTTTTCATTAAGCTTATCCTGTTCCTGATGTAAAGAATCCAATTGCTCAAAAAGTAGAACTATTCTTTGTGGTATAGTTTTATTTCCCTGATAGCGCAACCTGGCATATTCCTGCATTTTTTTTATACTCATATCAGTTTTTTTCAGTCTGAGGATAAACTTCACCCAATCAATATCTTTTTCCGTATATACACGGCGATTATTTTGATCTCTAGTTGAAAATATTAATCCTTGTTTTTCGTAAAAGCGAAGTGTATCTATGGATAGACCACACATTCTTGAAAATTGACCAATTGAATATTGCATATTAGCTATCTATATTTTAATTACTTTATGTAATCGCTATTATATTTTGAAATATTTAAATTACTAAAAAAATGGTGTTGACGTGGAGTGAACTCCAGCATTTATCCTAAATCTGTAATCAAAACTTAAAAGGGAAACAAAATGGCAGAATTAAATCGTTTTGAAACAGGTTTAAAAAATCTGGCAAAAGTGGACGAAGTTGGTGGTCAGGCTGTAATTGATTCATTAGCAGGTCTGTATGAAGATGTGGGTAAATATATCATTGAATTTGCTTTTGGTGACATCTATGAACGTGGGGTTCTGGATTTAAAACAAAGAGAAATGATTACTATCACTAGCTTGCTTACGCAAGGCGATACAGTACCGCAATTGCACTTTCACATCAATAGTTCTTTGAATGTGGGTCTGACTCGAGAAGAAATCATTGAAACCTTCATTCAGGCTTTACCATATGTGGGTTTTCCTAGAGTACTGAATGCAGTTAATGTAGCTAAAGAAGTATTTAAGAAAAGAGATGAAGAAGGCAAAGTGGGTATTTAAAATATCTTTTCTTTTGAATCTATACATTTAGTTCACACAAATCACTTCCATACAACGAAGTGATTTTTTGTTTAAGCTAGTAATCATTTTGATTGCTTAATAGCATTTATTAGATAATATTTTAGGATAAATGCTGGTATTGATTCAGGATTTATATGCATTATTATAATTTTTGAAAATTGGCTAATTTGCAAATATTCTCGACTGTATATCAGCAATAATTAAAGATACATAAGCAATCAATCACATGATGCAGAAAGACACAGAAACTATTTTATTCATATCTAACCAAGCAATATGGATAACGGATGAGATAATAAATTTAAATTGCTGACCAGTAATGGTTTCTGTGTTTTGCAATATTTCTATATTAGGCTGTTAATTAAAAAGTACTTAATTATTTATGTAATATAAATCTATACTATTTATATGTTTGTATTAATGTAGGGCAGCATATATTTTTTCAGCCAGTGCCTGACTGATTCCTTCTGTTTGGCTTAAGTCATGCACGCTTGCAGCTACTACGCCACGCAACCCACCAAACCTTGTTAAAAGGGCTTGTCTGCGTTTGCTGCCGATACCAGGAATATTGTTTAGTGAAGAAGTGACTCTGGCTTTGGCTCGTTTCTGGCGATGGCCAGTGATGGCAAAACGATGTGACTCGTCACGTACTGTCTGCAATAAATGAAGTGCTGGATTATGTGGTTCCACACGGATATTGCGCTGTTGATGTGGAATAATAAGTTCTTCGAGACCGGCTTTGCGTTCCGGACCTTTGGCGATACCTACAATCGGAATATGAATACCCAGTTCTTGCCACACATCTAGAGCCATATGTACCTGACCTTTACCGCCATCAATCAATACTAAATCTGGCCAAGTGCCAATGCTGTCATCATTATCAGCCAGCCGTCCATAGCGACGGGTTAATACTTCTCGCATAGCTGCATAATCATCACCGGCTTTTGCTGTAGTAATATTATAGCGGCGGTATTTAGCTGGCTGCATAGCCTCATCCTCATATACTACACAAGATGCAATTGTAGCTTCCCCCTGTGTATGGCTGATATCAAAACATTCAATGCGATTCAGACTTTCTGCATCAATATCCAGTAATTGTGCCAGTGCTTCAATACGGTGTTGTTGGCTATGTTGTTGCAATCGATATTGTTCAATGGCCATTTGTGCATTACGTTCTGCCATCTGCAACCAAATACGTCTTTCTCCGACAGTATTATGTATAAACTGAATTTGCCGGCTGTTTTCTGCATTCAGTGCATCACATAAACTTTTAGGTAATTGAAAGTTACTGATTATAATATCTGGTTTGTTTTTACCTAAATAATGTTGAGCCACAAAAGCTTCACCGTAATGATTGAGCTTTTCAGTGACACGGAAGCGTGTATCTGGGAAAAAATTTTTATCCCCAACATGACGGCCACCGCGGATACTTACCCAATGGATACAAACAATATCGTTTTCTTCAGATAGTGCAAGTATATCAATATCATTCTGATTAGCTTGCTTGCTGTCAATAAATTGCTGGGATTGCATCAGCCCTAATGCTTGAATTTGATCTCGTACTTGCGCCGCTGTTTCGAAATCCAGTTGCTGAGCAGCCTGCTGCATTTTTTCATGTAGTGTGGCTGTTAATTCTCGGGTCTTGCCTTGTAAAAAACTAACAGCAGCTTTAACGCTACTCTGGTAGTCTTCTACACTGATATGGCCGACACAGGGGCCGGAGCATCGTTTGATTTGATACAGAAGACAAGCACGGTCACGATGTTCAAATACGCTATCTTCACAGGTGCGCAGCCTGAAAACCTTTTGCAAAGTTTGGATACTGTTTCTGACCGCGTAGCCATTCGGATAGGGACCGAAGTATTGGTTTGGTTTTTTCAGATTACCGCGATAATAAGCCATCTGCGGAAAACGGTGACCGGTAAGCATCAGGTAGGGGTAGCTTTTATCATCGCGGAATAAAATATTATATTTGGGAGACAAAGCCTTGATAAAATTATTTTCCAGTATCAATGCTTCGGTTTCCGAATGAGTGGCCGTGACCTCTATTCGTGCTACCTGTTTTACCATTAGCTGAATTCGCGGTGACAGGTCGGTTTTTTGAAAATAACTGCTCACGCGGCGTTTCAAATTTACTGCTTTGCCAACATATAATACTTTGTCATGAATATCCAACATGCGATATACCCCCGGCACCAATGGCAGGTTTTTTAGAAACAGGGCTATATCAAATTTATTTTTATCTTCAGAGCTGGATGAAGTGTCAGCAATATCGGTCATGGTGGTGATTCGTTCAGGTTAGCAACTGTGCAGCCATAAAAAAAGTCCATAAGCTGCATACACAACTTATGGATGATGAGTGAAATAGTCAAGAGTAAAAAATTAATTACAATTCAGCCGCACATCTTCATCATATCGCTGAATCAGCGCATCGCGGTTATTGGTACGTAGGCTGTCGGCCATTTTGCGATTCATCTGTGCTGTTTTACAGGCAGATTCACGGTTTTTCTTATTTTGTGCTTCAATTCTCTTATTCTGTTCATCGGTCTTTTTATTTTGTTCTTCAATTTTGCGGTTCAGTTGTGCTTGTTGCTCAGTTAGGGTGTCCGAACCAGCCTGAGCGCTGGGCTGCGGTGCAGCCAGCGGGGTGACAACTTGTGTGCGTACATTAAAACGCTGGGTTTTGGCCGGAGTCAGTTGTACTGGTGCGTCTGAATATTCATTTACGCCTTTCTTATCACGCCAGGTGTAAACTTCTACCGCACCTGCCATAATCGTGCTGCCCATCAGTACTACTGCCAGTGACATTTTCAGTATTTTGTGACGCATGTTTACTTTTCCTTCGCGTTTGAAAATATATGTTTTGACTATTATACGATAAAAAAACTTTTTGATTACCAATACACCAGATTGTACAGAATGTGTAAAAGTATATTTTGCCAGTATGTCGCGGATTTGTTAGAATTGCACGCCAGTTCTTCCATCTGAATCTTCCTCTTTCTTCAAATAAAGAAGCCCTAAAATGCGTATAGTCGAAAAAGCTTACACTTTTGACGACGTGCTACTCGTACCTGCTCATTCTGAAGTACTGCCGCGCGACGTTATACTTAAAACCCCTCTTACCCGTCATATTAGCCTGAATCTGCCACTTGTTTCTGCGGCAATGGATACGGTAACAGAAGCTAAACTGGCTATTTCTATGGCACAGGAAGGCGGAATTGGCATTATTCATAAAAACATGAGCCCGGAACGGCAGGCACGCGCTGTTGCTAATGTAAAACGTTATGAAAGTGGCGTGGTTAAAGACCCTGTTACTATCAGTCCAGACACGTTGATAGGGGATTTAATCGGCCCTGGTCGCAAATATAAAGTATCTAGCTTACCGGTATTGGAAAACGGTAAAGTAGTCGGACTGGTCACCAACCGTGATTTGCGCTTTGAACGCAATCTACAACAAAAAGTAGCCAGCATCATGACACCGCGTGAGCGTCTGGTTACAGTCAGTGAAACCACCAGCATCAATGATGCACGTGAACTAATGCATACGCATAAAATCGAACGTGTACTGGTGGTTAATGCTGACTGGGAATTAAAAGGTCTGATTACTGTTAAAGATATTCTGAAAAATACTGCTTTTCCTAATGCCAATAAAGACAGTGAAGGCCGTTTGCGTGTCGGTGCGGCTGTAGGCGTAGGTCATGATACAGAAGAGCGCGTAGCAGCTCTGGTACAGGCTGGTGTTGATGTACTGGTGGTGGATACTGCCCATGGACACAGCCAAGGTGTGATTGAGCGTGTACGCTGGGTAAAAGAGCATTATCCAGAAGTAGATGTTATCGGTGGTAATATTGCCACCGCTGCCGCTGCACGCGATCTCGTGGCAGCAGGAGCGGATGCAGTAAAAGTAGGTATCGGCCCCGGTTCTATCTGTACCACACGCATTGTAGCCGGTGTGGGTGTGCCGCAATTGACTGCTATTCATAATGTGGCCACTGCGCTGGCCGGAACGGGAGTGCCGCTAATTGCTGATGGTGGTATCCGTTTTTCTGGTGATTTGGCCAAAGCTCTAGCTGCTGGAGCATCGTCTGTGATGCTTGGTGGTATGTTTGCCGGTACTGAAGAAGCCCCTGGTGAGATAGAGCTGTATCAAGGACGCTCTTATAAATCTTACCGCGGTATGGGTTCAATGGGTGCTATGAGTCAGGGTTCTTCTGACCGCTATTTTCAAGATAATGTATCCAGTGCAGACAAATATGTGCCGGAAGGTATAGAAGGGCGAGTTCCTTATAAAGGGCCTATCAGCCAGATTATCCATCAATTGGTAGGTGGATTACGTTCAAGCATGGGTTATCTAGGATGTAAAACTATTCATGATATGCATGAGAAAGCGGAATTTGTGGAAATTACCGCTGCTGGTATGAGCGAATCGCATGTACATGATGTACAGATTACCAAAGAAGCTCCGAATTACCATGTTCGCTGACAAATTGTTGTAAGATTTGATACTCGTGTAAAGGACAGCTTTCGGGCTGTCCGGCAACTTAATAAATATTTTCTCTTTTATTATTGATACCTGCATTGCCAAAGCAGGAAGGATTAGCTAAAATGCATTGCTTTCATGGCAGTGTAAGAAGCAGATTCTGCTGTCATATTCAAGCACGTAGCTCACGTATTTTTGCGTGAAGTGGCGTGTTTTTTTTTGCCTGCAAATGGTAAAGGAAAGCACAATTCATTACCCATAAAAACTGACTGTCGCTATGGCAACAGTCTGATTAAACCAAAGGACTCATCCATGACTACAAACGCAATTTTGGTGTTGGCTGATGGTTCCGTATTTCATGGTGTCAGCATTGGTGCAGCAGGGCAGGCAGTTGGTGAAGTTGTCTTCAACACCAGCATGACTGGCTATCAGGAAATTCTCACTGACCCGTCTTATACTCAGCAGATGGTAACGCTCACTTATCCGCATATTGGTAATACCGGTGTGAACAGTGAAGATACAGAAAGCAAACAAATTTATGCTGCTGGTTTGATTGTTCGTGATTTACCTCTTCTGCACAGTAATTTCCGTGCTGAAGAAAGTTTGGCTGATTATTTAAAACGTCATAACACTGTGGCAATTGCCGATATTGATACACGTCGTCTTACTCGTATGCTGCGTGATAAAGGTACTCAAGCCGGCTGTATTATAACTGGTAATGATACCAGCATTGACCAAGCACTGGAGCTAGCACGAACTTTCGGCAGCATGGCAGGTAAAGATTTAGCGCAACAAGTAAGCTGCACTACTCAGTATGAATTTACACAGGGAGAATGGCAGCTTGGACAGGGTTTTACACAGCCGCCGGCAGCTAAGTTTCATGTGGTTGCTTATGATTTTGGGGTTAAAACTAATATCCTGCGCATGTTGAGTGAACGTGGATGCCGATTAACTGTTGTACCTGCAACCACACCGGCAGCAGAGGTGCTGGCGTTGAATCCGGATGGCGTATTTCTCTCTAATGGCCCCGGCGACCCAGAGCCCTGTGATTATGCTATCAATGCCGTGCAAGAGATATTGGTTCATAAACTGCCGCTATTTGGTATTTGTTTGGGACATCAGCTTCTTGGCCTGGCACTGGGTGCTCAGACGCGTAAAATGCCTTTTGGTCATCATGGTGCCAACCATCCTGTACAGGATATGGATACAGGGCGTGTAGTGATTACTAGCCAGAACCATGGCTTCGAAGTAGATGCTGCTACCTTACCGGACAATGTTCGCATCACCCATAAATCATTGTTTGATGGTTCCCTGCAGGGCATCAGCCTGATTAACCAGCCGGCGTTTTCTTTTCAGGGGCATCCTGAAGCAAGCCCCGGACCGCATGATGTTTCCTACTTATTTGACCGTTTTATCGAACACATGCAGACAGCCAGACAGAGCAAATAATTTAATTTCATTCGTTACAAAATTGATAATTAGTATAAATAGACAGGAACACCCGTGTTTGGTATTACTGAGCTGGGAACGTACATAGTTGGTGCTGTTGCCATCATTTTGCTTCCTGGTCCTAATTCAATGTATTGTTTGGCCATGGCTGGAAAATATGGCGTGAGAACAGCATATTGTGCCGTCGCCGGTATATTTTTAGGCGACAGCGTGCTTATGCTGCTTTCAGCTACCGGTGCAGCGTCCATCATTAAAACCATTCCTGTCTTGTTTATGTTGCTGAAGCTGGTTGGTGGTGTGTATTTGTTTTATTTGGGGTGTCAGCTTTTACGTTCGGCACTCAGACAATGGCACCACCGTCGGCAGGCTGCCACGGCTTTCAGAGAATCATTGTATGAATCAACCTGTACGGAACCCTCGCCATCAGCACGCTATGTATTTCAGCATGCACTGTTGTTGAGCTTGTTAAATCCGAAAGCCATACTGTTTTTTTTGGCTTTCTTTGTCCAGTTTGTTGACCCGCATTACGCTTATCCTGCAATCAGCTTTCTGCTGCTGGCAATCATTCTGCAGCTATGCAGTATGACCTATCTGAGCATGCTTATTTTCAGCGGATTGTCATTGGTTAAATGGTTTCGTCATTATCAGCGACTGGCTGCGGGTGCAGTAGCCAGCATCGGACTGTTATTTATGGCGTTTGCACTGAAATTATGGATGGCCAGCATAGACTGAAGCACTCTATCAGTAAAAAATGCTGCCGTACTGCTAAATTAAACAGATAATCATTGATAAAGGTATCAATATGCCCAAGCGCACAGACCTAAAATCTATTCTTATTATTGGTGCCGGCCCCATTGTAATCGGTCAGGCATGTGAGTTTGACTATTCCGGTGCACAAGCATGCAAAGCATTACGCGAAGAAGGTTATAAAGTCATCCTTGTGAACTCCAATCCAGCCACTATCATGACCGATCCGGACATGGCCGATGTTACTTATATAGAGCCCATTATGTGGCAAACGGTCGCAAAAATTATCGAAAAAGAACGTCCGGATGCCATCTTGCCAACCATGGGTGGGCAAACAGCACTCAACTGTGCGCTAGACTTAGCGCACCATGGTATCCTGAAACAATATCAGGTAGAGTTGATTGGTGCTTCAGAGGATGCGATCGATAAAGCAGAAGACCGTGGCCGTTTCAAAGAGGCTATGAATAAAATCGGTTTGAATACACCGAAATCCTTTATCTGCCACAGTATGGAGCAGGCACTAGACGCGCAAACACAAGTGGGATTTCCGGCACTCATTCGGCCATCTTTCACTATGGGTGGCAGCGGCGGCGGTATCGCTTATAACAAAGATGAATTTATCAGCATCTGTGAACGCGGTTTTGATGCTTCACCTACACATGAACTGTTGGTCGAACAGTCCGTACTGGGGTGGAAAGAGTATGAGATGGAAGTCGTGCGCGACCGTGCCGACAATTGCATCATCATTTGCTCGATTGAAAACTTTGATCCATGTGGAGTCCATACCGGAGATTCTATTACTGTGGCGCCGGCACAGACTCTTACCGACAAAGAATACCAGCTTATGCGTGATGCATCGTTGGCTGTATTACGTGAAATAGGGGTCGATACAGGAGGTTCTAACGTCCAGTTTGCCATTAATCCGAATAATGGCGAGATGATAGTGATTGAAATGAATCCGCGTGTTAGCCGTTCATCAGCGCTCGCTTCTAAAGCCACGGGTTTCCCAATTGCCAAAATTGCTGCCAAATTAGCTGTTGGCTATACCCTGCATGAATTACAGAACGACATCACCGGTGGCCGAACTCCTGCTTCCTTTGAGCCAGCAATTGATTATGTTGTGACCAAAGTGCCGCGTTTTGCTTTTGAAAAATTTCCTGCAGCAGATGATCGTCTGACTACTCAGATGAAATCAGTAGGTGAAGTTATGGCCATCGGCCGTACTTTTCAGGAATCTATTCATAAGGCTTTACGCGGTCTAGAAGTAGGTTTGAGCGGTTTTACCAGCCGCAGTAGTGATAGGGCAGTGATTCAGCGTGAATTGGCTAATCCTGGCCCAGAACGTATTCTGTATGTCGCCGACGCCTTCCGAGCCGGTTTTTCTCTTACCGAAATCCAGCAGATATGCGCTATTGATCCATGGTTTCTGGCTCAAATTGCTGATTTAATTACAGAAGAGCAGCAACTATCTGGCCAGAAGCTTGATAACATTGATTACGCCAGCTTGCGTAGGCTGAAGCGCAAAGGTTTTTCAGATAAACGTCTGGCTCAGTTGCTGGGTTCTGATGAAACTAGTGTGCGACAGCATCGGCATCAGCTGAAGCTCCATCCGGTATACAAACGTGTTGATACCTGTGCAGCTGAATTTGCTACCGACACTGCCTATCTGTATTCCACATATGAAGAAGAGTGTGAGGCTGAGCCGAGTCAGCGAAAAAAAATCATGATTCTGGGTGGTGGACCAAACCGTATTGGGCAGGGTATCGAATTTGATTATTGCTGTGTGCATGCCGCTTTGGCTTTGCGTGAATCTGGTTTTGAAACCATCATGGTTAACTGTAATCCTGAAACTGTGTCTACAGATTACGATACTTCCGATCGTCTGTATTTCGAACCACTCACACTCGAAGATGTGCTCGAAATTTGCCATACTGAGCAACCAGACGGCCTGATTGTACATTATGGTGGTCAAACGCCCCTTAAACTGGCGAATGAACTAGTAGCCAATGGTGTAAACATCATCGGAACTTCGGCAGATGCCATTGATGCAGCGGAAGACAGAGAACGTTTCCAGAAGATTTTGTATACTTTGAAATTGCGTCAGCCGGAAAACCGTACCGCACGTACTGAAGGCGAAGCATTGCAGCTAGCA
The DNA here is from genome assembly GCF_026535955.1 of Snodgrassella sp. B3837. Classification (NCBI taxonomy): domain Bacteria; kingdom Pseudomonadati; phylum Pseudomonadota; class Betaproteobacteria; order Neisseriales; family Neisseriaceae; genus Snodgrassella; species Snodgrassella sp. B3837. The sequence continues at coordinate 30,901 of NZ_JAFNPI010000032.1, forward strand.
GAAGAAGTTGGTTATCCGTTGGTGGTACGTCCTTCTTACGTACTTGGTGGCCGTGCCATGCAGGTGGTACATTCAGCTACCGAACTACAAACCTATATGCGCGAAGCTGTGCAGGTATCCAACGACAGTCCGGTATTACTCGATTATTTCCTCAGTCATGCCATCGAAGTAGACGTAGATTGTGTCTGCGATGGGAAGCAGGTGGTAATTGGCGGCATTATGCAGCACGTAGAACAGGCTGGCGTACATAGTGGTGATTCTGCCTGCTCCATTCCGCCATATTCTTTGTCGCCTGCCATTCAGGATGAAATTCGTCGCCAAACAGCAGCTATGGCTAAAGAATTAAAAGTTGTTGGGCTGATGAACGTGCAATTTGCGGTACAGGATGATGTGGTCTACGTTTTAGAAGTCAACCCGCGTGCTTCACGTACCGTACCCTTTGTATCCAAAGCCACCAGCGTACCACTGGCTAAAATCGGTGCACGGGTTATGGCTGGCATATCATTTGCAGAGCAGGGCTTCACGCAGGAAATTATTCCAGAATTCTATGCAGTTAAAGAAGCCGTTTTCCCATTCATTAAATTCCCCGGTGTCGATACCATTCTGGGGCCAGAAATGCGTTCAACTGGTGAAGTGATGGGCGTAGGTGAAACTTTTGCCGAAGCTTATCTGAAAGCACAGCTTGGTGCTGGTGAACGTATGCCGGCCATCGGCAAAGTTTTCTTAGCTGTACGGGATGAAGACAAGTCCTCTGTCGTGCAGGTAGCCACTAATTTTCAGTCACTCGGCTATGGCCTTTGTGCCACGCGCGGTACTGCAGCTTTTCTGGCACAACATGGGATTAATGTACAGGTAGTTAACAAAGTTACCGAAGGCAGACCGCATATAGTCGATGCCATCAAAAATGGCGAAATTGCACTGGTAGTAAACACTGTTAGCAGTGATATGCAATCCATCCAAGACAGCCACTCGATCCGCCGCAGTGCACTCAATATGCGCGTGCCTCTGTATACTACTATTGCAGGCGCGCTGGCCATGAGCGAAGGTGTCAGCCAGTTGTCTCATACCCAAGTGTACAGCATTCAGAATCTGCATCAACGTGTTAAATAAATCATAATTTCAGATAATTTTTTATAAAGAATAAGGCCATTAGCTGTATTTATAACAGTTAATGGCTTTTAAATATAAGTTATACATATCCAATTTATATTGGTTTATTTTGTGTTCAATTAATAAATTAGCTCTCATAATATATAAAGCATTTAAATGCTAGAAAAAGCTTTGTATGTATTAATTGAAATAAGCTTTTATGTATGCTTTTGTCAATGCTGCATGATGTATAAGATTGGCTTGTACATGCAAGTTTGAATTTTCGAAATTACCGGTAGACTTATATACTATTGTCAGGTCAACTGTTTTACCAGATTTGCAGCAGGAAATGATTACAGTGTTCAGTGTGTTTTCTTTTAATTATAAATACGCTTTTAAATGTATTTTCATACTAGTTTAATCCGAACTTTCCTAATATGTTTGTTTTATAAAAAACTCAAAAATTTAAATCAGTAGTTTTTCCTTAAAAACATTGAGGCAAAATGAGAGCAAGTTTTTTGTAACTGTTTAAAAGGTGTAGATAGTAATTGTTGTGGTATCTGTCACAGTAAGTTTATCCAGTAGTATTTTTTTTTCGCACTGTGCTACTGCTATTATTTAACTTATTAAGTAAATAAAATTTATGCACCCCATTACATTTCCTTTTAAACAAGAATTTTTTAAATTGTATTTTTAGATCTATGTATTGAAATTTATTTAATTGTTATTCGAAACATGATTTTAAAAATTAATACATGAAATTTGTTTGTACAATTTATAAAATGAACAATATAGCCAGCCAGCGCTATTAGGTTTTAATTCAATCAATTGTTTAATCTAGTATATATAATTAAGAAAAAGTCGTATTCATATTGATATAAGGTAATTCATGGCTAATAGAAATGAGATTTTAGACTGGTGTGCTACGCAACTTGATATTAACCAGTTTCGTGATTTTTGCCCCAATGGACTGCAGATAGAGGGCAAAAATGAGGTGAATAGGATCGTCTGTGCAGTCACTGCCAGTCAGGCTGCGATTGATTTTGCCGTCGCTCAGCAAGCAGATATGCTACTGGTACATCACGGTATGTTTTGGAAAAACGAAAATGTGGTTATTACAGGCTGGAAAAAACGTCGCATTCAGACGCTGTTATGCCATGATATTAATCTTGCTGGCTATCATTTGCCACTGGATGCACACCAACGCTGGGGTAATAACGTGCAGTTGGGGTCGCGTTTGGGCTGGCAGCTTGACGGGTGTGGTGGGGAACAGAACCTGCTGCAATTCGGCACTCTGACTCATCCACAAACTCCGGTAGAGCTTGCTGAGCAGCTGGCACAAAATCTTGGTCGAAAACCGTTACTGTTAAGTACCAGGCCACAACAGCAGATTAGTAAACTGGGCTGGTGCACTGGTGGGGGTCAAAGTTTTTTTCAGCAGGCCATTGATACAGGTGTAGATGCTTATATCACCGGTGAAGTATCCGAACCACAATACCATCTGGCACAGGAGTGCGGTGTTGTGTTTATCGCTGCCGGGCATCATGCAACTGAACGCTATGGTATTCAGGCTCTGGCACAGGCTTTGGCAGCAGAGTTTAACATCCACCAACAGTTTTTTGATGAACCCAATCCTGCATAGGTGTTGTAGTTGTACAGAAGTAAGTTTTTTTAGAAAAAATTTTAATAAACATAAACTTAAGCTATTTTTCTGGTAAAAATAGAGTCATTTGTCTATAATTAGATAATTTTTTGACACCACACTGTATTGATATTATACGGTAATTCTGGGAAATTAATCATGATGACATTATATGCGGGTATTACCTGCCCGTTTAGTCAGCGTTGCAGCTTTGTCCTGTATGAAAAGGGCATGGATTTTGAAATAAAAGATGTAGACGTTTACAATAAGCCTGAAGATTTGGCTGTGATGAACCCTTATAATCAGGTACCCGTGCTAGTGGAGCGTGACCTGATTCTGTATGAATCCAATATTATTAATGAATACATTGATGAACGTTTTCCTCATCCGCAGCTGATGCCGGCAGATCCGGTTATGCGCGGCCGCGGCCGTCTGGTTTTGTATCGGCTGGAAAAGGAACTGTTCAGCCATGTACTGGTATTGGAAAATCCAGAATCCAGTAATAAAGAAATGAATAAAGCCCGCGAAGCCATTACACAGGGGCTGACTATGCTGGCACCGGCATTTAGCAAGAATAAATACATTATTGGTGATGATTTTTCCATGATTGATGTGGCACTGGCACCGTTGTTATGGCGTTTGGATCACTACGACATTAAGTTGCCAAAATCGGCAGCACCTTTGCTGAAATATGCAGAACGTATTTTCCAGCGTGAAGCTTTCATTGATGCATTAACACCGGCAGAGAAGGCCATGCGTCGTTAAGCATTCTTGATAAAGGGAGAACACAATGAGCAAACTGAGTACTAAACCTTACATTCTACGCGCTCTGTACGAGTGGGCGCTGGACAGTGGTTATACACCGCACATTGTTGCATGGGTAAATGATAAAACCCAAGTCCCTCTTCAGTATGTTCGAGATAATGAGATTGTGCTCAATATCGGTGCTGTGGCAGCGCATAATCTGAATATTGATAATGAGTGGGTAAGCTTTGCAGCTCGTTTCAACGGTATATCACATGATATCTGGATTCCAGTTGGACATGTTATTAGTCTGTTTGCTCGGGAAACTGGTGAGGGAATGGGTTTCGAATTAGAGCCGCTTACTGATGAAAAAGCATCGATTTCTACATCCGAAGAGACTTTTGATACGGAAAATAGCTCCGAAAAAAATCCGGCTGCTGAAAGTAATCAGTCTGGCGGGAAAAAAGGGCTAAAAATTGTCAAATAAATGAATTTATTTACTAATTTTTGAGACTATCAGATGCAAAAGGCTGAAATGGATTAATTTCAGCCTTTTTTGATTTTTATATTCAAATGTTTTTTCCAGCAAGTGTTACACTCTAATTACTCAAAAATATCCAAGCAATCAGAAATAAATTTATTTTTAATAAATTTTTTACAATCACAATCAAATCAATTAATACTAAACATTTTGATTTCAAGCAACTAGTATTTTTGTAGGCTGTTTTTATTACAATTTTTAATCATCAGTATGAGGAAGTAAAATATATATTATTGCCTGTTTTTAAAATCATATTTAAATGAATGATACTTCATTGTAAAAGTAATATAGGTTAGAATAAGTACCATTAAGTAATTAAATTTTACAATTGATTTCCTCTGCTTTACATGTACTGGAGTTTGAACTTATGAACCAAACTACTGAATCTGCTGCAGTTGGTAAGGATTTAAGTGAACAGCTGACGCATAAAGAACAAAAATTTAAACGGGTAAAATTTTATTTTAATGCAATTTTTGCTTTATGCTTTATCGTTTTTGCTTTGGGTTTGGTGTGGATGAATGTTATGGCTATAGCCAGTTCATTTATCACAGCGATGATGTTTGGTATGGCTTATCTGGGTGTGATTATGATTTTTGAAGAAGATATCAAAGAAATCAAAATCAAGCTGGAAAAAAGTGCATCAGTTAATATTTGACTTTTTTTGATTAGTGGATATTGCTTCTGTACTCTTATTTGAACAAAATAGGGCATAAACTATTTTAGGATAAATAAACATTATTTACTCTGATGCATGGAGTGAAAGGTTTTTTCTTCGTTCTCTGGCTGTAAATGATGTTTACTGAAGTAGAGATAAATCAGCATGCTGCTGGCGCCGATTAGACACCATAGCATATCTTTCTGAGTATCCCATACATCGCCTTGTGTACCCAGAAAAGCGACAGCTTCCTGATTACTGATTTCTGCTACCATCCATTCGAATAGCTCATAAATGGCACTGATAGCCATACATACACAGCCACTTAGAAAGACTACCCAACTACGTTGGCGTACGATGTGCAAGCCCCAGAGTAATTCGCTGGCGATAATGGCTGGCGAGAAACCCTGAAAAAAATGGCCTAATTTATCGTAATTATTTCGTGACCAACCAAGCAAGCTGCGCAGGTAATTAAATACTGGTTCCTGTGCATAGGTGTAATGGCCCCCGATCAATAAAATTAATGCATGAATCAGTACGACCCAGTACATCAATTCACTGAAGCGGAAACGGGAATAGGTACATATAAGTATTGCAACACCTATCAAAGCCGGAAATACTTCTAGCCCCCAAGTGGGATAGTCATGTGGCTGATAGCCAGACCATACTAAAACTACTAGGAATAAGGCTAATTGCAGAATATGACTTTTCATAGGTTTCAGCCCCTGCATATGACTGGTTAGGATGTACAGTCAAATCTGTCCCGTAATAATAGAAATCAAAACTTAGATTTCAATATGTAATCAAATATATAGGCTTGATTTAATTATTATAGTCTGGTTTTAATTGTAAATGAAATACTCAGAGAAACAATGATTTCAAAAGTCGTCTTAGTTTCAGTTTTCATTATCTGCTCAGTAGAATGGATTGAATAATGATTTTCTCAATGCTTTTTAATAATTATCAGGTGTTAAAAAACCAAATATTTGATTTTTATAAATAAAAAAAACTATCGCTTACATAAAATCATTTGATTATATTTATTAAAGAATTTTGTGTACTATACGTTCATTAATTAATTCAACCTTTTTTTAAGGAGATACTTATGGTTGCTAATGTAAATACCGAAATTAAACCTTTTAATACCACTGCTTTTCATAATGGTAAATTTGTTGATATCAGTGATGCTGATGTGAAAGGTAAATGGTCTGTTTTCTTTTTCTACCCAGCTGACTTTACTTTTGTTTGCCCTACTGAATTAGGTGATCTAGCCGATCATTATGATGAATTGCAAAAAATGGGTGTGGAAGTTTACTCTGTATCTACCGATACACATTTCACTCATAAAGCTTGGCATGATACTTCTGATACTATTGCTAAAATCAAATATTTTATGCTGGGCGACCGTAATGGTACGCTGGCTACCAATTTTGGTGTAATGCGCGAAGGTCAAGGTTCTGCTGACCGTGCTACTTTCTTGGTTGACCCTCAAGGTATCATTCAGAGTGTGGAAGTAACTGCTGAAGGCATCGGACGTGAAGCATCTGATTTGGTACGTAAAGTTAAAGCTGCTCAATATGTAGCATCTCATCCGGGTGAAGTATGTCCGGCTAAATGGAAAGAAGGCGATAAAACACTGGCTCCTTCTTTGGAACTGGTTGGTAAAATTTAAGCACTTAAACACACACATCTTATCTGCTGTTAATTAGCAGCCATTCAGTCCGGATACCGGCTGCGGTATCTGGGCTTTTTAGTAAAATAAATATACAGGCTATCAAAAATAGAATATCGATTGTTATTTTTAATGTAATGGAGCAGTAATATGTTAGACGACACCCTGAAAAGCCAATTAAAAGCTTATTTAGAATATGTAACCAGACCGGTTGAAATCATAGCAACTCTGGATGAAAGTGCAGGTGCTCGCGACATGCTGGCACTGTTACAAGATGTTGAAGCACTTAGTGATAAAGTTACCTTACGCACTGATGGTGAGTCTGAACGTAAGCCCAGTTTTGAAATTACCAATCCGGGTACACATACCGGACTGATATTTGCCGGTAACCCGATGGGGCATGAGTTTAGTTCACTGGTGCTGGCCTTATTACAGGTAGGCGGACATCCTTCTAAAGAAGCAGAATCTTTGCAGCAGCAGATTAAAAATCTGCAAGGCAACTATCACTTTGAAACTTATTATTCAATTACATGTCATAATTGTCCAGATGTAATTCAGGCGCTGAATCTGATGACTATTCTTAATCCGAATATCACGCATACAGCAATTGACGGAGCTCTGTTTCAGGATGAAATTGAAGCCAAACAGATTATGGGTGTGCCGGCTGTTTTTCTGAATGGCGAATCCTTTGGTCAGGGGCGGATGGAGCTTGCTGAAATAGTAGCTAAACTGGATAGCAATGCCGCCAGTGATGTTGTAAATGAATTGAATGCCAAGGCACCCTTTGATGTGTTGATTGTTGGTGGCGGACCAGCGGGTGCAGCAGCTGGAGTATATGCTGCACGTAAGGGTATCCGTACAGGAATAGTGGCAGAACGTTTTGGTGGGCAGGTACTGGATACGCTTGAGATTGAAAATTATATTTCGGTATTGACAACAGATGGTCCGCGGTTTGCTCGTGATCTGGAAAGCCATGTCCGCAGTTATGATGTCGATATTATGAATCTGCAAAAAGTCAGTGCACTGGTACCGGCTAAAACTGAAGGTGGCCTGATTGAAGTACATACCGAAAGTGGTGCTGTGCTGAAATCTCGTACAGTAATTCTTTCTACAGGTGCTCACTGGCGTTCGATGAATGTACCGGGTGAACAGGAGTACCGAACTAAAGGTGTTACCTATTGTCCGCATTGCGATGGCCCGTTATTTAAGGGTAAAGATGTAGCTGTAATAGGCGGTGGTAATTCTGGAGTAGAAGCTGCGATTGATCTGGCTGGTGTGGTGAAGAGCGTCACCTTGCTCGAATTTTCCGATAAAATGCGTGCAGATGAAGTTTTGCAGCATAAACTAAACAGTTTGCCCAATGTAAAAGTTATCTTAAATGCCCAGACAACTGAAGTTACCGGTGCTGAAGGTAAGGTTAATGGTTTGAATTATCAGGACAGAACTACCAATACAGCTCATCATTTAGCTTTAGAGGGTATTTTTGTTCAGATTGGTCTGCTGCCCAATACCAGCTTTTTGCAGGGTACCGTTGAGTTAACTGAACCCATGCATGAAATTGCAATTGACCGCTATGGTAAAACGAGCGTACCCGGTGTCTTTGCTGCCGGTGATTGCACTAATGTACCTTATAAACAAATTATTATTGCTGCCGGTGAGGGGGCAAAAGCAGCCTTAAGTGCTTTTGATTATCTAATTCGCACCAGTGCACCACAATAACTGTTTTTTATTATTTATCCCTCAAAATTTGCTGTTTTGAGGGATATTTCTATTCTAACCAAATAAAAATTGTTTCGGATTGCCTGCAGCTTTCCGAGAGTATTCAACAAACCTTGTTGAAAAAATCGCAGCAGTAATAAATCTATTCTCGTATGTGCAACTGAGTAGCGAGGATATAATAATATTTATCAGCTGTGTGTTCTTTCGTTTCTACTCTAGTACAAATTGTTCCATTTTTTGAACTTATTATTTGATTCATACTGTAAAACTTAGCATCATGCCAGTATCCTCATGTTCGAGTATATGACAATGTGCCATGTAGGGAAAACTAGATGGAGCAGGGTTGTTGAATTTGACCAATACTTTGCTTACAGCACCTTCTACACTGACTATATCTTTCCACCCTGCACGATGAGCTGGCGGAATTTTACCGTTTTCACTTAAGATCCTGAATTGAGTACCGTGTATATGGAAGGGGTGTAGCATCATATCGCCTACTCCGGATATTTCCCAGCATTCATACTGTCCTTTGTTAGCTTTAAAGGCTGGTGTGTGGATATCAAAAGTCTGTCCGTTAATCCGATTTGCATGCATCAAATCTAAATCAGCCATGTTTGCCTGCATATTATGATGCATCACAGCCATATTTCCGTGGTTTGCAGGCATTTGATGCATGGATGAGTCGCCGGAAAGTTGCTGTAAAGCCTGCATGCCAAGAGTGTCCAGCTGTGAATCCATAGACAATTTAAATTGTCTATTAGTGAGAAGAGCTACAGAAGGGATGGCAGGTAGCTTATTGTTAAGCTGTTCCGGCAAAGTGGCGTTGTTCCGAGTAGATACGGTGGCCATTTGGATAATTGGGTAGGGCTGATCAAAAGGAGCTAGATTCATTCCCATTTGCTTTACTGGCAATGTCAGTAGGTCAAATGCCTGTGCGTTGCTTGTATCAATCAGTACTTCAAAACGTTCAGCCGGCAACATATACAGATTCTGCACTGCTACCGGTTCAGGCAGAAAGCCTCCATCACTGGCAATAACATACATCGGCCGGTGATCACTGCATGCCAGATTCAGGCTTCTGGCGTTACAGCCGTTGAGCAGACGCAGTCGTAGCCAGCCACGTGGCGCATAATGTTGAGGATACAGCTGCCCATTACACAGCAGAGTATCGCCAAACCAGCCCACAGCAGCACTTAGTACATTAAGCTGATAATCAATCTGCCCATTCTCATCAAATTTTTTATCCTGAATTATCAGCGGAATATCATCTATTCCCCAGTTTTTAGGTAATGGCAAGCTGGTGCTGTTGGCATCTTCTAGCAAAAGCATACCGGCCAGCCCCATGGCTACTTGTTTTCCAGAATGCATATGCGGATGCGGATGATACCAGCAGGTTGCAGCCTGTTGTATTGAAGTAAGGTTGATTTGCCGTGTTTGTCCGGCTTCAATGCTTGCTTGTGGCCCACCATCAGCGATACCTGATATTTCCATTCCATGCCAGTGTACTGTAGTGGCTTCGTTAAGACGGTTATGTACTGTAATCTGCACAGGTTTGTTTCGGTACAAGCGAATTACAGGCCCAAGTAAAGCACCATTGTAGCCCCATGTGGTAATCAGATTTTTGCCAAACTGGCTTTGGCCTTGCTGTACCGTAAGTTGAATTTTAGTTTGTTTGGCAGTGTCCAGCAAAGGCGGGATTATCAGCTTCGGTAAGGCTGCATTTCCCTTGGCAAAAGCCGGCCATGGCAGGCCGGCTGCTGCTCCTAATAATGTGGAATATCTGAGAAAATCACGTCTGTTCATGATAATTCCTCTATAAAAATAAATAGCTTAAACCTTTACGTGTAGGTAAGGTCAAGCTATTCTGCCAAAATTTTTTCTGAAATTAAAAAAACAGGACAAAACCTTTTGCAGTTTTGTCCTGTTGCGAACCTCTTATTGCATCATACTGTCAATTTTGCAATTACAGGTTTATAACCAGGTATATTTATAACCCATTGTGCCCTTGAAACCTTTACGTTTGTCGCTACCGAAGTTTTTCTCGTAACGTACATCTCCGTAAAAATCACTCTGTTTGGTAATTGGCAGTTGAATACCCAAACCGAGCTCTCCCCAGGTTTTAGCATATTCTTCTTTCAAGCTATCGCGGCCAATATCAACAGATTTTGGATTAACAAAATCATGCCAGATATTCGCAACGCCATAGAATGATGAAGGTGGTAAATTATCCGTTACATCACCGTTATAGCCAAAGCGCATACCTACACGACCGCGCAATGCAGATGGGTCGTGCTGATCAACATGGCGAATACGGTCATTAAAATCATCCAGAGACAAATACTGATAAACCAACTGAGCCTGTGGTTCGATAAACCAGTTGTTACCATAAACAATGAAGGATTTTCCAGTTTCAGCGGATAATGCTGCACCCCAGCCATTTTGATGCTCGGACTCATTAGAGCGTGCACTATATTTATTACGTAGATAAGTTACCTGGCCTACAAGATCTACATAGCCACCATTAATACCGTAGAATGTACCATAGCCACCAACACTTACAGCATCCGTACGGCCTTTACCATTGTAGTGGTCATCTACAACTCTACCGTTTTCTGCGCGATATTGATCTCGGAAGTCATTTTCATTATGACCATAAGCTACATAGCCACCTACATGTCGGCGTGTACCATTTTTATCGTTTTCATCCAATATAAAATCGTGACCAATTTGAAGAACAGACTGATTTCCGGCAGTATCCAAACGTTTCTTACCATCTTTATCCAGATGTTTTACAACTACTCTGGCCCAAGTTTGCTGTTGGTCTTCACCTAGAGCCGTATTATTGGTACCGTTGATATTGTAAGTCTGATTTTCACTACGACGTTCATGCAATGTACCGATCGTAGTAAAGCCTAGTTCCATATCTGCTGTAGGCATTTGTACATAGCCTGATACCGGTTCTGCATAAATGGATACTTCAGGTGGATTGGGTTTGTCTGGAGCAGTTTTGCCCTTAGCTTTTAAAGTCCATGCATAATCTGTTCCTGCTGAACCATCCGCACGGGTGGTGTTGATTTTTTCAAGCTGTGCTTCACCGGCATTTGTAGTTGGAGCTTTACCTGTAAAGTCACTTCCTGTTGTTTGTCCGTCTACGTGTACAACGACAGCAGAATGGATAGGTATTTCTTTCTGCGTTACATCACCATAGATTCCATTTTTATTGGCTGTATGTACAGTTGTCGGTTTATTCCCGATTACATTTCCAGCAATGTCTACACGGTCACTGTAAGTGGTGCCATCCTTATTCCAGAACGTATTAACGTACATCTGACCACCACCCGTATAGTCACCTTTTACTGTTATGCTATGGTATTTATCTTTATCAGCAGCATCTACTGAAGGAATCTCTGGAAATTTAATCGTTCCTTTGCTGTTTGTCAGATTGGTAAGCACAGAATTGCCGGTATTTGTCCAAATACCCTGGTTATCAAGATCAATTTTTCCGTTTTTGGCAAAACCTGAATTACTGGTGGTACCGGTAAAGTTTCCAGTGTTTACGCCTATAATTGAACCAGAATTGGCATTGATAAGATTACCATCAAAATCAGCGGTGTTACTAAATGATATCAAACCGGAACTAGTTGCATCATTAGTTACATCTGTTCGAAGTATATGATTATTGATGACCGAAACTTCACCAGTTCCAGAGTTGGTAATCTGTGCAGGAGAGCTTACCCCCTGATTGATAAAACTGATCTTACCAGAGCGGTTATTAATAATATTACTGCTGAGATTACCTGAGCTTTCATTGCTGATTTTGATTGCCCCTGAAGCATCGTTACGGATAGTACTTGTTAGTGTCTTTCTATTGATAATCTCAATATTATTTTCATCTGATCCTTTGCGTTCACCCAAATTAGCTATTAAACCACCTAAAACATCATCGTTTGTAATTTGGATATTACCTTTTTTGGTATTCGTAATTTCGCTATCAAGATGACCACTCAGATTATTATGAATTTCTATAGTACCTTCATCATTGTTAGTAATCTTATTTCCATTCATTTGACCATTATTTTCTACTATAAGCGTACCGGTACCATTATTATCAAATGCTCTGCTCATAGTATTGTTATTGGTAATCTTTAAAGTGCCGTTATTCAAATTGTTAATTTTTCCGGTACTGCTGCTGACTCCTGTAGCTTTGTTATCAATATTTCCGTTGTTTATCAGAGAAATCATTCCGGAACTTTCATTAGAAATATCACCATCTAGCTCACCATCAGTACTATTGGTAACCTCAATACTACCCGTTCCTTGGTTAGTGATATTGCCGGTAATTTTTCTGTTATTAATAATATTAATATTATTAGTATCAGAAAGCCCTTTAGCCCCAGTATTCGTAATAGTGCCGCCCAGAACATTATCATTAACAATCTTAATAGCACCGGTGGAAGAGTTACTAATCGCACTATCAATTACACCAGTGTCTTTATTATTGATAGTAATCAAACCGGTACCGTTATTGTTAATCTGATTACTGCTGGAATTACCTTCATTATCTAAAGTAATGCTACCGGAACCACCATTATTGATATTACCGG
>NZ_JAFNPI010000033.1:0-54487 GCF_026535955.1 Snodgrassella sp. B3837
ACCGGTGATTGAGCCAGTAACTTTAGTATTCTGAACATGGATACTACCTTTGCCATTATTAATAACCGTACCAGTAAGATTTTTGTTATTGGTAATATCAATATTATTAGCAGCAGTAGTGCTCGCATCACCAGAATTCGTAATGGTGCCGCCCAGAACATTATCATTAACAATCTTAATGGCACCGGCGGCAGAGTTGCTAATCGCACTATCAATCTCACCCGTACCATTGTTATTAATATTAATCAAACCATTTCCGGTATTGTTGATTTTATTAGATGATGATTTGCCATTGTTGTTGAGAGTAACTGTACCATTTTGTGCATTGTTAATATTATGAAAAATATTACCAGATTCACTATTATTAATTTCAATATTACCGCTATTATTATTGTTAATAGATCCATTTTTAGTATTATTTGTATTAGTAATAATAATAGCACCGGTACTATCATTATTTATATTACCGTTTAAATCTCCGGAATTATTAACGTTTAGTGTGCCACTAGATTTATTTCTTATAACAGATCCCGCATTACTATTTTCTGAAGATGGTGAACTAGATTCTAATACTCCTTTATTAGTTATATTTAATATTCCTTTTGAGTCGTGTAGAACTGTATCTGTATTACTAGTTGTATAACCATTCTCATTATTCTCAAAATTTGCTGTTTCTGTTTCTGAAAGTCTTGAGTCAGTAGCAATAACTGTATTCTGACCTTCATTTACTTTTAAGCTACCATTATTTATAAAATCTCCTTTATCACCTAATACAACACCTTTAATTTCAGTGTATAAATTATCTAGTTCATCTTTAATAGTAATATTAGCTCCTTTCGAAGCATTATATTTTCCATTGGATACAAAAATTGCAGAAAAATCTTGGCCAGGACGATCTTGCTTTTGTTCTTGAACTTGATCTCTATTTTTTATCATAGAAATAATTGTTTCACCACCAACATTTATTTGGCCAGATTCAACGCGGATAGCCTCATTTTCATCTAATATTTCACCAGCATTTATTTCAATATTATTATTCACATTTATTGATGGTGTTTTGGCGTTGTTATCAACAGATGTTTGTATAATCGCATTATTTCTATCTTTTTGATTAATAATGATATTATTTGCAGAAATTGTACCATTAACATTATTAATAGCTGTTGTGCCACCGGTGCTTCTTTGTGCATTAACAGTTATGTCACCTTGAGCAATAATTGTACTGTTATTATTTTCAATTCCATCAATAACAGTTCTGGCTGTATCAGTTACAGTTATATTTCCCCCTACATTTAATGTAGAACCGTTAGAATTTTTAATAACGGTTGTACTTGTGCCTGAAGAGTTTGCTTGCAAATTTTGCTCAATGTTAGCTACAGATTTATCCAGTGAAAGAGCGTTAGAGTCTGATGAACTTGATGCTTTGTTTACAGTTGTTACATTTTTTGCGGTTAATGATGATGAATTGTTTAATTCAATTGTTTTTTTAGATCCGGTAGCACGAGAAATTGTACCTGTAGCATTAATTGTCTCTCCTACTAGTTTTGCGCCATCAGTAGCAGAAATTGTATTATAACTACTCGCATCTAAATTACATTCACTTTCAGAACCCGAAGCTATTAAATTTGGATCGGCTCCGGTAGTTGGTACAGTGTCACAAGCCGCATAAGCACCGAAACTGGCTATGGATAATGCAACAGCCAAAATGATTTTAGTACAATTATTTTTTGTTTTGCCACGTGTCAGTTCCGAGCAGGCTACCCATGTATTGGTAGATTCACTCCATTTGGATTTGTAGATGATATTCATCAGTTTTCCTTGGTTTTGCAGATTCTATAAAATAAATCTTGACTCTTGATTAAAATTTAATTAATTAAGCTTATATATGTAATTGGATAATGAATTAATACTAAATAGTATTAATTCATTATAGAAGATATGTTATATCGTATCCAAATAAAGTTAACTTAATGCTAATTGTTTGTGTCAGTTAGTTTGTTAGCATTTTTTGTGTGAATCATTAAAAATTCTAATATATTCATATATATAATCATTTGACATACCTATGATGTTGAATAAAACATTCAAAATAAAAAAAGTGTGGTTAACTTTACTTTGTTATTTTAATACACCCTAAATGTTATGAACCTATTTATAAGTGTTAATAGAAAGTTTTGTTATTTATAGGGAATATTATTTTATGTTTTTTGAATGTGGTTGTTGCCAGAGCTTCTATTGGCGGGAAATTCAGGCTATAAAAAGAAAAATAAATAATATATAAATAAGTGTATGAATTTTGCAACTAATTTGTAGCAGAGAATGTTTTGCGTTAACTAAATTTGGATATCAAACTATATTAGTCATTATGTTCAGTTTTAATAATCAAAATATTATGGTTTAAAGATGGCTGAATTTAATCAAAAACATTCTTTTTATCGCTTAATTTTGTTTTTAAAAAGCAGTAAATGCTAAAGAGAGGAAAGGATATTTCAGAAAAATATAAAGTTAAATATCTATATTAAATATTCAATTTTAATTATTTTTGAATAACCTCGGTTGTGAAAAGTTGCATTTGTTTAAAAGCAGAATCGAAATAATTTTATTGTAGGTTTAAACCAAAAAGTGAAAAATTTTGATGTTGTTGAATTTATATCTTAGATTTTTTGGGTAAAAAAATCTCATGAGATGAAAATTCAAGCTTTGTGCTAATTTTTTATTGAGATTAAATAGTAATAGTAGATATAGATAAACTAAATCTCTGATAAATAGATAGCAGATAATTAAGAAATCAGCACTGTTAAATTAGATACCTAGCTGATACAAAATCATATGAGGTTTTTTGGTGGGTCCAGTGGGTTTCGAACCCACGACCAAGGGATTATGAGTCCCCTGCTCTAACCCCTGAGCTACAGACCCGAGAAAGGCGTATTTTAGCTAATACGTCAGACGATTGCAAGGTTTTACATAAAAAATCATCCGCAGAGTGCGGATGATTTTGGTTTTAAAAGTAAAAAATTTACTGTTTGTTTTCGTCACTGTCGAGAAAGCTCTTTAGCCGGTCAGAGCGGGTAGGGTGACGCAGTTTGCGTAATGCTTTGGCTTCAATTTGACGAATACGTTCGCGGGTAACATCAAACTGTTTGCCCACTTCTTCGAGTGTATGATCTGTATTCATGTCGATACCAAAGCGCATCCGCAAAACTTTGGCTTCGCGCGGTGTTAGGCTTTCGAGTACATCTTTGGTGACTTCCCGCAGACTGGAATACATGGCTGCGTCTGCCGGTGCAACGTTATTCGCATCTTCAATGAAATCGCCCAGATGTGAATCATCATCATCGCCAATTGGTGTTTCCATAGAAATCGGTTCTTTGGCAATTTTCATGATTTTTCGGATTTTATCTTCAGGCATTTCCATCAGTTCAGCCAGTTTGGCTGAGTCGGCCTCTTCTCCGTTTTCCTGCAAATACTGACGGGATATCCGATTCATTTTGTTGATGGTTTCAATCATATGTACCGGTATGCGAATAGTACGAGCCTGATCTGCAATTGAGCGGGTAATAGCCTGTCGTATCCACCAGGTGGCATAGGTGGAGAATTTATAGCCTCGACGATATTCAAATTTATCCACGGCTTTCATCAGGCCGATATTGCCTTCCTGAATTAAATCCAGAAATTGCAGACCACGATTGGTGTATTTTTTAGCAATAGAAATTACCAGACGCAAGTTGGCCTGAATCATTTCTTGCTTGGCAGCAGCGGTTTCCTGCTCACTTTTGACCATGTTTTTGTTAATCTGTTTCAGCTCATCCAGTGAAATCTGAGCGGCCTCTTCCAGATTAGCCAGTTCAGTTTGCTTTTCAATAATGGCATACTGGAAACGACGTAGTGCTTCTGTCCAGACGCGGTTTAGAGAAAGTTCTTCATCTACCCAGCCCAAATCGGTAGTGCGATTGGCAAAGCTTTTGATAAAGTAATCACGCTCCATATGCACACGATTCAGAGCTATATCGCGAATATCTCGTTCCAGCTGACGTACTTGATTGACGCGCATGCGCAGGTTTTCACATAGGCTTTCAATCTGGCGGGTAGCAAAGCGTACCTGTAATAATTGCTCTGCAATTTCCTCTTGTAGTTTGAGGTAGGTAGCGTCTTTGCTGCCTTTTTCCTGAAGTGCGGCAACCATGGCTTCATAGCGGCTCTGAATTCCATCGAAGTGTTCTAGCGTTTTTTGGCGCAGCTCTTCCAGATTAGCAGATGCTGCTAGCGCAGCGTTTTCTTCTTCGTTTTCTTCAGAATCATCGTCTACGTCAACACTCTCTTCATTGTCGTCCTCTACCTCAGTATCCTCATTTTTGCTGTCGATACCGATACCCAGTTCATCGAGAAGTTCTTCATGTGGGTCGACAATAGCCTCTACAACTTCATCAACTTTGATTTCTTCTTTGCGTACAGCATCAATCAAAGCCAGTATTTCAGCTACAGAACCTGGGCAGGCAGAGATGGCCTGAATCATGTTGCGCAGGGCATTCTCAATTTTTTTGGCAATGATGATTTCATCTTCACGCGTTAATAGGTCTACCTGACCCATTTCGCGCATGTACATACGTACGGGGTCGGTGGTTCGTCCAAATTCGTTATCTGCATTAGACAGAGCTGCTTCAGCTTCGGCTACCGCATCGTCGTCAGTCATGTTGGCGGTGTTATCGCCCATTAGCAGACTTTCGGCATCAGGTGCTTCTTCGGTAACCTGAATCCCAAGACCAGATATCATCGAAACAATGTTATCAATCTGGTCGGCATCCGACATTTCATCCGGCAAAGCATCATTTATTTCAGCATATGTAATGTAACCACGTTCCTTGCCCTGAATAATCAGCTGACGCAGTCGTGCACGTTGTTCCTCAGCGGTTAACGGACGGGTATCGTCTTGTTCCTTACTACTATCAATAGTGGTTTTTTTGGGTGTTGGATTTGCCATATTTTACTCAATATATTGCAGCAGCTATGGCGCTGCAAGGGGTTAAAATAGACGTCAGGCTAAGCTGACGGCATTTTGGGCGGGCTTAAGAGCAGCAGGAGTAACTGTTTTTCGTCGGCACTGAGACGTCCATGCTGGAGTTTGCGCTTCAACGCATCAATCTGCTGGGTCTTAAGACTATCCAGTAATTTTTGCATGCCCTGTTTGAACGTGGTGCAGTCATCTTCATTTCCTGGCTGCAAAATATCCGGTGAATCCAGATAATCATGGATAATCTGCCGAATGACGGGTTCAAATTCTGTATTACGCATCAGTTCCAACACAGCTCCGCTGTTTAACGGTGTTACGGAGGCTTGTATGCGTTCAGCCAGCGCAGCGAGGCATGCATAATCGCCGTGCAGGTCCAGATATTCTGGTAGTTCTATAAATGCGGCCCATTGCGGATTTATCAATAGTGCACGTATCTGTTTTTGTGCCAGTGACATGACAGGCGGTTGTCGGAAAGTGTTCTGTGGTAGACGGTAACTTTTCTGTCTGACAGGTGCTGATCTAGGTTGTTCTTGTCCCAATAGCTGAGCTAGATTATGTTCATCTATACCCACTTTCTGGCTGAGTTCTTGGCGCAGTAGGAAAGACAATGCTGGTGCCTTGATTTGAGCTAGCAAAGGGCTGGCAGTTTTAATCAATTCTGCTTTACCTTCCTGAGTGTTAAGGTCAATCTGTGCAGTTAGTGTTTGCCAGAAGTATGCTGAAAGTGGCAAGCTTTGGTTCAGTAGTGCATCTTCAAATGTGCTTATTCCATAGCTACGTACATAGCTGTCGGGGTCATGTTCAGCTGGTAAAAAAAGAAAGTGTAAAATTTTGTCATCTTTTAATTGTGGCAAAGCGTTTTCCAATGCTCGCCATGCAGCTTTTTTGCCGGCAGTGTCACCGTCAAAGCAGAAATAGATATGATCGCTTTGCCGCATCAGCAAATGTATGTGTTCTGCCGTGGTAGATGTGCCAAGTGCAGCTACAGCATATCCTAGACCATACTGTGCCAAGGCAACGACATCCATATAGCCTTCTACGACCAGTACTCGCTGTGCATCTTTGATTGCAGCGCGTGCTTCATATAGTCCGTACAGATTCCGCCCTTTATCAAATAGGGGCGTTTCAGGTGAGTTGAGATATTTAGGTTCACTTGCATCAATAACGCGAGCACCAAAACCGATAATTTGTCCACGGGTACTGCGTATGGGGAACATAATGCGATCGCGGAAGCGGTCATAATGGCGGCTGTCTTTTTCGATAACCATGCCACTGTTTACCAATGCATTGCTGGGATAGGGCTGAAAAACTTTGGCTAGAGCCTGCCAGTCGTCCGGTGCATAGCCAAGGCCATAATGGATGATGATTTCTTCACTGAGGCCGCGCTGCTGTAGATATTGCTGTGCACGCATTGAGGTTTTTAGCTGTTGTTGATAGTAGGTGGCAGCCGCAGCTGTAGTTTGCTCTAGTGTCTGCTGAATCTGTTTATGAACTTTCTGTACATGTGGATTGGGATTTCCAGACTGTTTTGGGACAGTCATGCCGATGCGGTCTGCCAGAAATTGTACGGCATCCTGAAAGCTCAATCCTTGATATTCCATGACGAAGCCAATGGCGGATCCATGTACACCACAACCAAAGCAATGATAAAACTGTTTGGCAGGACTAACTGAAAACGAGGGGGATTTTTCTTTGTGAAAGGGGCAGCAGGCCATGTAGTTGGCACCACTTTTTTTAAGTGGTACAAATTCTTCAATGACATCAACGATGTCTATTTTATTTAAAAGCTCGTCAATAAATTCGTTTGGAATCATGCCAACCATGCCCGTCAATTGCTGCACATAATTTCTAGACCTGATTATCCTGTCTCTTTTTTTTTGGATGTTGAATTAATTAGGCCAAAAGCTGTTTGATTTTCTTACTAACTTCACTCATATCGGCTTTGCCTGCCAGTGTTTTTTTCAATATGCCCATTACTTTTCCCATATCACTCGGTTGTGAAGCACCCACATTGGCAATAGCATCTTTAATGGCAGCTTCAATAGCGGTATCGTCTAGCATTTCGGGCAAGTAATTTTGGAGTAAGTTAATTTCTGCTTGCTCCTTTTCGGCAAGATCGTTTCTACCACCCTCGTTAAACATGCGTACCGATTCTTTCCGCTGTTTAACCATTTTGCTGATAACTGCAACGAAGCGGCTATCGTCTACCTCGATTCTTTCATCTACTTCAATCTGTTTGATAGCAGCTAATGCCATACGAATGGTAGACAGGGATGCTGCATCGTGATTGCGCATTGCTGATTTCATGTCTTCCTGTAATTTTTGTTTCAGGCTCATAATGGGGCTCGCAGTAAGTGAATTGGTTATTATAGAGATTTGCTGTAAAAATACGTTTTACTTCAGGTTTTACCTGTAAAAAGCAAATACCGCAAGCAATGCCTGCGGTATTCTGATTAATTGTAATTTCCCGGTTGTTAATGCAAAGCCGGAAATTCTAATTAATAATTTTTAGGTGGCAATTGCTGGCTGCGTAGGCGTTTCTGTAAGCGTTTAACGGCTGCTGCTTTTTTACGTTTACGCTCAGTTGTTGGTTTTTCATAAGCTTCGCGTGCGCGCAGTTCGGTCATCAAGCCTGTTTTTTCAACAGAGCGTTTGAAACGACGCATAGCAACTTCAAAAGGTTCATTTTCTTTTACACGAATAGAAGGCATGTTTTTTTCCTGAATAAATAATTATATTACTGATTGTATATCAGATAGATAAATACTAAATAAAGGCCACTAAAGGCAAAGGCGGTGTTTACGGTTCCGCATTACCGTTTACAACATCACCTCCCAAGGTGTAATTGAGGCTATATCTGTTAGAATTTAAAGTAAAACAGATATAGGGTTATTTTAAATAAATAAGGAGAAGATTATGGCTGATTAAATATGATTCGTCAAGCCAGCTGGAGAGGTACGTTTGTGACATCATTAAAGATGATGAGCGTTATATTCTGTTTACACGACGAATCTGAGGAACAGAATGTAAATCGCGGGTAATATGATTGAGCTGATTTAAATCTTTTACCTGTAACACAAAACGAAATTCAATAAATCCTTCCACACCTTCGAGTTTTTTTGAGGTGGTTTCTACAGATGTAATATCACCGCCATTTGAAGAAATAGCCTGAGCAATGGTGGCCAGTAATCCATGACTATCAATAGCATTGAGGCATAAAGTTGTCTGATAGTTATTTGCTTGTAGTAAATCCCAGTTTGCATCCAGCTGAAGTTCAGGGTCTGTTTTCAAAATCGTATTACAAGTATCACGATGAATAATAATGCCCTGATCTTTGATTAGCAAAGCTTTAATGGTGTCACCAGGAATAGGGTGGCAGCATTTGCCTAAATGAATATGAGTTGACTCATTGCCAGTCAAATTAATTGGTGCCAGTTTAATGGTGTCATTAAAATGCTCGCCAGCCAGTTCAGCTATATGCATGGCTACAGATACTGGCTGTAATAACCCCATACCTACTTCGCAGAGAACATTTTCAAAAGAAGTATTTTTTTGGCGTAAATCGGTCAGATATTTGTCTTTTAAAGAGTCTGACAGTAAAACGTTTTCTGGCAGTAGGCTGGATAAGGCTTTTTGTAATAATTTTTCGCCTAAACGTATGGCATCGGAACGATCCATTTTTTTTATTTGGCTGCGAATGGCACTACGGGCATGGCTTGAAACGGTAAAGCCGAGCCATGCCGGAGTAGGGTGGCCATTGCTGGAGGTAATTATTTCTACGGTATCACCTGTATGCAGACGGGTACGTAAGGGCATTAAATTGTGATTAATACGTGCAGAGACTGTTCGATTGCCGATATCGGTATGAACAGCATAGGCAAAATCTACAGGTGTGGCACCTTCTGGAAGAGTAATGATTTTACCTTTAGGGGTGAAGACATAAACTTCATTCGGAAATAAATCTGTTTTTACATGTTCCAGAAATTCAATGGCATTGGCACTATGTGCTTGAATGTCGAGAATACTTTGCAACCATTGATTGGTACGCATTTGTGCCTGATCAAAACTATTCTGCTCTCCATCTTTATGCATCCAGTAGCTAGCGATACCACGTTCGGCTATTGTATCCATTTCGTGTGTTCGTATCTGAACTTCAATAGGTAGCCCGTAGGGTCCAATTAAGATGGTATGCAGGCTCTGGTAACCATTGTTTTTGGGAATAGCAATGTAATCTTTAATTCGTCCAGGTTTGGGTTTGTACAAATTATGCAGAACACCCAGGGCGGTATAGCATGAAGGTATGTTATTTACAATAACCCTGAATGCATAAATATCCATTACATCGGCAAAATGGAGATTTTTACGACGCATTTTTTCATAAATGCTGTATAGGTTTTTTTCTCTACCTCTTACCTGTGCTTCAATATTGGCGCTCACAAGACGTTGACTGAAGGCTCGCAGTACTTTACCTACTATATCGCGCCTGTTTCGTCGTGAAGACTGAATGGCTTTGGCAAGTACTTCATAGCGGTGGGGGTACAGATGTCTAAATGCTAAGTCTTGCAATTCACGGTATACATGATTCAAACCAATACGATTGGCCAGTTGCGCATAGATTTCCATGGTTTCTTGTGCGATACGCCTGCGACTGGCCGGTTTTTTAGCAGACAGTGTGCGCATGTTGTGCAGCCTGTCTGAAAGTTTGACAATTATGACACGAACATCTTGTGTCATTGCCATAATTAATTTACGGAAGCTTTCTGCCTGTGCTTCCTGCTGGTTGTTATATTCAAGTTTTTCCAGTTTGGATAGCCCGTCAACCATGTTGGCAATGGTTTCACCGAATTCGGCAATAATTTCTTCTTTGGTAGTACCAGTGTCCTCTAGTACATCATGTAATACACCGGCACATAAAGCCTGAATGTCTACATGCCATTCTGCTAATTGAGTCGCCACGGCTAGAGGATGGGTGATATAAGGTAAGCCGCTGTTACGGAATTGTCCATGATGTGCATGGGCACCGAATTTGCAAGCTCGGGACAGCATTTGTAAATCTTCTTTGCTGAGGTAAGAGGCAGTGTGTAGAAGTTTATTTTCTGCTTCGTTAATAATGTCCTGATAGCTCGTTTCTATCTGTTGTTGACAGCATTGTAGCTGGTTGTTTGTGCCGGTGCATGATGAAGTATTAATTGCATCAAATATTTTCATTCCCACCGGGCCTATAGCTGAGCTGGGTAAATCACTGTCTGAAGAAGATAAATCTTCAAAGGCTATTTTGATCAGCACGGCTGCCAGTGCTTGTACTCGTTGCTGATTTTGTGCCAAAGATGTAGTAATGGCAAAACTGCGTTTAAGTAGAGCAGTTTTGCCATCTTTTTCGGCCAGAGTGTATATATAGGCACACGCTTGTTCCAGTAATTCCCAGCGTTCCTGTTTATTTAAATACTCTGTTTGTGCAAAAAGAGTGTTACGCCATTGTTTAACAGGTGGTTTGTAGGTCTGGCTGGGAGGGTACATGGCTATTTGCCTTATTATTTTTGTTGGTTGAGTAACTCTGCACCAATTTGTCCACTGGCTATCTCGCGCAAAGCAATGACTGTGGGTTTGTCATGATCTTCTTCTACCAGTGATGTTGCGCCATTAGCCAGCTGGCGTGCTCGCAGGGCAGCAATCATGGTCAGGTCAAAGTGATTAGGGATGCGTCCGATACAGTCTTCTACAGTAATGCGTGCCATAATATAAATTCCAATAGAAATAATTGTTTAACATTAAACTTGAAATATTTATTTTCCAGATAAAATCCGGGTAATGGTTTGTTGCTGCGCCTTCGCGCATAACCTAACCGAACGGATAATTGCTAATAAATCCTGCTCTGCCTGATTAAGATCTTGATTAACAATAACATAATCAAACAAAAGACTTTGTTCAATTTCTTCACGGGATTTTGCTAAACGATAGGCTATCACGTCTTCGCTATCAGTGCCTCTATTTTTAAGACGTTCAGTGAGTTCTGTCATCGAAGGAGGTAGTATGAAAATACTGGTAGCATTAGGCAGTAAACGGCGAATCTGTTCCGCACCCTGAACATCAATTTCTAAAATTACGTTGTAACCTTGCTGGGTTAATGATTCTACAGCCTGTAAACTGGTGCCATAATAATTGCCATAAACATTGGCATGCTCAATAAAAGCATTGCTGGCAATCATATCCTCAAATTCACTACGGCTGACAAAATGATAATGTACACCATTTTGTTCACCCTCACGCGGCATTCTGGTTGTATGGGAAATAGATATGCGAATATTCGGCTGACGCGCACTCAGGCGCGAAACAAGTGTGGTTTTGCCAGTACCTGAAGCAGCAGAAACAATGAAAATATGTCCAGATTGCAACATAATATAAATTTAAGGATTACGGTGACTAATTATGCCACAACCGTGATTATTACGCCAATCCGAGCAAGCAGATTATTGCATATACTTGCAGAGTTTGAAAAAGGGAATGTCTTTCTTTTGGTGTTATTTTCAGCTAAAATGCTAAATTCAATTTCCTGCTGATTGTCATGACCAAGTTTATTTTTGTAACTGGCGGTGTGGTCTCTTCACTGGGTAAAGGCATTGCCGCTGCGTCTACTGCTGCTATTTTGGAATCTCGTGGTCTGAAAGTGACCATGCTTAAACTGGATCCTTATATTAATGTGGATCCGGGTACAATGAGCCCTTTTCAGCACGGTGAAGTATTTGTCACTGATGACGGTGCTGAAACTGATCTAGATCTGGGTCATTATGAACGCTTTATTGATGCTACCATGCAGAAGCGTAATAACTTCACTTCTGGTCAGGTTTATGAAAGCGTAATTCATAAAGAGCGGCGTGGTGATTATCTAGGCGGTACTGTTCAGGTAATACCGCATATTACAGATGAAATTAAACGTAAAATACATGAAGGTGCTGCCGGCTATGATGTAGCAATTGTCGAAATCGGTGGAACTGTAGGTGATATTGAATCTTTGCCGTTTTTGGAAGCCATTCGGCAAATGCGTAGCCAGCAGGGCAGAGTAAATACTTTATTTGTTCATCTATCTTATGTTCCTTATATTGCTGCTGCTGGTGAAATCAAAACCAAGCCAACCCAGCATTCAGTCAAAGAATTACGTGAAATTGGTATCCAGCCGGATGTGCTTATTTGTCGTATGGACCGGCCGATGCCTGAAGAAGAAAAACGTAAAATTGCACTATTCTGCAATGTAGAAGAGCGTGCCGTTATAAGCTGCTATGATGCTGATAGTATTTATGAAGTACCAAGAATGCTGCATGATCAGGGTATTGACAATATCATCTGTGAACAATTGCAATTAAACGTTCAGCAGGCTGATCTGACTGCATGGAATAAAATTGTTTATTTGGTACAACATCCGAAACATAAAGTCAAAATCGCCATGGTTGGTAAATATGTGGATTTGACTGAGTCGTACAAATCTTTATCTGAAGCATTAAAACATGCAGGTATTCAAACCGAAACAGAGGTAGACATTCATTATATTGATAGTGAAATACTGGAAACAGATGGCACTGCATGTTTGCAAAATATGGATGCTATTTTGGTTCCGGGCGGTTTTGGTACTCGTGGTGTTGAAGGTAAAATTGCAGCTGTACGCTATGCACGTGAACACAAAATTCCCTACTTGGGTATTTGTCTGGGTATGCAGATTGCACTGATTGAATACGCACGTGACGTTGCCAATCTGGTTGGTGCTAATTCTACCGAATTTGATTTAAAAACACCGCATCCAGTTGTTGCTTTAATTAGTGAATGGCAAGACCGCGATGGACAGATTGAAAAACGTGATATCAATACTAACCTTGGCGGTACCATGCGTTTGGGTGCTCAGGAAGTTAAATTGGCTGATGGATCACTTGCCAAAACCATATATGGCAATGAGTTTATCCGTGAGCGCCATCGTCATCGTTATGAAGTGAATAATTATTATCTGCCACAGTTACAGCAGGCTGGCTTAGTAATTGGAGGTGTATCTACTGGACATGAACAACTTGTAGAGGCCATTGAACTACCTGAACATCCATGGTTTTTTGCTTGTCAGTTCCATCCGGAATTTACTTCAACGCCTAAAAATGGACATCCATTATTTACTGCTTTTATCAAAGCTGCATTAGCTCATAAAAAATAGTTTACTATTTTATTCAAATTAGTATCTCAGGCTGCTGGTGTTATCCGGTAGCCTTTTTTTTAAGATTAAACTATTAATATTTTGCTATCTTTGATTACATTTTGTATGATGGTTTCAGTGCTGATTCTGTAGATAGATTAATTACCTATTATGAAAAATATTATTTTTCTGGTTATCGTAGCACTGGGTTTCTGGTGGTGGCAGCATAGCTCTGTTGATGACCAGCAAAAAAGTCAGGCACATGAACAAATAATTGATTCATTTAAATCAATTCGCAGTAATTTTTCTAAAGAACCTTTGTCTGTATCTCAAATACGAGAAGCTATATCTTTACATCAGGCTCAGAATGAGAATTTAGACAAAGTGCAGGTTTACGGTGATGGCTATGTTATCAAAACCTTACCAGATGATAATAAAGGTAGCCGTCATCAGAGGTTTATTTTAAGCACAGGTAGTAGTACGGTTTTAGTGGTACATAATATAGATATCGCTCCGCGGTTAGAAAATTTACAGCGTGGTGACAAAGTAGCTTTTACTGGTGAATATATCAGTAATGAAAGGGGGGGGATGATACACTGGACACATCATGATCCTAGACACCACCATCCTGATGGCTGGCTGATGTATAAGAAGAAGCGATACCAATAGTTTGCTGAAATGGCATGTGTAATATTTATTATTTGCAGTTTACATTTATCTAAAGGAAATAATGTGAATACTCTTTCTTTTCGTAGACCATTAGCTGATTTGTTGTCTGAAAATTGGTGGATAGTATTAGTTCGTGGATTTGCAGCTTTAATTTTTGGTTTATTAACTTGGTTTTATCCATTTATTTCGATACTGGTTATGGTGATGTTTTTTGGCTTTTATGCGTTGGTTGATGGTGTAATGGGTATTGTTCTTTCCATCAATGGACGAAAAACACATCAGGATTGGTGGCTGATGCTAATTTGGGGCTTTATAAGTGTACTTGCCGGTTTCCTAACATTTTTTGTGCCAGGAATTACTTGGCTGGTACTGATTACTTTTATTGCGATTTGGGCGTTAGTAAGTGGTATTCTGCAAATTGTAGCAGCTATTCGTCTGCATAAATCTGTTGGTGGCGAAGGATGGATGATCACAGCGGGTGTATTATCCATGTTAGTTGGTATTATTTTGCTGGTAAATCCTATTCAGGGCGGAATAGCGCTGACTTGGGTAATAGGCATTTATGCTGCTTTGTTTGGTGTAGTTAATATCGCTTTGGCATTCCGTATGCGTAGACTGGGTAGGGAAAATGCTAATTGAGCTCTAATTATTGAGAAATAATAATTAATAGAATAAATGATAAAAACTGGTTGGCTAAATCTTGGCCAACCAGTTTTATTTTTAATTAGTCATATTTCTTATTTCAAGACCTCAGCCATGGCATTGGCAACATATTCTATATTGCTACTGTTTAAACCGGCCATGCACATCCTTCCATTTTCAACCATATATACACCATATTCACTTTTTAAACGGGCTACTTGCTGTGGATCTAAGCCTGTAAAACTGAACATGCCACGTTGTTTAATAAAATAGCTGAAATCACGATCAGGAATTTTCGTCTGCAATACTTCATACAATCGAGAACGCATTTTCCGAATGCGATCGCGCATGATATATACTTCTTGCTGCCAGTGTTCATAAGATTTAGTGTTGCTAAGTACTCGGCTTACGACGTGACCACCGTAGGCAGGTGGACTAGAATATAGACGCCGTACGGTGAATTTGAGCTGACTCTGAACTAATCGAGCTTCTTCGGAAGTTGGACATACAATACTCAGACCCCCTACACGTTCACCATAGAGCGACATGTTTTTGGAAAAAGAGTTACTGATATAAACACATAACCCAATTTCTACTGCTTTGCGGATAGCATAAGTATCGGTTTCTAAATCGTCCCCAAAACCTTGATAGGCTATATCCATAAATGGTATTAGCTGTTTATTTTTAATAATATCTAAAAGCTGATCCCACTGCTCATGACTGGGATCAACGCCAGTGGGATTGTGACAGCACGGATGTAGTAAAATAATACTGCCTACATCGAGTTGTGTCAGAAATTGTTTTAATTCTGTAAATTTAATTCCGATAGTTTTAGGGTCATAATAAGGATATTTATGAACCTCGATTCCAGCACCCTCAAATATGCTGATATGATTTCCCCATGTAGGATTGCTTACATAAGCTTTTGCCTGTGGAAACCATTGGTGAATAAATTCTGCTCCTATACGCAGCGCACCTGATCCGCCCAGACTAGCTATGGTAGCAACACGACCAGATGTAATGGCTTCATGGTTTTTACCTAATAACAATTTCTGGCATGCCTGCCGATAAGCAGGCAGACCATCCATAGGTAAATAGTCGTGTGGCTGATTTTCTTCTACTAATTGTGACTCTACTGTTTTAATACATTCGAGCACAGGTACATGGCCGTTATCATCATAATACACACCTACACCAAGATTTACTTTTGAGCTGCGTGCATCCTGTTTATATTCATCCATCAGACTCAGAATAGGGTCACCTGGATAGTATTTGACATTCTGAAACATTTCAGTTCCTTAGAAAACAGCAATATTATTTGACAGAAAATGATTGCTGTAATGCAATCTAAGGTGATTGTACTCTAAATGTCTTTACTTTTTATTAATTTGGTCTGTTATTTTTTTACAAAAACTAAATCCCATACACCATGACCTAATTTTTTGCCGCGTGCCTCAAATTTGGTTTCGGGACGGTAGTCAGGGACAGCTGCATAAGTTTCAGCAGTGTTGTGCAACTCAGTAAACCCGTTTAAAACTTCAAGCATTTGTTCTGCATATTCTTGCCAGTCAGTTGCAAGATGAACGTAGCCATTTGATTGAAGTTTTGGAAGTAGTCGTGCAATAAAAGATGCTTGAATCAGGCGCCGTTTATGATGTCGTTTTTTGTGCCAAGGATCAGGAAAAAAGACATGAATACCTTGCAGGCAATTATCTTCAAGCATGTGATCAACCACTTCAACTGCATCATGTCGCATCACTCTAATATTTTGTATATTCTGTTCTTGAATCAGCTTTAATAGATTTCCTACCCCAGGCCCATGAACATCAATAGCTAGAAAGTCGCAATCAGGAAGGTTTTGTGCAATTGCTGCTGTTGCAACGCCCATACCAAAACCAATTTCAAGTATCTTGGGTGCTGTTCGATTGAATATGGCATTTAAATCAATTTTATTGTTGACGAAATCAATGCCAAAATTTGGCCATTGGTTATCTATAGCACGTTGCTGGGCTTGTGTCATATGGCCTTGACGTAAAACAAAACTACGTATGCTACGCGGGTGATCTTTATTAATGTCCGATTTTGAATCAGAATATTGGGTCATGCTGTTCTGTGTTAACTTAAAGTTGATAAATTTTCTAACGTCAATTCTAACATGCTTCAACTTATATATTGGTTCAATGTTGCTGCTAGGTTTTGAGTTGTTACATTGTCAGTGATTGTTGCTTCACCCAATTGTTTCAACACCACAAAACGCATGTTACCATCGATAACCTTTTTATCATGGCTCATATGCATCAGCCAAGCTTCTAAAGACATTTTAGGCGGCGTAACAGGCAGGTTAACTTGTGATAATAATTTGATTAGACGCTGAGTATCATCCTGATGCAAATAACCAAGTTGTTCAGATAAACGGCAAGCAAGTACAGTACCTGCAGCAACAGCCTCACCATGAAGCCAGTTACCATAACCCATTTCAGCTTCAATGGCGTGGCCGAATGTATGGCCTAGATTCAAAAGAGCCCTGACACCACTTTCTTTTTCATCGGCCGCAACAATATCTGCTTTCATCTGACAGCAACGATGAACCGCATGTGCCAATACTTCAGGGTCTTGATTAATCAATGCTTCGATGTTGATTTCTAGCCATTCCAGAAATTCTATATCCCCCAGCACTGCGTATTTTATGACTTCTGCCATACCTGCTGAAAATTCACGTGGTGGCAAAGTATGTAAGCTATTTAAATCAATAAACACAGCCTGAGGTTGATAAAATGCACCAATCATATTTTTACCCAAAGGGTGGTTAATTCCTGTTTTTCCACCTACGGAGGAATCCACCTGGCTAAGTAGTGTTGTAGGAATCTGTATAAATGGAGCACCACGCTGATAAGTTGCAGCAGCAAACCCTGCCATATCCCCAATTACTCCGCCACCTAAAGCCATAATGGTGGTTTTGCGTTCGGCGCGATTGTGCATTAGACCATCGTAAATCAGATTAAGTGTTTGCCAGTTCTTATATTTTTCTCCATCAGGCAAAATAATATTGAAATATTCGCGTCCTGAATGATTTAGTATTTTTTCCCATTGCTGCAGGTATAAAGGCGCTACGGTTTCATTGCTGATAAGTGCAATTTTGTTTGTAAAATAGGGTGCCAAAAGATGATTTGCGGATTCAAGCAGGTTGCTTCCAATAAATATAGGATACTGATGTGATGTGGTAGCAACGTTAAGTGTGTACATGATGATTTAAAGTTGAGGTATTTGTTTAGAATGTTGACGTAGTAAACGAATTAAACGATTTAGTGAGTGGAAGCTGTAGGGGCTATTCACATCTAAAACAGTATGTGCCGTAGCTCGATAGATGGGATCACGCAAGCTATATAATTCCTGCAATTTTGCTAAAGGGTCTGAGACTTGCAAAAGAGGGCGATTTTTATCGTGCCGTATCCTGTTTAATAGAACTTCAGGTTGCGCATGAAGATAAATCACATGTCCATTCTGCTGCAAATTAAGCCGATTTTCAATTTGCAATATAGCACCACCACCTGTTGCTATAACAACATCTTTTTGTTGTGTCAGCTCACTAATAACAGCTGTTTCTCGACTGCGAAAACCTGCTTCTCCTTCGAGCTCAAAAATAGTAGGTATTGATACTCCGGTACGTTCACAAATTACCTGGTCACTATCATAAAAAATGCGTTTCAGTTTATTGGCAAGTTGTTTTCCAAGAGTAGTTTTACCTGCCCCCATTAGACCTATTAAAATCAGATTGCCTGCGATGTTATCCATGTTTGTAATTGTAACTTAGTATAAGAATTTACGCATTAATTGGCAGAAAAACCATTATCTGGAATTGCTTTGATTGAAACAGAAACGTTGGGTGTGAAAATTTTTTTAGCTATAGTTATAAAGTCACTATAGATATTATTTTAAGTCATTAGTAATTGTATTTCTCAAATAATTTTATTTTTAAGTATGTTTGAAAATTTCTGACTCTATAAATTGAAAAAAGTCAGCCTGTTATAAACAGGCTGACGAAGTTAAAAATGCTTACTTAATATTTTAATGGGGCACTGCTTGAATCGACTACACGAGGTGTGATAAATACGAGTAATTCATTACGTTGTTGGGTATTTTTTCTGTGTTTGAAAAGATTGCCAATACCTGGGATGTCGCCAAGTAAAGGTACTTTATCTATACTGTTTTCATTATTTTCATTGTAAATACCACCAATAATTAAAGTACCACCATTCTCAATCATTGTCTGAGTCACTACATTACGCTTTTGCATACAAATGTCGCCAGAACGGAGAACATCAGGTGCAACATTTGAGCATGCTATGGGCCTGTCATTCTGTACGTTCAATGTCATAATAATATTACCGTCAGGTGTAACCTGTGGGGTAACTTTTAAGCCAAGAACGGCATCTTTGAAACTGGTAGAAGTTGCACCGCTGGAAGTTGATTCCTGATAAGGTACTTCATAACCAGATTCAATTTTTGCTTCTTTTCTATCTTGTGTTAATACTCGTGGAGAAGAGATAATTTTGGTTTTGCCTTGAGCTTGTGAGGCTGAAAGCTCTAAAGCGAGAGCCCCAGATGCAAATTTATGCACCCATGATACTACTGATGTTGGATTGGATACGCCAAGGTTGACATTAGGAAAACCTAGTTCAAAATTAGGGTCACGTGTTGTACCTCGATCTTCATCTTTAAGGGATACACTACCACCAATACCATTTCGATAAGTTCCTCTATAGTAGCCAAATTTAGTTCCCAATTCACGGGCAAAACTGTCTGTAGTTTCAACGATTCGTGCTTCGATTAAAACTTGTTGAGATGAAACATCAATTTGAGCAACCAGTTTTTCAAATTTCTTAATTACACTACTAATATCGGTAATGATTAAAGTATTTGTTGCGGGATCCAATAATGCGCTGCCGCGTGGACTCAAAATACTTTTATCTGATGAACTGTTACCATCATCGGATAAATGCAAAATCTTTTTAAAATCTTCAACATTACGGTACTTAAGTTGGAAAGTCTGAGAAATCAGGGGACCTAAGTCATCTAATTTTTTTTGTTGTTCTAATGATGCTGTATCCCTGTTCATCAGTTCGTCACGTGGAGCAACATTGATAACATTTCCTTCGCGACGCATATCAAGATTTCGAGTTTCCATAACCAAATTTAAAGCTTGATCCCAAGGAACATCTTTTAATGATATTGTCATTTTGCCCTGTACACTGTCGCTCGCTATTATATTCATTCCTGATTCTTTAGCCAGAATCTGTAGGATTGTGCGAACATCAATGTCTTGAAAATCAAGTGAAACCCGTTTTCCTTTGAAGGATTTATTATTTGATTGTAAGCCTTTAGAGTCTAAATCAAATTTGCGGGTAACCTGAAGAACCAGATTAGTCCCACTTTTAATTTGGGAATAATCCCAGTCACCCTGCATCTGAATATTCACTTCGGTATCATTGCCAATCCTGCGCAGGCGAATAGTCCGTACAGGAGTGCTGAAATCGGTTACATCAAGATTACGTTGTTGTTCTGTTAACAAAGGTACATTTTTATAGGTTAAAACCAAATTAGATGCATTGCGTCTAATTGTTGGCTCTCCTTTGTCACTCAAACCACTAATGGAAATTACACCATTACCATTTTTCCCTTTTTGAAAATCTATATTTATTGGTACAGAAGCTGATTGATCAAATGCGTTACTATTTGAACTGGCAGGCTGACGGCTGAC
Organism: Snodgrassella sp. B3837; assembly: GCF_026535955.1. Classification (NCBI taxonomy): domain Bacteria; kingdom Pseudomonadati; phylum Pseudomonadota; class Betaproteobacteria; order Neisseriales; family Neisseriaceae; genus Snodgrassella; species Snodgrassella sp. B3837. The sequence goes on from NZ_JAFNPI010000033.1 coordinate 20,245, forward strand.
AACTTGTTCTGTAATGTTATTTGTTGCTGTATATGGTGTGTTGACTGTTGCCGGAGAAGTAGTAATTTTTTCTGATTTATTTTTTACTTTATTTTTGGACGGAATAGATTCCTGTACATATACCCAGACTTCATTGCCTTTAATTACAGCATTGTACTGGCCAGTTTTGGCTAAGGATAGCATTACACGAGATTTGTCTGTAGTTTGACCAGCTTCAATTTGCTGTAAAACTGTATCATCAAATTTGAGTAAATTCTGTGGTAAGGTTATTCCTGTCCCAGCAAAGTCCAGTGCAATTCGTGCAGGATTTTCGGTTGTGAAACCTTTAGGTAACGCGGGGTCTTTATCAAACTGAATTTTAATCAGACGTTGCTGGTTTGGTAACGCACCGACATTGATGGCTGTTATGTTGCCGGCAAAAAGACTCTGACTCAGTAAACCCAGACCCAGAGTGGACAAAATAGATATGGTTTTAATTTTCATATTGGTACCTTCTTAATTTTAAATGGGTTACTTTTTTCAGTTCTGACCGGATGTCTCTGAAGATGCTGCGTCAGCAGCCTGCAAGGGTAAACTAGCCTTTCTGCTAGTCCAATTGCCATATGAGTCTTCAACTAATTCTGATATAACAATTTCATCAGGTGTTATTGCAGTAATTCGTCCATAGCTCTGACCCAGATAATTACCCAGATTAACAGTGTATACATGTCCATTTACTGAAATGAATGCAGATGGTGCTTTTCCCGCTCCTTTAATTAAACCAACATAATGCAATTCATCTAATGAATAATTTTCCAAGATTTGTTTAGGTCGGTTTAGATCAGGTGCATTAGCACCTTGTAAACCTGCTTTGAGACGCGCAGGTTCAAATATATTCATTTGAGGCTGTGGAGGAGGGGTGTAAGAAGGCTGAATATTTATTGTAGTTTGCTTCTGTTTCATGGGTTTGATTTTTGCCTGTTGGCTGGTATTCCGCATCCATTCATGTAAATCTTCATTTGCTGCCGAACAGGCACTCAGTGTAAAAATACACAGGCAGATTAGATATTTATTCATATTTTTTCCGTTGCTTATATATTAAATTACCCTAGTTACAGCTATAGGCAGCCTATTTTTGGTCGTTTTTATTTTTATTTTGAGCTTTAATTTCTGCATCTGTTAAAGCTTTATATGTATTGGCAACTGCGTTTAAGGTAAGCGTATTATCTTTCTCATTTCGTTTTAGTACGATTGAGTTTAATGTGACTATTCGCGATAGCTTCCCTACATCACGAAGAAACTGACTTATCTGATTATAATTACCTGTCAATGTGATGTTGTAAGGTAAGGTTTGAATAACTTGTTGATCTGATTTATTTTGTGGCTGATCATCTGAGTTTGAATTAAGAACTTGTGCTGGAGTGATACTATCCATATTTAAACCATTTTTAGTAGCACATTCATGTAGTTCTTGAATAAGATTAGGGATTTCTGCTTGTGTTGGGAGCTGTTTTAATAATAAATGAAATGAACCATTAATATTATTAAGTTCTGCTTTCAATACATCAAGATTAGCTGCCTGTTTACTTTTTTCAGAATAGGTTTGCTTTAGAGATTCTTCTTCTTCCTTCAATCCACTAAGCCGTTCATTTAATCCGCTGTAAACAAAGAAATAGGCAATAAGAAGTACCAATACAATGATACCACCGGCTATGCCTAGCTGTACAGGTTTAGCTTGTTGGGAGAGGAAATTTAGATTTATTGATTTAAGATCTATATTTTTGGCCATTGTCAGTACTCCTTCAATTTGTTGGTTCAGATGCACTAGACTCATTTTCTTGATGAGGTGCTTCTGTATCCTGATTTAGTTCAGTTGATGAAGAGTTTGGGTTAATAGCCTGATTGGTTTCTCTCATATCTTCTTGCTGGCCAATAAGATTATTTAAACGTATACGAATACTGAATTCCTGAGTATTATTAACTCGTTTGATATTTAATAATTCAGGTGTTGTAAATAGTTGTCCTGGTAAAGCATTCATGAAAGCTGCAGTTTTAGCATCACTAAAAGCTTTACCATTAATGACATATGTATTGGCATCTTGAGCTTCTATACTGGTTATATACAATCCTAAAGGTGCTAATGTATTCAACGTATCCAGTATACGAGCTGCTTCAAAACGTTTATTTGATAACTCTTCTACTTTTTCTTGTCTGGCTGTGAAATTTTTGCGCTCATCTTGTAATTGAGCGATCTGTTTAATTTCTCCATCCAGTTTGTCTATTCCATCTTTTAATACTTGATTACGGGCTTCTTGACTGCTAACCCGACTATCTATAGCTAAGTAGCCTAATACTGCCAGACCTACACCGATTAAAGCAGCAACGGCCAGTAGAGTCTGAAATTGTTTCTTTTGTTTGGTTTGTAAGGCTTCTCGATAGGGCAGCAGATTAATTTTTAATAAAGGTAACATCTTATAATCCTCTTACGGCCAGGCCAAAGGCTACGGTTAATAAACTACTGTCCTGTTGCAATTTTGCCTGTTGAATTGCATCACCGGGCTGTGCTAACAGTATAGGGTTAATCTGTTGCGCAGGAATACTGGTTTGCTGGCTGATGCTGTCAGCAAGGCTATTGGCTGCCTGATTATTGCTGTAACCAAAAACAAGGATTTCTTCAATTTCATTTTCTTGACTAGCCGAAGTAAAATAAAATTGTAAAACTCTCTGTATTTCCTGAATAAATTGTTGCTGGAATGGCTGCGCTACAGTCTGATTGTAATCTTCTGGCTTGGTTTGACTATAGAGCATTTCCCACGCTTCTTCATCAGTCAGCTGGTAGTTTCGCCGCAAGGATTGCATCAGATGATCATAGCCAAGATTAATTTCTTGTTTATAAAGTAATTTGCCATGACGCATGATAATTGCTTGTGTTTCACCGTAATCAATATTGAAAACTGCGATACATTTTTCTGTTAATTCAGGCTGTCTGATATTTATCCATGTGATGGCGCTATTCATTATTGCCAGTATATCGACATCCATTTGTGTGGGTGTGATACCTGCATCGGTAAAAGCATCCATCAGAATATTGACGTCATCCCGTTTGCTGTTGACCAGTAGCAAACTTTCTTTTCCATTCTCATTGATACTGACATTCTGATAGTCGTAACTTACATCATCCATTGAGTCATATTGACTCAATTCAGCCATGATTTGTTCTTCTTCGGTATACTCTGTATCTTCATCTCTATCTAGAAACTGGATGGAGGTTTGCTTTTGTGAAATGGCTACGGTAATGTTGCGACAATTGCTTTGGAGCATTTGTTTAGCCTGTTGTAGATGAACAACAAGTTCATCATGATTTTCGATGTTGCCGTTACCAATAATATTTTTTGGCAAAGGCACAACAACGTATTTTTCGAGACGAAATTGATTTAAACTGCGTGCATTCAGGAGCACCATGTTAATGCTTTTATCAGTAAGACTGATACCAAGACACTGTCTCGATGAAGTTGTGGCCACCTTCTTATTCTTTGAATTTATTTTGAAATTATTCAGTTTCATGAAAGGGCTTTCTGTCTGTTTATCAAACGGGTGATGAAGTGCTTAAAACTCAAATTTGTATGTTGCTAACGAAATGAAGAACAAAGTTTACTTTATTTTGAATATGTTTCGCAGCCTTTAAATGAAAATTAGTTGATTATGATTAGAAAATTATTGCTATCTACCGTTGGTTTGTTTGTAGGACTGGCGCTATTTGCTGCTGGTCTGGTGGCGATTGCAATTATGGTAACTTATCCTAAATTGCCTTCTCTAGAAGCTGTAACTCATTATCAGCCGAAAATGCCACTTACCATTTATTCTGCTGATGGCAAGCTTATGGGGCAGTTTGGTGAAGAACGACGTGCTTTTACTCGTATCAATGATTTTCCACAAGTACTGAAAGATGCTGTTGTTGCAGCTGAGGATAAGCGGTTTTATGAACATGGTGGTGTTGACTTTATTGGCATTAGCCGTGCGCTTATTTCTAATCTAACTGGTGGTGTGCAATCTGGAGCCAGTACTATTACTCAGCAGGTGGCTCGCAATTTTTATCTTACTAATGAGCGTACCTATACGCGCAAGTTCAATGAGGCTTTGCTGGCCTATAAAATTGAACAAAAACTGACTAAAGATCAGATACTGGAACTTTACTTTAATCAGATTTATCTGGGGCAGCGTGCGTATGGTTTTGCAGCTGCTTCTTTGGTTTATTTTAATAAGCCTGTACAACAATTAGATTTGGCAGAGGCGACGATTCTGGCCGGTTTGCCTAAGGCTCCTTCTACTTTTAATCCTGTTGTAAATCCACAACGGGCTAAAATGCGTCAGCGATATATTCTGAATAATATGGTTGAACTGGGCAAAATTACTCAGGCTCAGGCTGATGCCGCTTATGCTGAACCATTAAAGTATGTGCATTATCAGCAGGCTATAGATCAGAATGCTCTTTATGTCGCTGAAATGGTACGTCAGCAGATGTATGAAAAATATGGTGACGCGGCGTATACCCAAGGATTCAAGGTTTATACCACAGTAAATTCTCAGGATCAGGCAGTAGCTACTCAGGCGCTGCGTAAGGTATTGAACAATTTTGATAGAGGTTCTGCTTATCGGGGTGCTGAAGGCTTTTTTGATTTAAGCAAAATTCCAGATGATATTCGCGATGAACAGATAGAGCAGTATTTGGCCAATCGCTCAGCGGTGGATGGGATGCTACCGGCTGTGGTGACAGCTCTGAATTCCAATTCAATAGTAGTTTATATCGCTGGTGTAGGGGAGATGCGCATTGGGGGTAATAGTTATAACTGGATAAAGCGTGCAATTAACAATGCTAAATTGGGTGAAGCATCTGTACGTGTTGGTTCGGTAGTGCATGTGCATAGAGAAGGTAATAGTTATCGTGTTGTGCAGCAGCCAGAACTTCAAGGTGCAATTGTTGCTTTAGATGCTCAGACAGGGGCAATTAAAGCACTTGTGGGTGGTTATGACTTTTACCGCCGCAGTTTTAATCGTGCCACTCAGGCAAAAAGGCAACCTGGGTCATCATTTAAACCGTTTATTTATTCTGCTGCTATTGCTAAAGGTTTTACGCCGGCTACGATGGTTAATGATGCGCCGATTGTTTTGCCAGGTATGGGTAATGGTGGACGTGCATGGGCACCAAAAAATTCGGATGGACGCTATGCTGGATTTATAACACTGCGACAAGCATTAACTGCCTCTAAAAATATGGTGTCTATTCGTATTTTGATGGCAATGGGAGTGGATTATGCCAGACAGTATGTGCAGCATTTCGGTTTTAGGCCAGACCAGATTCCCAACAGTTTGTCGATGGCATTGGGTAGTGGGCAGGTAACGCCAATGCAAATGGCTGAAGGCTATGCAATTTTCGCTAATGGGGGATACAAGGTTTCCAATTATGTGATTGACCGAATTTATGACAGTCGTGGTAATTTGCGCGCGCAGATGCAGCCGTTGGTGGCTAAACAGAATGCTCCCATGGCTATAGATCCGCGTAATGCATTTATTTTGTATCACATGATGATGGACGTGGTTAATCATGGGACTGCTTATAGTGCTCATGCATTGGGACGCAGTGATATTGCGGGTAAAACAGGTACGACTAATGATAATAAGGATGCTTGGTTTGTAGGTTTCAATCCGAATATAGTTAGTGCGGTATTTATTGGTTATGACCGTCCACGCAGTATGGGACGTTCTGCTTTTGGTGGTACGATTGCAGTGCCAGTATGGCTTGATTACATGCGCTATGCGTTAAAAGATAAACCGGTTGTAAATACACCAGTACCTGCCGGAATTGTTCAGAAATCCGGTGAATTTTATCTGAAGGAATATCAGACAACTAATCCTGATCTACCACTGGATAATCGAGCTGACGGGCCGATTACGCCAAAGCAGGGAAATAGTAATAATGATGGAGATGATGATGGTGCTGAAATTCCAGTTGTTCCGCAGTCAGGTAATAATGGCCAATTAGATTCTCTTTTCTAAACGATATTAGATAAAGATATTTATTAATAAAAACGGGTAATCTGTACAGATACCCGTTTTTATTGAATATATTTTTGAAAAGAAAACTTAAATTTAAAAATTTATTTGTTATCTGGTTGAATTAGATTTTTTTATTATGGAAATGAATATTTGAAAATTAGAATTTTTGAAATTACAGTGGTTTTTAGTTGTCATAGTTGTAATAGACTAAGGTTTTATTAATCTATGACATTTTGTTTGGTAAGCAGAGTGTACATTGAGTTACAATACTTATACAGATTATCACATTTCTTAAAATGAAAATTTGGCTTACTCTGAGCCATATAGGAAAGGAAGAATATGAGTGAGCAGATACTAAAGCCTGAACAATCCTCTGAAGTGAACAATCAGGATAAAGACACTAAATTAAATGTTTTTGAAAAAAGTGTGCTGGAGTATCGAGGAAAACATTCCGATGAAGATTCGTCTTCAGCACCTTTGCCGGCTAGTTATCCATACCGCACTCGGATGCGGCGGGCTACTTATGAGCGTGAGAAAGCCAGATTGCAAATTGAGCTGTTGAAAGTGCAAAACTGGGTTAAGGAATCTGGTCAGAAAATTGTCTCTTTATTTGAAGGTCGGGATGCTGCCGGTAAAGGGGGGACAATCAAGCGATTTATGGAACATCTCAATCCGCGCGGTGCCCGAGTTGTAGCGCTGGAAAAACCGACTGAAACTGAAAAAGGGCAGTGGTATTTTCAACGCTATATTGAGCGTTTGCCGACAAGTGGTGAGATGGTTTTTTTCGATCGATCTTGGTATAACCGTGCTGGTGTGGAAAGAGTAATGGGTTTTTGCCAGCCACATGAATATTTGCAGTTTATGCGTCAAACACCAGAATTGGAACGTATGTTAGTCAACAGCGGGATTTATCTGTTTAAGTTTTGGTTTTCTGTTTCTAGAGAAGAGCAGTTGCGTAGGTTTATTTCTCGTCGTGACGACCCGTTGAAACACTGGAAACTTTCGCCTGTTGATATTCAGTCTCTGGATCGCTGGGATGATTATACGGCAGCTAAGAATGATATGTTTTTTCATACGCATACCGGTGATGCACCCTGGACGGTTATTAAATCCGATGATAAAAAACGAGCCCGTCTGAATTGTATTCGCCATTTTTTGACTGAACTTGATTATCCAGGTAAGGATACCAATGCCATTGGTGCTGTTGACCACTTACTAGTGTTGAGGCCACAAACCAATTTTAAGGATTCTACCGATACACATATTGATTAGTTCTATTATGTGTGCAGGGTTCTATTAGCCTGATAATTTTTACCTATCATGTGGATTTCAGGGTATATGCAAGGGTAGTTGTAATTGGGTAAATGTATTCTTTGTGATTTTATATGAGAATAAGAATGATTTTAGTGTTTTTTTCTGGAAAGTAAATTCACGTGGAATTGACCGAATATATTACTGAAACGGCTAAAGCAGCTAAAGAGGCTTTTTATTCTCTGACTAGAGTTTCTGCTGCACAGAAAAATCAGGCTTTAATGCTGATTGCTAATAATCTAGCTGCACAACAGCACCTGATTCTTGCAGCCAATGAAGCGGATATGAAGGCAGCACGTTTGCAGGGATTGGATGCTGCTTTACTTGATCGCCTGCATCTGAGCAATCGTAGTATTGATGCGATGATTGAAGGTGTTCATAAGGTTGCTGCACTGCCTGATCCAGTAGGTGAAATGGATGATTTTAGAACTCTGCAAAGTGGTATCACGGTTGGTAAAATGCGTGTTCCGCTTGGTGTAATTGGCATGATTTATGAATCACGCCCGAATGTGACGCTGGATGCGGCGATTTTATGTCTGAAAGCAGGTAATAGTTGTTTATTACGCGGCGGGAGTGAAGCCATTAATAGCAATAAAGCTATTGCTGCTGTCATCAATTCTGCTTTGATTGAAACTGGAATACCCCAAGCAGCTGTTAATCTGATTACTGAGACTGATCGGGCAGGTGTTGATGTGCTGCTTAATCTGCCGGAATATATTGATGTGATTATTCCACGTGGCGGTAAAGGACTGGTGCAAAGAGTGAAGGAAAAATCGCGGATACCGGTAATCAAACATCTTGATGGTATTTGTCATGTCTATATTGATGCTTCCGCTTCTGCAGAAATGGCAATTGATATAGCTGTAAACGCGAAGACTTCGCGCTATGGTACTTGCAATACTATGGAAACCTTATTGATTCATACTAGCCAAGCAAAAAAGTTATTGCCTTTACTACAGCAAAAGTATGCTGAGAAAAATGTTGAATTACGTGGTTGTGCGCAAACTGTGCAGATTTTGAAGGATGATGTTTTACCGGCTACTGAGGAAGATTGGTCTACTGAATATTTGGCTCCAATTCTGTCTATAAAGGTAGTAGACAATATTGAAGACGCTATAGAGCATATAAATCATTTTGGCAGCCATCATACTGATAGTATTGTAACCAATGATTTACTACATGCTCAGCTTTTTCTGCGTGCTGTAGACTCTGCTAGCGTTATGCTGAATGCGTCTACTCGTTTTGCAGATGGCTACGAGTATGGTCTAGGGGCGGAAATTGGTATATCTACTGATAAAATCCATGTACGAGGTCCAGTAGGGTTGCAGGGGTTAACCAGCCAGAAGTGGATTGTTTTGGGACATGGAGAGGTACGTATTTAGGGATTAGTCTGTTTTAATCATCGCTATATTCTTTTGACTTGAATGTTTCTTTCTCTATACAGAATGTCGCTTTTCAAAGTTGAATTCGTGAATTAAATCATTTCTTTAATTTTATATGATAATTTTTGTTTGTGACTTCTGATTTATAAACTGTTTGTTTCAAGTTTGGTATTTAGATTTTTATATGTCAATATTATATTGTGCTGATTAAATTCTGCAGAAATTAAAAGGGCATAATGTGAAACGCATTTTATTGTTTATTGCTACAAATCTAGCCGTTATTATCGTTATTAATATTGTTCTGAACATCTTATGTGCATTTTTGGGTATTAGGCTTAACAGTAATACGACCAGCAGTTTGTTGTTAGTGGCAGCTGTAGTGGGTTTTACCGGTTCGTTTATCTCTTTGTTGATGTCAAAATCGCTAGCTCTTGCTTCGGTCGATGGTCAGATAATCGGTCAACCTCAAAGTGCTGCAGAGGCATGGCTACTAAACACTGTAGCCCGGCTGGCAAATCAGTGGAATATTACTATGCCGGAAGTGGCGATTTATGATTCTCCAGAGCCCAACGCTTTTGCGACTGGTGCTACTAAAAATAGCTCACTGGTCGCGGTGAGTACTGGTTTGTTACATGGTATGTCTCAGGATGAAGTAGAAGCTGTGCTGGCTCATGAAATGGCACATATTGGTAATGGTGATATGGTGACAATGACATTGTTACAGGGTGTGGTAAATACATTTGTGTTTTTCTGGGCACGCCGTATTGCAGATGTTATGTCCAGAGATGAAAATGGAGAAGTGTCTCAGGGAGCCTACTTTGCAATAAGTCTGATTTTGCAGATTATATTTGGTTTTTTGGCCAGTCTAGTTGTGATGTGGTTTAGCCGTCAGCGTGAGTATCGGGCAGATGCAGGTGCAGCACGTTTAGTGGGTGCACCAAAAATGATCGCTGCTTTGCAGCGGTTAAAAGGTGAAACCAGTCAGTTGCCGACTGGTATGTCTGCTCTGGGAATTGCCAGTGAATCGGATGACTCTTTGTTTAGCACCCATCCAACGTTGGATAATCGAATTAATCGTTTGCGCCAAATGTGAAATCTGTATTTTTATAAGTAGACTGCTTTAAATCAACCTCTTATATTTATTTTGTGCAAAATGCTAGTAATTATTTTGAAGCTAAATTGCTGAGTACTATTACAAATAAGGTTCATTAGAAATTAGTAATAGCCGATTTATACTGAAGCCATAGGTTAATTGAAAAAATAGTTTGTGGATTTATGATTTTTCGGCTTTTTATAAAAAGTATTTATAAGTTTCTGATCGAATATTTCCCTTATTTGTTCCAGTCTTAGATTTATAATCAAGGTAATTCTGAACACGGTAGTGATAAATAAACAATTTCTTCAGAATATTCTTTTAAAAATGCACTAGTTCAAACCTTTGTAATTGACTAATAAATCTGTTTTTAGTTTTAAGAATTTAGCTATAAGAGTTATTCTGGTTTTATGAATAACATATAAGAATTATGATTTATTTGGTACTTCAAATTTGATATTTATTTCAAATTTTAATGAGTTATGATTAATTTTTCTGTCTATTTTGATGAGGGTTTTTGTCTTGATAGATGTTATGGAAATTAGTTATCTAAATAGTTTTTTGCATAAAACTTATGATTAATGCTGAACATATAAGTTTAGGAATTTGAAAAATGTTCGCATTTTATCTCTTTGCTTTCTATAAGCTTATTCTCAAACTAATATTTTATTCAGGTTAATCTTTACTGAATCAGTTGTTGGTATGTTTTCTTATTTGTTCATCAGGTTTATGATACATTGAGATAGCAGAACTTGATGACTTCTGATTATGATAAATGTATATATTAATAGAGAGAAATATGCATAATTATTTAACACCGAATTTTAGTTTTGCACCTATGCTGCCTATTCGTGCTGAAGGTAGCCGTGTTTGGGATGATAATGGGCAGGAATACATAGATTTAGCAGGTGGGATTGCTGTAAATGCTTTGGGTCACTGCCATCCGCTTCTGATTAATGCGTTGATGGAACAGGCACATAAGTTATGGCACATTTCCAATATTTATACCACCCAACCGGCACAGAATTTGGCTGAGCGTCTGGTAAAACACACATTTGCTGAGCAAGTATTTTTTTGTAATTCTGGCGCAGAAGCCAATGAAGCTGCTTTTAAACTGGCCCGAAAATATGCGCGTGACCATTTTCCTGATACAGGAAAACACGAAATAATTGCTTGTATTAATGGATTTCATGGTCGAACGCTTTTTACTGTCTCTGTAGGCGGTCAACCCAAATACAGTAATGATTTTGCGCCCTTGCCTGCTGGTATCCGGCATATTCCGTTTAATGATGTTGCTGCTATTGATGCAGCGGTCAATGATAAAACCTGTGCGGTAGTTATTGAACCGATTCAAGGTGAAAGTGGTGTATTGCCTGTAACAGAAGCTTTTTTGCAGGCGGCTCGTCGTGCCTGTGATCGTCATCAAGCTTTGTTGATTCTCGATGAAGTGCAAACGGGGATGGGACGTACCGGTAAGTTGTTTGCACATCAGTATTATGATATCCGGCCGGATATTGTTTCAGCTGCTAAAGCACTGGGTTGTGGGATTCCTATAGGTGCTATGTTGACAACAGAAGCTGTTGGCCGCAGTTTTACGCCTGGTAGTCATGGCAGTACCTTTGGTGGTAATCCGCTAGCGTGTGCGGTGGGCTGTGCGGCATTTGATATTATAAATACGCCTGAGACCTTGCAGAATGTTTTGCGGCAAGGTGAAAAATTGAAGAAAGGTTTGCAGGAATTATCTGATGCATCTGGTGTGTTTGCTCAGGTAAGAGGACAGGGCTTATTGCTTGGTTGTGTGATGACTGATAAGTACAAAGGACGGGCTGCGCAATTAATGCAGTTGGCTTTGCAGCATGGCTTGCTGGTTTTGGTGGCAGGTAATAATGTCTTACGTTTTGCACCTAGTCTGCTATTGACTGATACTGATTTGCAGACTGGCTTGCAAAGACTAAAAGCTGCAATTAAAGCTTTTGTGCACATATGAGTAAGTTTTCATCTGTAGGCCGGCATAAAATTGTTGTGTTGACAGGTTCGGGCATCAGTGCAGAAAGTGGTTTGCAGACTTTTCGTAATCATGGTGGATTATGGGATGGTGAAAAAATTGATGATATTGCTACACCTGAGGCTTTTGAGCGCCATCCTGAACGAGTTTTAGAATTTTATAATCGTTTAAGGCGGAAGTTGCTAAGAGCTCAACCTAATACGGCTCATTTAGCACTAAAAAATCTGGAAACAAGATACGATGTTAATATTATCACGCAGAATGTAGATGATTTGCATGAGCGTGCTGGTAGTAGTCATGTACTACACTTACATGGTGAACTCTTAAAAGCAAGAAGTAGTGTTGATGAAAATTATATTGTCGATTGTTTTTCAGATCAGAAGCTGGAAGATAAAGATAATCACGGTTTCCAGATGCGGCCGCATATTGTGTGGTTTGGAGAGACTGTGCCGATGATTGACTCTGCCATTCAACTAATGCGTTGTGCTGATATAGTTATCATTGTTGGCACATCTTTGCAAGTATATCCGGCTGCAGGTCTGTTTCACTATGCGGCACGATCTGCAGAAATTTTTCTGGTTGATCCTCAACCACTTGAAGGGTTGCAGAATATACAAATCATTCGTGCATCTGCTCAAGCTGGTGTAAGTGGTCTGGTTGATGAGTTATTGTTACGAACTGAAGCTTGACTTTGAATACATATTGGGTTGTGTAAGTAAATGCAGCTTAATTTACAGTTAATGCTAAAATTTATGCTTTAATTTTTGGTTTTATGTGTCTTGGTATGAAAAAAAATAATTTGGTCATTGCTAGTCGTGAAAGCGCACTGGCTATGTGGCAAGCACGACACATACAGCAGTGTTTGCAGGTGCTTTATCCTAATATATCTATCACTATTCAAGGTATGACGACAAAGGGTGACCAGATACTAAGCCAGTCTTTGTCTAAAATAGGTGGTAAAGGACTGTTTATCAAAGAGCTGGAATGGGCATTGCAAGCAGGAACCGCCGATATTGCGGTTCATTCACTTAAGGATGTACCTATGGAGTTGCCAGAAGGTTTTGTTCTGGCTGCTATAACTGAGCGGGCTAATCCTTTTGATGCTTTTGTTTCACAACAGTATGCCCATCTGTCGGAATTGCCAGAAGGAACCATTGTTGGCACATCTAGTCTGCGCCGCGAAGCTCAGCTTCGATTGCACTATCCGAATTTACACATAAAACCTTTGCGCGGTAATGTGCAGACCCGCCTCAGTAAATTAGATAAACAAGAATATGCAGCTATTATTCTTGCTGCTGCTGGTTTGGAACGTTTGGGTTTAGATCATCGTATCCGTAGCATTTTGCCGGTTGAAATTTCCATACCTGCGGCTGGTCAAGGTGCACTGGCAATTGAGGTGGCTTCTCACCGGACTGATTTATTACACTTATTGCAGCCTCTTCATCATGCAGTTACAGCGGCTTGTGTGACGGCAGAACGAACCATGGCAAAGTTTTTGGGTGGTAGCTGTCAAGTCCCTCTGGCTGCTTATTGTGTTGAAAGCTCTGGTACGCTTGAATTGTTTGGTTTGGTTGCTTCTGTTGATGGAAAAACGGTGCTGCGTGCCAGTGCGCAGGCTTCTATGAGTGATGCGGAACAACTGGGTTTAAACGTGGCACAAAAATTAGCCAGTTTGGGCGCCAGAGACTTGATTAATGAAGTGCTGTCCGGTCAATGATTACTACTCATCCCAGCATTGTATTGATGCGTCCGCGACAGGCTGCGGCTGCTGATATAGAAAGCTCTATTCGTGCTGGATGGCAGCCATTATTAATGGAGTATCAGCAGTTGCTACCTTTTGATGATATCTTGCAGCAGCTGGCTGAGCGCAGCTTGAAACAAGATGTTATTGTGTGGGTCAGCCCTAGCGCAGTGCACATTGCTGCCAAATATCTTGTTCAGTCTGATAATGTAATGCATGTGGCTGTAGGCGCGGCTACAGCAAAAGTGTTAGTTGCTTACGGTTTTAAACAGGTAGTTTATCCGCTTGATGGCAATGATAGTGAAGCAGTTTTACGTTTAGCTATATGGCATCAGAAAAATGGAAGGATGATGCTGATTAGGGGTGTTGGCGGTCGTGAATTGCTGGTTGACAAGCTAGGTCAGCAAGGATGGCAGGTTGAGCTGGCTGAAGTGTATGAGCGTCAGCCACAGCTGCTTAATTGGTCAGTATTGACGCAGCCACTTAAAGAAAAGCGTTTGAAGGCTGTTTATATGACGACAAGTGCTGCTGTAAATGCGTGGTTTTCGCAGATGCCGCCAGATTTGTACGCAATTGGCAAAAGCTTGTTATACTTAGTTCACCATCCACGTGTGGAAGCAGCGCTGTCGAGTTATGATGTAGCTACGATGCTGGTATCGGATTTACAGCGTGGATTGGAAATTTTGCATTCAGACAGTACAGTGTGATAGTTGTTCTGCTGAGCTGTTGTCCCAATTATCGTGCAGGGAGTATACCGAATGAGTGAACAACAAGATACGCAGTCTGGTCAGTCTCCGGAACAAGGTAAGCAGCCATTGCTGGTGAATACACAAGGTGAAGTGCGTGTACCTCCTGAATCGACTACATCCGCGGCAGCTGAACCTTCAGATAAACAAAAAGCCGGCACCCATCAAACTAAAGATTTTCAAAAAAACAACACAGGATCAGGAATGTCTGTACCTCAAGAAACCAGCCGGCCAGCTTCAGTAAAACAAGTATCTGGTACGGGTAAGGGAATAGCACTGGGTGCTTTGGTACTGTCAATACTGGCATTAGGTGCCAGTGGATTTTTATTTGTCGAGGGACAGAATCTGCTGAAAAATCAGCAACTGCAATTTGATCAGAAAATCGAAAATGCAGGTATTGGAGCCAGTAAAACCGCGGCTACGGTGGAAACAAGTTTGGCACGGGTTGATGAATTAAGTAAGCAATTGCAAGATTTGCAAACGCAGCAGAAAACGCAGGGTGAAAATGTTGACCGTCTGACTCGTGCATATCAGGAGCTGGTAAAAAGCCGTACTGATTGGCTGGTTGATGAGATTGAGGCTACACTAAATCTGGCTGCGCAGCAGTTGCTGATATCGGGTAATGTTCCGGTGGCCGTAAATGTGCTGGAAAATCTGGATAGTCGTTTGGCACGTTTTGACCAACCTCAGTTACTGCCAATTAAAAAAGCCATCAGCAGTGATCTCGAAAACTTAAAAGGTCGTCCATATCTTGATGTGGCCAGTGCCTCTCTCCGTCTAAATCGTCTGGAATCTGGCGTTGCAGGCTTACCTTTAGTGGTTGATAATCAGTTGCAGCCTAATGTTTCTTCTGGTACGGCAACTATCAATCCAAATGCATCATGGTGGCAGCGTACGTGGCAAGCTACACTGCATTCGCTAAGTAGTATGGTAGAAGTTCGGCATATTAATCATAATGATTCGATGTTAATGTCGCCGGAACAAATTTATTTTGTACGAGAAAATCTACGTCTGCGTTTGTTGGATGCGCGTATTGCGCTGATTCAGCGTCGTAGTGAGGTTTATGCCGCTGATTTGAACACAGCCGAGGCCACGGTTAAACAGTATTTTGATGGTAGCTCTGCGGCGACACAATCTTGGCTTAAAGAGCTGTCTCAACTGAAAATGTTGAATGTTCAGACCAATCAGGACAGTAATCTTTCTGCAAGTTTGGCAGCAGTGCGAGATTATCAGCATCAGGCTGGTATGGATATGTCAACTGCGTTGCCAGATTTAAGTGCTTCAAGTGCCAGCAGTGCTTCTGCTGTGGCCGAAACTCATTCAGCAAAAGCAGCCAGTGCGGAAAGCGCTAAAAATGCAACAGCAGCTTCTGCCGTGCAGGGAGAACATTCATTATGAGATCTTTGTTATGGTTGATTATACTATTTATAGTGGCTGTAGCTGTGGTACTGGGTGCCAAGTATTACAGTGGTGATGTTTATATTGTCGTAGAACAGACGTTGATACGTATTAATCTGCAGCTCTTTATCGGTATGGTGCTTTTGACGGTGGTAATGCTGTATATTTTGCTGCGCATTGTTATGGGTTTTGTGCATCTCCCCGGCCATTGGCAACATTGGCGCATAAATCATCAGCGCCATCAGGTTGAAACGGCCTTGAATCATGCTGGTTTGGCTTATTTTGAAGGACGCTATCAGTTTGCTGCCCGAGAGGCTGAACGAGTGCTGCGCAATAAACAGGGTCAGCATAGCCGATCACTGGCTTTATTGCTGGCTGCTCACAGTGCAGACCAAATGGATGATATGAGTACTCGAGACCGCTATTTAAACGAGGTGGCCAAGCTGCCCGAAAAACAGCAACTCTCACGTTATCTGCTGCTTAGTCAATCGGCTCTGGTTCAGCACAATGAGCAGCAGGCTAAGAATGCATTGGATGCTGCGGCCAAAATCAATCCGAATTTAACTCAGCTTGTGAAACTACAACTACGCTATGACTGGGATCAGCATAATGCACGAGGAGTATTGCAGCAAGTGGATAAGCTGAGCCGTGCAAGTGCATTAAGTGATAGTGAACAACAGCAATATAGATATTGGGCTTACCGGCAATTACTGGCTGAAGCCAATAATCCTGTTGAACTGAAAAATAGTCTTAAATCAATACCAGTGGACGAACAAGAAAGCTTGTTGAGTGCAGATATTGCAGAAAAGTATTTACAGCTAGGGATGTACACACAGGCTGTGAAATGGGTAAAGAAATATTATCCACGTAATCATGATGCTGCATTGTTACCTGCTTTTAATCACGCTAATCAGTATTTGAGCAGTAAAGAACAGCAAAAAAATATGATAGCAGCGGATAAATGGTTACAACAGGAGCCACAGAATGCGGATTTGTTATTGCTGATGGGTGAGATGAGCTACCAGCAGCAATTATGGGGTAAGGCGAAAAATTATTTAGAAGCGAGCTTGCAAGCGAAAAACAATAATGTGACCAGATTATTGCTGGCAAAAGTGCTGGAGCAATCGGGAGAAAATGAGGCCGCAGAAGAGCAGCGTACTCAGATTCTGTCCAGTATCAGTAATGATGATGAGTTGTAATTTTTTATTTTGATTTTAACAGGCAGTCAGTACATTTTTTGCTGACTGCCTGAGGTAGATTATGGCAGTTTTACATAACGATACTTTTTTACGAGCTTTATTGAAACAGCCAGTCGAGTACACGCCAGTATGGCTGATGCGTCAGGCTGGACGTTACTTGCCTGAATACCGCGCTACTCGCGCCAAGGCTGGTAGTTTTCTGGCGTTATGCCATAATACCGAGCTGGCTACAGAAGTCACATTGCAACCACTGGAACGCTTTGCACTGGATGCGGCGATACTTTTTTCAGATATTCTGACTGTACCTGATGCCATGGGTCTGGGCTTGCACTTTGTGGAAGGTGAGGGGCCTAAGTTTATGAATCCGCTTCGGCAGGAGCAAGATGTACAGCGGTTGCATGTACCGGATATGCAGCGGTTGCGCTATGTGTTTGATGCTGTAAACAGTATTCGGCGGGCTTTAAACGGACGTGTGCCATTGATTGGTTTCAGTGGTAGCCCGTTTACATTGGCCTGCTACATGGTTGAAGGTAGCGGTAGCCGAGATTTTCGTTTATTAAAAACTATGATGTACCAGCGGCCGCAGTTATTGCATCATATTCTGGACATCAATGCACAATCGGTTAGTCTTTATTTGAATGAGCAAATCAGAGCGGGCGCTCAGGCTGTGCAGATTTTTGATACTTGGGGCGGTATTCTCAGTGATGCAGCCTTTCAGGAGTTTGATTTACGCTATCTGCAACAGGTGATTTCTGGCTTGCATAGAGAAGTAGATGGCCGGCAAGTACCAGTAATTGTGTTTACTAAGGGCGGTGGGCAGTGGCTTGACCAGCTGGCTGATTTGGAAATCGAAGCTCTGGGGGTGGATTGGACTGTAAATTTACATCGGGCACGTGAGTTAGCTGGTGATCGAGTAGCTTTGCAGGGAAATCTTGACCCGTTGGCATTATTTGGTAATTCTGAAAGTGTTGAATGTGAAGTGCGTCGTTTACTGACCGATTATGGTAAAGGTAGCGGTCATGTGTTTAATTTAGGACATGGAATTAATCAATATACTGATCCAGAAATGGTAAAGTTTGCTGTAGAAGCAGTACATAATTTGTCAGCTCCATATCATCAGATTTAGTCATCACTAGATACTGACAACTACGGGGCTCATACAGTTTTCAGCTAAATTACCTTAATGTATAGGCAGGCACAGGAAGTGATGATTCCGGTACCTGCCAGATTTTTGTCTGGCTGTTATTTTATTTGCGTATTCATTCTTTGTTGCTTTATTTTTATAATTAATCTTTTTTTGTGTTTAAGAACAACAGGTCAGCTTTTATGTTACACAATATTCCTTGGGCAGAAATTTTTGTTGTTTTACACGTGGTGGTGGTGACTGTTCTGATGGTACGAGTGTTGTATCACCAGCGGAATACAGGTGTTTCTGTTGCTTGGATATTAATGCTGATGGCGTTTCCTCTTGTTGGTGCTGTGGCCTATTTGCTGATTGGTGAACCCAGACTAGGTTCGCGCCGATTGCGGCGCCAGCGGGAACTGGTGAAGTTTTATCATAAATTCAGTGATACCTATCTGCATGATTTCAATCAGCATGCTTGTAGTGGTCTGAATGAGCGTTATCATGGAATCAGCCTGATTGCAGCAGACAAAACTGGTTTTGAGGCTACTGAGTACAATCATCTAACTTTGCTGACACATGATGAGGAAATTATTTCTGCTATCCGCCACGATATTCAGCAGGCCAAAACGAGCTGCCTGCTGGCTTTTTATATTGTTGATCCTCAGGGTGTAATTGTCGATTTGCTGAATGATGCTATGGCGGCTGCTCAACGAGGTGTAGTGACCAGTATGCTGGTGGACAGTATTGGCAGCGCTAGATTCTGGCGTAGTGACTGGCCGCGGCGATTACGCAGTGCTGGTATTACTTTGACAGAAGCGTTACCTATACAGCTGTGGCGTACATTTTTTGTCCGTGCTGATTTGCGTAATCACCGCAAGATTGCAGTAATCGACCAGAAAATTGGCTATACCGGTAGTTTTAATCTGGTGGATCCTCGGTTTTTTAAAAAGAATGCTGGTGTCGGGCAGTGGGTGGATGTGATGATGCGCTGTAAAGGCAGTTTGGTTCAGCCACTAGCTGCTGTGTTTGCCGGTGATATGGCTGTAGAGACCGAATCTAATTTGATGCAGGTACAGCAATGGGTAGACAGCTATGGCAAACAAGCTCTAATGCAAAATTTGCAGGTTGCACAAAAAGAAAAGACCGGAGTGGTAGTACAGGTAATTCCATCAGCACCTGAACAGGGAAGTCCGGTCATTTATGACACGATTGTGAACGCTATTCATGCCGCGACACGCCGGATTATGATTACAACCCCATATTTTGTACCGGATGATGCTTTGCTACTGGCACTGACTACAGCAGCTACTCGAGGGGTGGAAGTAACCCTGATTGTACCTGAGGCTGTAGATTCGAAACTGGTTAAATATGCTTCTCGAGCTTATTATCCGATGTTGCTTCAGGCCGGTGTTAAAATTGCTTTGTTTAAAGGTGGTTTGTTGCATGCTAAAACACTAACTGTTGACAGTGATTACACGCTTTTTGGAACGGTTAATATGGATATGCGCAGTTTTTATCTGAATATGGAAATTAGTCTGGCCATTTATGATGAAGGTATGACGGAAACGATTGTTGCTTTACAAAACGGCTATCTACGTGATTGTGAGTATATTGAACTTAAAGCATGGCAGGCGCGTTCCAAATGGTGGGGACTAGTTGAAAATTCTGTGCGTCTCGTCGGCCCATTATTGTAGCGGTTTGTGAATGTATACAAAGCTGTCTGGTACAAACCGGCAGCTTTTTTTATTAGCTGATATTGTAGATGCAGTCTGTGCAGAAAAAACTTCAGGTGTGAGTGAGAACAGTTAGTAGCTTGAGTAATCAATGTTTACTGATAAGCTGCTGTTATTAATATTTTTTAAATATTTTTTTGCTTTGATTATTATTTTTGTCAATATTTACAGATAAATAGCTGCTTATTTTATGTCTATTTCAGAATGTATAAATATTTCTGTTATATTTATGTATCTTTGATTTAGGAAGTAAATATTTACAAATAATATTTGTTTGAAAAATTTGCTTTTTATATATATTACTTATTCCAACATTTGATAATTATGTCTTACACACACTTGAAGAAATTGGTTTTGTCCCTGTCTATGTTGCCTGCTGTTGTTTATGCAGAAGATAAAGATAATGCGCAGTTGCCAGATATAGAAGTAACTGCTTTACGCACGCATGCATCGTGGCTGGATACAGCAGCATCTGTGCATACCGTTAATGCCAGAGCGCTAACTGATACACCTAAAACGAATATTTCCGATGCCCTAAAAGGGATTCCGGGTTTACAAGCTCTGGAACGGGAAAATTATGCTCAGGATATGCAAATTTCGATGCGTGGTTTTGGCGCGCGTTCAACATTTGGGGTGCGTGGTATTCGCATATACGTTGATGGTATTCCAGCTTCTATGCCAGATGGGCAAGGGCAGACTTCTAATATAGATTTGAACTCTTTAGATAAAATAGAAGTGCTTGGTGGTCCTTTTTCATCTCTGTATGGGAACTCCTCAGGAGGAACAATACTGGCAACTACCCGTGAAGGCGAAGGTAAGCCCAGTGTTAGTCTTGGATTCAATACCAGTCGTTTTGCTAAGCAGCAAACTTCATTTCAGTTGCAGAGTGGGAGTGAATCAGCGTACCTACCAGCCTATAATATCAGCTCTAATTATTTTGATACCAATGGATATCGCGAGCACAGCGATGCACGGAAGGTACTGAATAATGCTAAATTTACATGGAATCTGAATGATGGCAGTACGCTGAATTGGGTGCTGAATCAGGTACGCATCAGAGCGGCTGATCCCGGCGGACTGACACGTGAACAATGGCAGGAGAATCCGCGCCAGATTGCTCAAAATGTCAGGGATTACAACATGCGTAAGGAAATTGACCAAAGCCAGACTGGTTTAACTTGGGATAAACCCATTAATGAGCATAATAGTCTATATGCAATGGTTTATGCCGGCCGTCGTCATGTAGTGCAATATCAGTCGATTCCGGCCAAGGCGCAAACCGCTCCTAAGCACGCAGGAGGCGTGATTGATTTTACCCGACATTATTATGGAGCCGATTTGCGTTGGCTAAACAAAAACACTTTGCCCAATCTCACTCTTATTGGGGGAGTGGCATTTGACCGTGAGAATGAAGACCGGCAAGGATACAATAATTTTAACGGCAGCCATCTGGGGGTGAAGGGTAAATTGCGTCGGGATGAGTACAATACTTTATGGAATCTCGACCCATATATGCAGTTTTCGTGGCGTTTTGTGCCGAAATGGCATGTGGATGGAGGCTTGCGTTATAGTAACGTACATTTTAAAACGCAGGATCATTATCTAGCTAATGGCGATGATAGTGGAGCACTGCGTTACCATAAATTATTGCCCAGTATTTCGCTAGGCTGGGATTTCCGGGATGATGCGGCTGCTTATATTGCCTATGGCAAAGGTTTTGAAACGCCTACTTTTACTGAAATGGCTTATCGGCCAGATGGTATGGCCGGTTTTAATTTCAATCTTAAGCCTTCTACCAGCGATACTATTGAAGCAGGACTGAAATTTGACCAGCAATGGGGAATATTTTCTGCAACAGCATTTCACACTGAGTCACATAACGATATAGTCTCAGCTGTATCAGCCGGAGGCCGTAGTACATTTCGTAATGCTGACCGTACCAAAAGATATGGCGCAGAGTTAGGCTGGCAGAAAACACTGTGGCAAAATTTGGAGGCGCGGGCTAGCTACTCATATATTGATGCCAAATTTGATAGTGATATACCGGCGCTAGGAAAAGCAGTTGCTGTGCGTAAGGGAAATAAAATACCGGGAGTAGCACAGAATCAATTGTATTTTGGTTTGCAATGGCAACCGAAGCAAGGATGGCAAGGCGGTATGGATGTTCGTTATATGGATAAAATATACGTTAATGACAGCAATACGGATCATGCCCCTGGTTATGCGCTGGCATCTGCCAATATTGGTTATGAATGGGCTTATCGAGGCTGGACATTAAGCAGCTACGCACGTGTTGATAATCTGTTTAATCGACGTTACGCTGGTTCGGTGATTGTCAATGATAGTAATGGCCGTTATTTCGAACCCTCTCCTAAACGGACTTTCAGTACTGGTCTTAATATTCGCAAAGCTTTATGATAAAAAAGCACTGATTTAATCAGTGCTTTTTTCTTAAACGGCGTAATTTATCTTACGCAATGTTCTCAATTAATCCTGCTGAATTCCGGCTATTAACCATTCTTGCTGATTACTAAGCGGTTTGACAAAATGCCAGACTTCGCTGAACGGTTGCTGAGGGCTGCCCAGATTTTCACTGACTAGTCCACTGAAGCGTACGCTGGCAATGTACTGACCATTTTCCTGTGTGCTGTCTACCAGTTCGGCATTGAGGTCGCTGAATTCGGCCGTATCCTGATTCTGGATAATATCGTCGCGGATGGCGGCAAACATTTCAGGTGTAAAGTAGCGTCTAATTTCTTCCAGATTCGAGGCATTATTCATGGATTGCACATGATTAAAACGTTGCCGTGCAAAGCGAAGAAATGCTTCAGTATTGCTGCCATCAGCCATACCCGAAAAATTGTTTGGCATGACAGAGCTATTGTTGCTTAGATTTTGACCAAATATGTTGGTACGGGCACTATTACTGCTATTGTTCTGAGTGCCGAAATGGTTGCTGTTTTGCTGAGTATTGTAAGGTATATTGCCCTGATTATTTTTTTTTGCTGCAAAACGGCGATACAAATAGACTCCGCCAATCACAATAATGAGAAGCCATAGCCAGCTAAACCCGCTTTTTTTCTCTGGCTGCGCCATTTGTGTCTGCTGATTAGCCTCAGGGATGGTCTGATTATCAACATTATTAGCCGCATTATTGTAATCACTTGCAGGGGTAGCGTTGGTGGTAGCAGGTTGCTGCTGGTTGTGGTTTGCCATAGCATGGCCGGCTAATGCACCAATTGCTGCTCCAGCAACACCGGCACCAATGACTCGTGCAGTACTGTTTCCACGAGGCTGAGCTTGATTGGCGTAACCATTCTGATTATTACCGTATCGGTAATCATTGCGTCCAGAATTTGAATAAGAGCGTGACATACCTGCATTATTACCTCCTCCTAGACGGCTAGACGAAGAATTTGCATAATTGCTGCGGTTGTACTGGTAGGAAGGGCTGCTATACGTGCTGGAATAGCTGGATCGTGACATACCACGGTTTCCTCCGCCTCCAATGCGTTTGGCTTCTGCTAAAGGGCTCAAGGTAAGGCTGAGGATGACAGCTGAAGCAATGTATCGTAGTTTTCGATTGTCCATTATTTGGATACTTTCATATCTTGAATATTAAATTTAACTTTACTGTACATAGCGTTGAAAAATAAGATTTCAAGCAAAAAAAACAGCAATATTTAAACTATTTTACGGTTTAATGGTAGCTTTTGCGAATTGCACTCGGCATTTTAGCGAAAAATAACTAGCATGGTATGATGAACTTAGGCGTTAAAGAGGTTTGGATTGAGTTTGTTAAACAGCGCTCACCTGTGAAGAGTTTTGCAGCTTGCTGTTATTTATTTGATAAAAATGGGGATATCTTGATTAGAAGGATTGCTGGTAGATGAATTAAATACACTCCAGATAAAAAGAACCCTCTGTGCCAAGGGGAGAAGCAGCAGAGGGCCAAAATAATGTTTCGACAAGAGAATACTAAAAAGCATTTGAAATCTTGAGGTTATACGCTTGTTGCTGCGTATGGATATCATCTTAATGACTTAGACTGTTTTTTGCAGAGAAAGTTCATGTATTTTTGTTATATTTTGTAATTTTTCTTTTTTTGAAATCCGGGCAAGGTGATGTTGTAGCGATAAACGATTAAACGGCTGATGACACCACTGATAAACAACACATTAATGCTCAGTGGTGTAACCATATTCCAATGATTCAATATGCATAATAGCAGCCCGAGTAATATTGCTATAGTTCCATAGATGTCACTACGCAAAATGATCGGGACTTCATTGACTAAAATATCACGCAGAATCCCGCCACCCACTGCAGTAACAAAGGCTAAGGTGACTACGCCAAACCAGTTTAATTTCAATGCTAAGCCGACTTCGGCACCAGTCAGGCTGAATGCAGCCAGCCCGAGCGCATCTGCTACCACAAACCATACTGCAAGAACTCGGTGACGCTGATACTGAATATGAAACAACCACGATAATAAAAGCGTAATAAAAATAGTCCACAATGAGGTATTGCTTTTAAATATCATCGGAATATGTCCGATAAGGGCATCGCGCATCATGCCGCCGCCCACTGCAGTGAGTAAAGCAACGATTATTACACCGAGAATGTCTAGCCTTTTACGAAATCCGACCAAATAGCCAGACACAGCAAATGCTACAGTACCTATGATGTTAATCAGCTGAAAAATAAGATCAGTATTGAGCATATTGCAGTTTATCGAAATCGGGTTGAAAAAAACGCCAGCCACCTACCGGTAAATCTTCGGCTTGCCAGGGACCAAATGCGCTACGGTGTAAAGCAACTACCCGATTACCCGCAGCTGCAACCATGCGTTTTACCTGATGATACTTTCCAGAAGTAATGGTAAGCAGCAGGGTATGGGAGTCGGTCAGTTCAGCCTTTTCTGCTTGTACAGTTTCATTGTCATCATGTAACAATACCCCTTGCTGTAACTTCATACACAAAGTTTCATCAGCAGCATGTTTCAGGCTAACTTGGTAAATTTTAGGTAGTTTGTGTTTAGGCGAGGTACAGCGATGATTAAACTGGCCATCGTTGGTCAAAATCAGAACACCGGTGGTATCTGCATCTAGCCGGCCAACAGCTTGCATATTTAGATGGCGCAGTGGTTCGGGTAATATGCTGAATACACTAGGATAAAACTGAGGTTTGTGTGAAGTTTCGTAGTCGGCAGGTTTGTTTAGCAGAATATAAAAATAGGGCAATGGCACAGGTGGGAGATTCACTTCGTCAATTTGCAGACTGCTGACATTCGATGGTTCTATCTCCATGCGTGCATCGGTACAAAGCTGCCCATTAATGAGTACAGCGGCATCTTTAATCAGCACCTGACATTGCTTACGGCTGCCCAGACCCTGCGCTTGCAGGTATTTCAATAAATGCATAACAAATTAACCTTACAGGCCGTTATTTTCTCGATAAATTAAAAAAATAAAAGCGTATCTACAATAAACAATGGAATAAGTATAGTTAAAGACCAACCCATGTAGCCAAAAAAACTGGGCATGGCGATATGCTGCTGCTCAGCGATTGATTTAATCATCAGATTAGGTGCATTGCCAATATAACTGAGTGCTCCCATAAATACTGAGCCCATGGAAATAGCCAGCAGTGTTTTAGAAAATTGCAGCATCAGTAATTGTGCTTCACCACCGGCAAGATTAAAAAATACCAGATAGGTTGGCGCATTATCCAGAAAACCGGATAAAACACCACTCATCCAGAAATACAGCGTATTAACAGGCGCTCCATTGTGGTGAATGAAATTGACTAGTGGCTTAAATTGACCATCTGATCCTAATTGCAATATTGCCATCACTGGTGCAATGGTAATAAAAATGCCGATAAACAGCTTTCCGACTTCTTGCATTGGTGCCCAGTTGAATTCATTCTGCTGACGCAGTGCGGATGGAGTGTACTTCAGTCCGAATAAGGTAATCAGTAGTAGTAAACCATCACGAATACAGGCTATTAAGCTAATTTCTATGCCAAAAAACTGCCAGATTGGAAAATTTTTACATAAACCAGACAATAGTATGATAACTATTACTGCCAGCAAAAACAGTAAGTTGATTTTACCCTCAATTGTCCATGTAGACTTGTGTGGTTGTGATAGAGGCTCAATTCTGGCTTCTCGTCGCCATAACCAATTATCTATACAGCTAAACAAGACTAGTAAAAGCACTGTATTCAGCAATACTGGTAAAATCATATGACTAAATGTCCACTGGAATCCTACGCCTTTTAGAAAGCCCAGAAACAAGGGTGGATCACCAAGCGGTGTTAAACCTCCACCGATATTAGCCACCAAAAAAATGAAAAATACTACTATATGAACACGATACCGTCTCTGTGCATTGGCACGCAGTATTGGCCGAATGAGTAGCATGGAAGCTCCTGTCGTTCCCATCAGTCCAGCCAGAACGGTACCGCTTGCTAAAAGTAAAACATTTAATTTAACACTGCCAATACCATTATTCCGAATTACTATACCCCCAGAAAGAGTATAGAGCGCCAGTAACAGTAGCATAAATGGCAGATATTCCTGCAGTAGAGTATGCAGAACAAGTGAAACACATGTCATGATACTGAATTGCCAGCATAGTGGTAGCAGGAAGATACAGCACCATATAGCAATAATTTTGCCACTATGGTGATGCCAAAGATGTGGTATCAGTAAAGGACTAACAGCAATGGAAAGAAGTACGCCAATAAAGGGAAGACACCACCACAGACTTAGTTCATCAGCTGGTAAGCCAGCAGCCAGCACTGTAGCAGGTATAAAGAAGCCGATAAATGCGCTGATATAGCGCAATATGTGACTTTTTTGGCACAAAATGGCTAAAGCGGACAGAGAAGAGAAATGGGATACCGGAAGCATTACAAAGGTGGTTTATTTTAACAATCGCGATTTTAACAACAAAAATAAAAAATGGTTGAAGAAAAGTTTTTTCTGCTTTAAAAGTGAGTAGAGAAAAGGAATTTAAATCAAAGATATTTAAGATGTGTTGTCTATAGATTGTAACCGACGCGCTTTAGTTAACCTATATTCTTCTGGCCTATATAAATGTAATCTCTGTTCAGTGCATTTTTTGTAGCTGATACTTTATGCCGAGGCTAGACCATCCTTCCGTACCCATCGTGCGCAATAATGTTTTGTTGCGTTCATAAATGGATCCTGCATCAGGAAAGGCGGCCACAGCTTGATCTATACTGCTCTCTCTAATCAGATGCAGTATTGGATATGGGCTTCGATTTGTATAATTGGTAATGTCTTCAGCTTGTTCATCAGCAAACTGAAAATTTGGATGGAATGGTGCTATCTGAATGGTGCCTGTGGCATCAATATCTTCTAAAACTTGTTCGGCAAGAGCCACTACGTCGAGGAAAACCTCAAAATCAGCGAATAATTTTGGTTCAATAACTAATGTGGTTTCAATTTCAGTGGCTGGTGTCTGTAATAAAAGGCGTAATTCGTTTTCTAGCAAATCAAGAAATGCATCAGTATGTCTAGCATGGCTGATACTGAAGCGCAGTCTGTGTAGCTGGTATGGTCTGCGAGCAAAAGGGCAAAGATTCAGGCCGATTACTGCCCGTTCTAGCCATTGCTGGCAAATGGCGGAGATATCATCATCAGAATAGACATTGGCAGACATAAATCTCGATATTGCCTTTATATTAACTGTTTTAACATTTAGAAATAATTGATTAATCAGATTGTGCCTGGCTCATCGTTTTTTTCATATACTAACTGATATTCAGGTGTTCCAGTGGTAAAGAAGTCGTTGCCTTGATTTCTCTCAGAACGAAACTAGATTTGGCATCTTCCACCCCTGGTGTGGCCAGCAATGTTTCCAACACAAAATGTGAGAAAGCATTCATATCGGAAAAAAAAGCTTGAAGAATATAATCTGATTCGCCGGTTAAGGCAAAACAGTTTAGAACGTGCGGCCAATTTTGCACTGCTTGAGTAAATTCATCTCGTTTTTGTTTATTCTTGTTTACACTAACATGAATAAAAGCCTGTAATCCAAGTGCAACGTGGTTTGGGTCTAGTAGCGCAGCATAGCGACGGATGATTCCTGATTCTTCAAGCTGCTTTAGCCGGCGCAGGCAAGGTGAGGGCGATAGTGCCACACGCTCGGACAGCTCTACATTGGTAAGACGACCGTTGTCTTGTAAAACTTGCAGGATTTTTAGGTCGGTTTTATCTAAAAAACTTATTGCCATAATGCAAGGATCCTGAGGATTACTGCCGCATTGATGCAACAGGCAGCGAAACATAGATTAAAGTTAAAGTTTATGAGTGATGCAAAATTGCATTTTATTACATAAAAAAGTTTATTTTGACATTAATTTAATTTTAATACTAGTTATTCTGAATGATTTTTGTTTATCTATCTACTTTAATAATATAAAAAAATGTAGTCAGCTATTTGTGATAACTGAAAATGAATATTTTAGTGTAAAGTTTCAAAGTTAAGTTATATACATCAAGGTTTGATTAATATTTCGTTCTATTTTTACAAGTAATACAAGTGCAACTCATAATTATAATAAATGAATTTAAAATTACCATACCTGTGCATTTGAAAAACATCTATTTGTCTTACGACACCAATATAAGCAATATCTTTTTAAAGTTGTTGAAGTGATTTAGTCTAAATGTAATGAAAAAAAATATTTATTGAATGAAAATTTATTTACTATCATGCGTGAAATTATTACTGCTAAAAATCCAAAGTTGTTCTCAAACCTATTGAAAAGCAGAAAAGCAATATTTCATATAAAGGGTATAATTACCATTCCACAAAATTTAACTCAGGTTAAAAAACATTATTCATAACCCTTTGCTTCACCTATCTTGATGATTTCACATGATTGATAAGTGAAGTTGAATAGTTTTAATCGATTATGTCTGACTTATCTGCGGCTTTAGCCAAACCTAAACTAAATCTTGCTCTCATATTTACCGTATTACTCATCGGGGCCCTGGCTTTTGTGCAAGTCTATTCTGTGCAGTCCATATTGCCTGTGCTAATGCAGGAGTTTCATGCCAGTGCTGCTACTGTAGGCTCAACCGTAGGCGCTACTATACTGGCAGTCGCATTGATGTCTCCATTTCTGGGTATGATTTCAGATGCTTTCGGACGCAAGATGTTTATTGTTGGTTCAATCATATTTATCGCTATCCCAACACTGGCGCTGTCTTTTGTGCATAGCATCAGCTGGCTTTGGTGGCTGCGATTTGTACAAGGGTTGGCTGTTCCCGGTATCACTGTAGTATTGCTGGCTTATATAGGCGAAGAATTCAGTGGCAATCCGCGCATCAGGCTAATGAGTTTCTTTGTTTCCGGTACAGTGCTTGGTGGCTTTCTTGGCCGGTTTTTGATGGGTTATCTCACTGAATTTATCGGCTGGCGACATGCATTTATGATAATGGGTATCATCAGTTTGCTGGGGGGCATACTGGTTTGGCGCAACTTGCCAGCATCCAAAAAGTTTGAAGCTAAGCCACAGGTTTCAACCGCAATGAAGACTCTCTGGCATCATCTGCACAATCGTTACGTTCTTGCAGCGTGTGCACTAGGTTTTTGTGTACTGTTTTCATTGGTTGGATGTTTCACTTATATTAATCTGTATTTGGATCAGCCACCTTATAATCTTTCAAGCTCGCAACTGGCCAATATATTTGCGGTGTATTTAATAGGTATGATTATTACGCCGTTGTCAGCTCGTCTGATTATCAAATTTGGAACTAATCTAACTGTATTAATGGCCATGAGTTTGTCGATTTTCGGCGTATTATTAACATTATTGCATCCATTGTGGATGATTGTTTTGGCACTTGCCGTGATGAGTAGTGGTATTTTTATTACTCAGTCTTCCACCATCACTTATATATCTGCTAATGTCACAGAAGGCCGCTCATTGGCTTCTGGGTTATATTACATGTGTTACTATGCTGGTGGTTTTACGGGTTCACTGCTTTGTGGCCATGCTTTTGAAAGTGGTGGCTGGTTTATGACAGCAGTCACATTGATTAGCGCTCAACTGCTGGCTATGCTGATAGGTGGTGTACTGATGCGAAAAAAGGCTAAACCTAATTAGCCTTGAGCACATGTGCAAAGCGAGTAGACAATAATCATTTCCTAATAATAAAGAAAAAACCAGACCATAACTTCAATTTATCAATAAGATAATTAGCTTTATCTGCCATAGAAAACACATGTGTAATGAGCAGAAAAAATCTGCTGCACTAAAATCTATGCCAAGTACAGATAGGGATAATGCTTATATGGCTGTTTTTACTTTATCGAGTGGTAAATTACGTTAGAATCTGTTTTTCTGATTGTAAAAGGGTGCATCATGCAACCATTGTCACATTATCCGATTGTGATTATCGGTGCTGGTCCGGTGGGTATGCTTGCAGCCCTGATGTTGCAGCAACAGGGAAAATCTGTATTATTGCTTGAGGCTCGTGCCGCTGGCAGCAGATTGACCGATCAGCGTACACTGGCTTTGTCGTATCACAGTATTCAAATATTTCGTCATGCTGGAGTAGAACTCCCAGACGATGTTTTTACTTTCATTCAGAAGGTGCACGTCTCGCGGCAGCATCATTTTGGTCGAGTACTGTTGTCAGCACAGGATATAAATCTGCCTTATCTCGGTGCCACCATTGATTATGTGAAATTGGTTCAGGCCTGTGAACAAGCACTGACTAAACTTCGGGTTCCCGTACAATGGCAGACTAAGGTAGAAAAAATACATACAACGCCACATTGGGCTTCTATCCAGTGCCAGAGCCAGTTTCAGACACGCATATTTACTGCGCAATGGCTAATTCTCGCTGAGGGCGGTAATTTGGCCGCAGACTTACCTGATATTCAGATACGCAGCTACGATTATCAGCAACAGGCCTTGGTCAGTACTCTTAAATTTGAATTACCCAATCAATCTGTTGCTTATGAACGTTTCACCCTTAACGGTCCATTGGCATTATTGCCGTATGCAAATGATTTTCGTTTGGTATGGACATGTACGCCGCAGGAAGCAAAACAACGCCAGCAGATGGATTTGGATACGATGAATCAGCAGTTACAAACGGTGCTGGGAAACCGTCTTGGCCGGCTTTGTCAGATAGGCAATGTGGCAACTTTTCCACTACAATTGCGGCAGCTTAGCCGTGTTTACAGCCAGCGGGTAATCTGTATCGGTAATGCAGCTCAGACCATGCATCCCGTGGCTGCTCAGGGGCTGAATTTGGGTGTACGTGATGCAGAAACACTAAGTGTAGTATTTGGCTCATTTGATATTGCAAGACTGGATAATGATATTTTGGCACGAAACTATGCACAAGCACGTGCTTATGATGCGAATGCGGTTGTAGGTTTCACACATGCTTTGGTTCAACTGTTTGATCACGCCCATAGTGGTCTGGCTTACGGCCAGAGTTTAGGGATGAGTATTCTGGGTGCTATACCAGCGTTCAGACAGTCATTTACCAAACAATTGGTTTATGGTCTGAATTCATCCTTCACAGATTTTGCTGAATAAGAATATTGGCATGCTAAGGACGTAAAATGCAGCATAAGCAGCAAACAGATTTTGACATCATTGTTCTCGGTGGTGGGCTAATTGGAGCAACATTGGCACTCATATTGCAGCAGCAGGGCAAAAGTGTATTACTAGTAGAAAAAGCACCACCAACAACCAACCTGACCAGTCTGACTCAATCATGGGATGCGCGTATCTATGCAATTAGCCCAGCCAACCAACAGCTTTTAAATAAATTAGGTGTATGGCCTGCCGAGAGGGTACAGCCAGTAAGCCGTATGGAAGTATATGGCGACACCAACGGGCATATCAGTTTTGATGCAGCCAGCGTAAAAGTACCTTATCTGAATTACATGCTGGAAAACCGCTATTTGCTAGCCAGAATATGGCTTGCTTTGGTAGAGACTGATGTAACCATTGTGCAAAGTAAGCCCAAAATGATAAGCACTGACGTCTGGTCTGCACAGCTTACATTGGGAAATGGCTCTTCTTATCTCAGTCAGTTAATCATAGGTGCTGATGGTGCTCAATCGTGGCTCCGGCAGCAGGCAGGTATTACAGTAAACGTTTCACCGTACCAGCAGCAAGGTTTGGTAGCTAATTTCAACACAGAAAAATATCATCACGGCTGCGCTTACCAGTGGTTTAGTCATGGCGATATTCTTGCTTATCTGCCTTTACCAGGGCATCAAATTTCTATTGTTTGGTCTACAGCTTCCGCAGACAGGCTTTCACACCTGAATGGTGAAGATTTTGCTTGTAAAGTAGCTGAAGCAGGCAATTATCAGTTGGGTGAATTATGCCCGATCACTCCGGTATTTGCTTTCGACCTTATTAAGCGCCAGCCGCAGACTATCATCAGTCAGCGTATAGCTTTGATTGGTGATGCAGCACATACCGTTCATCCTTTGGCTGGACAAGGTGTTAATCTGGGTTTCGCAGATGTAGAATATCTCAGTCAGTTGCTGGCACATGCCGATGATTTAGGTAGCTGGTCTTTGCTCAGACAATATCAGCGTTCCCGCTTACTAGCAGTGCGCACAATGCAGCAGGGGTGTGATGGATTGTTCAGACTGTTTGCCAATAATTACTTACCCGGAATAAGCTGGTTGCGCAATCAGGGAATGAATATGGTGAATAATTTAGATTCGCTTAAAAATCAGCTAATTCGTCAAGCTATGGGTCTGTAATAATCTAAAGCCTAACTACTGTAAAATAGATTTTAACTAATGAGAAAAAATTCAGATTTCTGTATTGAAATATTTATAAAAATCTATGAATTTTGCAAATTTCAATAAAAAATTGATATAAATATAAATTAATAGGCACTCAGATAAAAGCGCTATATTATCAATCATCAAAATGTATTAATTTGGTACACCAGCTTATTTTGATCAATAACGTTTTTCTTATCACATCATAATATCAAGGCTGAATTAAGACTTAATTGCTGCATATTTTGCATGGGTAGCTCTTTAAGTTATTTCTTTCTCTCAGTAGTGACTTTTGTGACATAAAAAGCTCTAAAATTAGCTGCTAGACTCAAAAATGATTGAATTATTAAATATTAATCCAGATGATATAGGGACAAAATACGCATAAACAGAATAAAATTTTTTTAATATTATTGATTATGTATTTTTATATTGATGAATTTATTTAATTTTTATCAAGTTATTATACTGTCTGTAACTAGCTTGATGTCGAAAGCTTATCTGTTTATTACTATTTTCAGGTTAGAATGTTTGGAATAAATATTTTAACTTTCACAACGCATGTGTTTTTGACTAATTTGTGATTGATAAGCTTCGGATATTCTTAGAAATACGTGTTATTTGTATTATTTATTATTTTTTGGTTTTTTAGCCTGAGGAATTAATAGAGCATAATGTAATGATTTGGCTTTTTCTTAAGCTCACACATCGGCTTATTAAAATTTAAAATAAAGTAAGTTAATACGTATATTAAGATTGATATTTGTAATGCCTAAAACTCAAGTTTTAGTTCGAGTACTTTGATTGAGCAACATCAGAAAAAAAACTCAAGCTATATCTGAACTGATTAAAGGCTTACACCATTGGATGCAATATTATTTGGATTAATTATCACAGTTAAGTACTGGTTTGTTTTCTCAAGTTTGCATAGAAAACTGCTGATATCACACTCAAATCTGTAACTGAATAGACTGTACGAAGATAATCAAAAAATTTGCTGTGTACCAATTCTTTGTGGAGATGTTATATTCTGCTATAAATGGGATTAAAAATTTGAACAGTTTTAAACATTTAAGGTCTGAACTCATTTGTACAAATTTGTGTATTTATGAGTATAGGCGAGTATAGAATGGTGCCCGGAGCCGGAATCGAACCGGCACGGCCGTTTTAAGAGCCGACGGATTTTAAGTCCGTTGTGTCTACCTATTTCACCACCCGGGCGGATGGAAATTAATACAAAAGATGTATTAATTTTTATGTTGGAGGCGGGGGCACGGATTTAAACCGGCCTACACAGCTTTGCACACTGTGGCATAGTCACTCTGCCACCCCGCCATAAAACTATTCAAATTATCTGGAGGCGGGAGTCGGAATCGAACCGGCGTACACGGATTTGCAGTCCGCTGCATGACCACTCTGCCATCCCGCCTTAAATCTTAAATATTTACTCAATCGGGTAGAGCAACTACTAAATCAAAATCTGGAGCGGGAAACGAGTCTCGAACTCGCGACCTCAACCTTGGCAAGGTTGCGCTCTACCAACTGAGCTATTCCCGCATTTTCACTTTATACATGTGAGCATGTTTTTTGGAGCGGGAAACGAGTCTCGAACTCGCGACCTCAACCTTGGCAAGGTTGCGCTCTACCAACTGAGCTATTCCCGC
>NZ_JAFNPI010000001.1:0-183 GCF_026535955.1 Snodgrassella sp. B3837
TGGAGCGGGAAACGAGTCTCGAACTCGCGACCTCAACCTTGGCAAGGTTGCGCTCTACCAACTGAGCTATTCCCGCATTTCACTTTATACATGTGAGCATGTTTTTTTGGAGCGGGAAACGAGTCTCGAACTCGCGACCTCAACCTTGGCAAGGTTGCGCTCTACCAACTGAGCTATTCCCGC
>NZ_JAFNPI010000001.1:188-98010 GCF_026535955.1 Snodgrassella sp. B3837
TCATTCGTACTGAATGAAGAAGCAACATTATATCGATGAAAAAATCTGTGTCAAGGCTATTAATGAAGCTTGCTTGTTTTTTTTTGCTTTCACTATGATTTTTTAAGATTTAAATTCTTTAGTAGCCATTTTTAAATAATACAGCATGGACCAGATGGTCAGAATGCAGGCCACAAGCATCAGAATATTTCCAATTTTCCATAGCAGATTGGGTTCTGCTAATGGGGGAGATGTCATCAATAGTATAAATATGGCACCCATTTGAGCAGCGGTTTTGAATTTGCCTAGTTTGGCTACTGCCACACTATTGCGTTTACCCAGTTGGGCCATCCATTCACGCAAAGCAGAAATGGTGATTTCCCGCCCGATAATTATCATGGCAAATATAGCGTATGTGCGGCCGGTTGCTACTAGCAATATCAAGGCTACAGCTACCATTAGTTTATCGGCAACTGGGTCAAGGAAAGCACCAAAATTAGATGTTTGCCCCCATCG
The DNA here is from genome assembly GCF_026535955.1 of Snodgrassella sp. B3837. Lineage (NCBI taxonomy): Bacteria > Pseudomonadati > Pseudomonadota > Betaproteobacteria > Neisseriales > Neisseriaceae > Snodgrassella > Snodgrassella sp. B3837. The sequence goes on from NZ_JAFNPI010000001.1 coordinate 684, forward strand.
GCGTGCCAGATATCCATCAAACCAGTCAGTAATGGCCGCGGCTGCAAAAAAGCCTGCCGCTAGCCAGTTGATAATCTGACGGTCGCTGATCCAGTCTGTAGGCAAATAAAATAAGAGGGTGAATACAGGAATGATAAGGATACGCAACCAAGTGAGCAATATCGGAAAATTCCATGGCATAACGGGGTGTTCCTGATGGGTTTAGGTTTGGTTAGTTCACATGATACCTGTTTGATCGTTTTCAGGTAATTTTTTATTATTCGTTGTTGTCCGCATCAGTGCATAGAGAGATGTAGGTTCTTAATTTCAAAATAATATCGGTTAAATATTGCTTTGGTTCTAGATATGAGCAGTAATATTCAAATCTTTAATCAGGCAGCATGGCTATTGCACCCGTGCTGCCTAAACGGTAGATATTATTTGACCATATCCTTATAAGCGCCATAGCCTGCTGCTTCCATTTCATCATATGGAATGAAGCGCAGGCTAGAGCCGTTGATACAGTAGCGCAAACCACCCCGTTCTTGCGGACCATCATTGAATACATGTCCTAAATGCGAATCAGCCTGATGGCTACGTATCTCTGTGCGTTGCATACCATGGCTGTTATCATGATGTTCACTAACGGCTTCTGATTGAATTGGCTGGCTAAAAGAGGGCCAGCCGCAGCCGGAATTGAATTTGTCACGCGAACTGAATAAGGGTTCTCCACTTACAATATCCACGTAAATACCGGGAACAAACAGCTCATCATAGGGATGGCTAAAAGGTCGTTCGGTAGCAGAATTCTGTGTTACCTGATAGGCTTCTTCGCTTAACTGTTGATGTAAAGCAGCATTATCGGGTTTGTGAAATGAATTAGGGTTGTAGGCTTGAGTAGGAGTAGTTGGCTGAGGCAGTTCGGGCAATGGTTCACGCGCTTTTTGTAAATCAATATGGCAATAGCCCTGTGGATTTTTATCCAGATAGTCCTGATGATATTCTTCAGCCGGGAAAAAATTTTGTAATGGCAGATTTTCCACAACAATTGGTGCTGTGTACCGACCCTGTTCAGCTTTGATGGCCGCATGAATAATATTGCGATCAGCTGCATCAACATAATAAATACCACTGCGGTACTGGGTACCTACATCGTGGGCCTGCCGGTTTAGGGTAGTGGGGTCAATGATTCGAAAAAAATGTCGCAGAATATCTGTTAAGGACAGAATGTCTGCATCGTATTCAAGTTTGATGGTTTCGGCGTGGCCGGTATTTTGGTTGCATACTTCTTCGTAACTGGGATTAGTAGTACGTCCATTGGCATAACCTGCTTCCGTGTGCAACACGCCTTTTAGTCTTTTAAAATAGCCTTCCATACCCCAAAAGCAACCGCCAGCTAAATAAATAGTTTTTTTATTCATGATGTTATAACCTGTCGCTGTATGATATTTATCTATATGCTATCACCTGCTTATTATGAATGAAAGGTGTTGTTTTGCTTAATTATGTGTGTGTGATATAAAATCTTAATATTTGATGAGTAAATCTACGTAGTGCAGACCTAATTTAAAGAATTGTTATGAGTATTATTACTTATTTGCGTCCGGCACGGGCGGAGGATTGTGAAGACATCTACAATGCGCATCGCTATGCAGTGCAATATACTTGCGCACGCAAGTATGATGAAACCGTGTTGAAAGCTTGGTTATCATTATTAAATATTGAAAGTTATTTACATACTCTGGCTGATACAAATAAAGCTTTATGGGTAGTTGATTATAAAGGCCATATACAGGGTTTTTTTCAAATGGATCTTGTTGAGGCACAATTGGATGCATTGTATATCCATCCGTTTGTACATAATCAGGGGTTAGGAACGGCTTTGTTGCAGCGTGCTGAAAATGTTGCCATTCGTGCAGGTTTAGGGATGCTGAAGCTGTATGCATCGCTTAATTCTGTAAAGTTTTATGAAATCAATGGCTATGTTTCTTTGGGAGAATGTGCTTTGCCGCTTAATAAAGAGGTTACGGTGAATTGCCTGCTGATGCGTAAATATTTAACTGAGTAGCTTTTTTACAGTAATCTTTTTTTGTAATCACAATTATTATATCTATTAATTTTGTAATATCTACAAAATATATTAATGGTACTTTTTCTTTTTGTTTTAGATAAATCAAAAATTTAATCAATCATTCCACATCTTTGTTTATTTGTGAATTTTAATTTCAATGTTTATTATGTTTTCACAGGTTGATGTAGATGATTTTAGCTCAGTGAATATATCGTTCTTGATTGTTGTATACACTTAATATTGGTAGGTATTTATAAATTGCCTATTTTTTAATCAATTAAAAATATTCTCTAAAAAACAATAGTATATTATAGTTATCCCCAGATTTTACCCGCAGTTTTGCGCTGAAATTTGTGTACAGGTGGATAAGTTAGCGTTTCATGTTCGAATTGTACTAACTCTGTATATAAAGAAGCTTGCCAGCCTTGGTAGTGCCTGCCACAATAGTTGTTCAATTCCTTTTTTATCAATTTGCATTTATATGAAATGTCCCTTTTGTCAACATCATAATACACAGGTAATAGATACCCGTCTGAGTGAAGGTAATAATAGTATTCGTCGCCGTCGCCGCTGTCTTGCCTGTGATAGCCGCTTTAGTACACTGGAAGTGGTGGAAATGCGCATGCCTTTGATTATCAAGCGGACAGGTGAAAAAGTGCTGTTTGATCCTGCTAAACTTTATACCAGTATAAGTAGGGCATTACATAAACGGCCAATGGATAGAGAAAGTATTGAGAATGCAGTAGCAGAGATTGAAACCAATCTTTACCATATGGGTATTAAAGAAGTGCCCAGCCATATGATTGGAGATATGGTACTGGGCTTACTGGCAAAACTGGATGAAGTAGCGTATGTCCGTTTTGCATCGGTATATAAAAGTTTTCATGATGTTTCAGAATTCACACAGCTCATCGCTAGTTTAAAAAAGAAAAATTAGAAGTATAAATTCTCATAGTGTTTCTTTCTGTTCGCTGCAATGGCAGCTAAATCTTGTTATACTTTGTAACTATTATGCCTTGTCATGAAAGCTTGAATTTATCATGTTGAAATCTCGTTTATGGTTGCTGGTTGCAATTGCTTTGCTGAGTTTATCTGCTTGTAAACAGAAAGATACCTCTGTAACGATTGATGCCAGCGACACTCAGGCAGCAAGTAGTGCCAGTGAAGCTTCTGAGACTAATGCAACCTCTACTCAAACATTAAGCAGTAACGATGGCAAAGTTAGCATTGTGTTGGATGGTGATTTTACTGATGTTTTGGATAGTGCCTCAGACTGGGTTGATCAGAGTCAGGTAAAGAATCTGACATTATTGCAGCACGATGATGGCAGCAATATTACACTGGCGGTAAATAATCTGGGCGTAATGAAAATTAAACCAGACGAATATTTTAAAAACTTAGCAGACAGCTTGAAAAACAATGCAGCCATAAGCAAAGTTAAGCTGGGAATTGCTACTGAAAACCGCATGAATTACCGCTTCAGCCATCAGCAGAACGGCACTTTATTAAATGAAAGCTGTGTTGCATTAGTGGCAAATGGAAATCTGTATACAGTTTGTGCCAGCAGCGATAGTGCTTCTGATGATGCTCTTGCCGCTACTTTGAAAACAATTAATTTACAGAATAGTTAATGATGAGCTTTTCCGAGCTGGATAGAAAATTTATGCAAACCGCCCTTGATCTGGCCTGGCAAGGGCGGTTTTCTACTTCTCCCAATCCCCGTGTTGGATGTGTCATTGCTCGTGGTGAGCAGATAGTAGGTGAGGGTTTCCATGTGCAAACTGGTTTAGCTCATGCTGAGGTTAATGCTTTGAAACAGGCTGGATCATTGGCTCACGATGCTACTGCATATGTCACACTAGAGCCTTGCAGTCATACAGGTAGAACGGGGCCCTGTGCACAGGCGTTGATAGAAGCAGGTATTAAGCGCGTTGTTGTGGCCATGCTAGACCCTAATCCACAGGTCAGTGGCAAGGGTATAAAGATGCTGGAACAAGCTGGTGTGAATGTTGAAAGTGGATTGTTTACCTTACAGGCGCGTGAACTTAATCCAGGTTTCCTTTCTAGACAAGAAAGAAACAAACCTTATATCAGACTAAAAATTGCAGCCAGTCTTGATAGTAAAACTGCATTGAGTAATGGGCAAAGCCAGTGGATTACAAGTGATGCTGCTCGTAATGATGTTCAGACATTGCGCGCTGAGAGCTGTGCAGTCTTAACTGGTATCAATACCGTTATTGCAGATGATCCGCTGCTGAATGTGCGGAGGTTTACAACCTTGCGCCAGCCAGTACGTATTATTTTGGATAGTCAGCTGCGTATTACTCCTGCTTTCCATGTGATTCAGGATACAAATAGTCCAACACTAATTGTGACTACAATCCGAGACAAGGCTAAACAGGCCGTTTTTGCACCATATCCCCATGTTTCCGTTGTAACCATTCCTCCAAACCAGCACGGACAAATAGAACTTTCCGAACTTTGGCCGATACTGCTTCAACGTAATATCGGTTTGATTCTCGCGGAAACGGGCGCGACCTTGAATTCTGCTTTACTGGCAAGCCAAGCAGTAGACGAAATTATTTATTATCAGGCGCCGAAGATTCTAGGTTCATCCGCAAGAAACGCAATCGAACTTCCTGAAAATCATGAGGCATTGAATGAATCTGAATGGCAATCAGTCGATCTTAGACTGCTGGGTAATGATTGTCGCTGGACAATACGCCATGAGCAGAGTGCTTCTTGGTTAAAAGGTAGTTTGTTATAGCAGTTAAAAATCTACCTATATCAAACATTCTTTAATTAATGTATCAAACACAGCTGAAAATAAAATTTCGTTGTGTAACAATATTCTCATTGTTAGTTTATTTTACTAATCCTACATAATGTATGCAGCATTATTGATATTACAATATTAATTATTACATTGCTCATTGATAATAAAGGCTTCGCTATGCGTATTCTATTAACGGGTTCAAAAGGTCAGGTAGGAAGTTGCTTGCGGGAAAGATTTCCTGAAAACTGGGAATTGATAGCCAGTGATTCTCAGACACTGAATATTACAGATGCACATAATGTGCTCAATATGGTTAAGACATTTGAACCGGATATGATCATCAATGCTGCCGGTTATACTAAAGTCGATGCCGCTGAAACAGATAGCGATAAAGCATTTGCAGTTAATGCAACCGGAACTCTGAATCTAGCACAGGCTGCACAGTCGATTGGTGCACGTTTGATTCATTTGTCCACTGAGCAGGTATTTGATGGACATCATCATGTGGTGCTCACTGAAAATATGGCTCCTAATCCAGCAAATATTTACGGACACAGTAAATTGGCAGGTGAATTACTTGCTTTAAATGCCCATGTTGAAACTGCAGTCATCCGAACTTCTTGGGTTTACAGTGAACATGGTCACAATTTTGTTAAAATTATGTTGCAAAAAGGTTTGGAAGCACCGACTATCCGGGTCGTTGATGACCAAATTGGTTGTCCAACCTATGCCGGAGATTTAGCTGAAGCCATCATCCGCCTAGCTGAATTAAAGAGTTCGCCACGTGGAATATTCCATTTTGCTGGTAGTCAGCAAATGAGCTGGGCAGAATTTGCTCAGCGCATTTTTATCGAAGCTGCCAAAATAGATGATCGCTATAGTAAAGTAAAGGTAGAACGCATCGCTACCGCAGATTATAAGTGTGCAGCTAAGCGTCCTGAGTTTGGTATTCTAGATAGCCGTACCTTGCAAAATATCATACAGCAACCAGTAACCGATACGCCTTTATCGCAAGTCGTTAGCAAACTTTTGAAATAAAAAATATAAAATTAGCGGGTTAATAAAAACCCGCTAATTTTAGTTTGACGATTTATTTTTCTTTACGCATATCATGGTGTTCGATTACGAATCCTGCTTCCTTATAAGTACGGAATCTTTGTCTTGCCATTGCGACTTCATCCAGATCATTAGCCACCAGCTCTAATACACGCTCTGGTCTTTGTGGTGCTTCAGACCAATAAACATCTGCCAGATTAATAACTACCCAATCATTTTTAATAGCAGGTAAATCATTGCCATAAGAAAGTAATACCCATTGTCCTTCTACGGGTAAAGGCTGTGAGTGAGGCCAGATTTCATGTGGCAGGAAACTAGTAGCGTTAAATGACCACAAAGCATGATCAAGTTCGTTGACTTTACCTGCATCTTCCAGCCAAATTAATACACTTAGCCCGCTTTTAAACACTTTTTGTGTCAGCCGGCAGGTGAACGAAACTATGTCAGAGAGGTGCGTGTAAAAAGTGGTAGTGGCCATATCATCTCGCATTTAGACTTGTTGAAGCAGATACTCCACTAGCAGTGGCACGGGTCGGCCTGTTGCACCTTTATTAGAGCCGGAATGCCATGCTGTACCAGCGATATCCAAATGTGCCCATGGGTAGGATTTTGTAAAATAATAAAGAAATGCCGCGGCAGTAATCGTACCAGCGGGCCGGCCACCTATATTTTGCAAATCCGCAAAATTGGATTTCAGCTGTTCTTTATATTCATCGAATAACGGCAACTGCCAAGTTTTATCGTTAATATTGTTGGCTGCTTCTAACAACTGTTCTATTAGTGGTTGATTATTGCCTAGTACTCCCTGAGCTACATGCCCCAGAGCAATAATACATGCACCTGTCAAAGTAGCGAGATCGATAACAGCTTTAGGCTGGAAACGTTCCGCGTAGGTCAGCGCATCACATAAAATCAGCCTGCCTTCTGCATCAGTATTTAGCACCTCGATGCTTAATCCATTCATGGCTTTTACTACATCACCAGGCTTGACAGCATTACCCGATGGCATATTTTCACAAGTAGGAATAACTGCAACTAGGTTTAAGGGCAGCTTAAGTTTTGCTGCAGCTGCAAACGCTCCGATAACTGAAGCTGCGCCGCACATATCAAATTTCATTTCATCCATAGCTGCGCCCGGTTTAAGCGAAATTCCTCCCGAATCAAAGGTAATACCTTTACCTACCAATACCACTGGGTTCTCATCCGATTCAGGAGCACCATGATATTGCAGTTCAATCAGGTAGGCACCTGCTGTACTGCCCTGAGCTACAGCCAGTAACGCATTCATCCCCATTTCCTGAAGTTCTGCAGTAGACATGATACGGGCACTGGCACCTACGTTTTCAGCAATCCTAGCCGCTGTAGAGGCCAGATAGGATGGAGTACATACATTACCGGGTGCATTACCAAGGTCTTTACAGATATTCATTCCGTAAACTATGGCTTCAGCTTTTATAAGGTATTCATTTACTTCTTGAGTAGTATAATAATGTACTTGCTCCAATTTGATTGGCTTAGCATCTTTTTTAAAAGTGTCAAAACGATAAACTGCCTCACCTACAGCGATAGTAAATGCCTGTACCCATTTTTGCACAATGACTTTTGAAACTAAACTCAGATCCACATCAATCCGAATTTGTTCTTTGGCCCAGCATGCTACAGATGTTGCCAGTTTTTGTATGCTGGCATAATCCTCTTCTTCTATACGTGCAACCGCTACAGCTTGTAGCTGATTCTGCTCAAGTGTATGTGTAGCAAGAAAATCTTTTTCTTGCTGGTCTAATTGAGACAGCAAAGTATCGATAACTGTGTTATTGCGATTATTGTTGGCAGCGGCGATAATCAGTAAAGAACTGTTGTTTTGCGGCTGCAATAGTTCGGTTTTTATGCTAAATTTCATATTTCTTCTCCCAATCTAAGGGCGTTGTATATATTCTGTTCAAATCAGCCTTTAGGCAGATTTGGATTCCCCTATTGTAACGCAGGCTGTCAGTAAAATATGGACAGTCGCAGATGTGTTTATTAATTTATGATTTATCAACGCCAATTTATTAAAGAATTATCATGGACGGCCGTTGGCATATTCGTGATTTTACTTGTTGTACTGGTGGCCACTCAGGCAATCAATTTACTTGGAAGAGCTGCCAGCGGGCGGGTAGCCATTGATGCGGTAACAGCGCTGATTGGGTTTTGGACGATAGGTCTGACGCCGGTATTACTAATTCTGACAGCCTACATCAGCATCATTACAGTATTGACACGCTACTGGCGTGACAGTGAGATGGTAATCTGGCTATCTAGTGGCTTATCATTAAGAAATTGGATTTTTCCAATTATGAAATTCAGCATACCATTTGCTGTGCTGGTTGCGCTGGTATCAATGCTGATACAACCGTGGGCAGAATGGCGCAGCCGAGAATTTGCAGAATTACTGAAACAGAAACAGGAAATGTCTTTGCTCGAACCGGGCGTATTCAGAGAAATAGGTAAAAGCCATCCTCGAGTTTATTTCATTGAAACTTTTGATCCTGATACGGGCAAGGCCAGCAATCTTTTTGTACGTGAAAAAGAAAAAAATGGCAAAGACAGTACCATATTTGCCAAAAGAGGGGAGTTTAAACAGGATGGAGAAAAAAGAATTCTGACACTTGAAGACGGATTCCGCTATTACGGACAACCCGGACAGGCAGATTATCAAAGAGCTTCATTTAACAAAATGACACTTGTAATCAGTGTCAATACAATGATTATTGATCCGAAGCAAAATAGACATACCATACCAACAGCGGCACTATTAAGTAGTAATGAAGCCATTTATAAAGCTGAGCTGATGTGGCGGTTGTCACTACCGATTAGCGTAATTATTCTGGCTCTGCTTGCCTTACCTTTGTCTTATTTTAATCCGCGTACAGGTCATACCTACAATATCCTGATTGCAATAGCCATTTTCCTGATATACCAGAACGGACTCACTTTTCTACGTGACTTAGTTGAGAATGAACGTATTCCGCTATGGTTGGGTATCATACCAATGCATCTGTTGATGTTTCTGGTGTTTTTATTTCTATTACGCTGGCGGGATATGCCTTCAGCACCATTTAAAACAGCATTTACATCATTGCTGGGAGGCCGCTCCTGATGCGTCTGCTCAATCGTTATGTAATTAGCCAACTATCGATTTGTACAATTTATGCACTTTTAGCGCTGATTAGTTTATACAGCTTCTTCGATATTATGGGGGAAATTAGCCATGTTGGTGACGGACGATATACGGCTGATAAAATGCTGTTTTATGTTTTATTGCTGATTCCTACTCATGCTTACGAACTGATGCCTCTGGCCGTACTGGTAGGTGCTTTGGTTTGTCTGAATCAGATGGCCAGCCATAGTGAATTTACCGTCATCCGAACATCTGGAATTAGTCTGGCCAGCATCATTGGTATGATGCTGCAATTTGGTCTAATGTTTGCAATTATCGCAGCATTATTAGGTGAATATGTGGTTCCTAAAACAGGACCATATGCAGAACAATATCAGTTGCACGCTCGTCAAAACACTATTAGTGCTGGAGATAGCGGTATCTGGCTCAAACAGGGCCAAGATATTGTAAATGTAGCAGAAATGTTGCCAGATGGTAGTTTAAAAGATATCAGCATATACCGACACGATGATCAATTTCATTTAAGTGAAACATTACATGCTGCCAGTGCTAATGTAGATGTGCATACTCAGGCGGGTAAACAGACAAAATGGCACTTGCATCAGGTAGACCAATCAATATTACAAGCACATCAGATTGTCATAAACCATCTGGAAAATGTTGATTGGCATATGTCCATAAATCATCAGCTGCTCAATATTTTGCTGGTAGCACCAGAGCAAATGTCTATAATCGCATTATCTACGTATATCAAGCACCTGAAAAATAATCACCAGCAAATAATTCGTTATGAACTCGCTTGGTGGCGCAAAATTGCTTATCCATTAGCCTGCATTGTTATGGCACTGGTGGCATTGGCATTTACACCCCAACAAAACCGGCGCGGTAATATGGGCTTGAAACTATTTTACGGCATCTGTTTGGGTTTGTTTTTTCATTTCTCGGGTCGTTTATTTGGTTTTACCAGTCAATTATATGGAGTGCCAACACCGGTAGCAGCATTTTTGCCGACACTTTTATTTTTAGGTTTGGCAGTCTATCTTATAAGACGACAAGAAAAGAGGTAGTAAGAATATATTGATGCCCTATAGGTAAAGAAGTTTATCAGTAGGGTATCAATTATTTTTATCCACTATAGTAGTACATAATAAATAATTCACATGAAATTCAACAGAAATGAAATATTATTTTGATATTGAATATAGCTTAAGTTACAACTCTTCCGAATAATCACAAATCATTTTTTTACAATATCATTATTATGTTTTTTTATATAAATAAGACTGATAGAGATAAGCTAGCTATTTTAAGCAAAATCGAATACAACTGAGCAAAAACAAATACGTCAAAAGAAATACTCTAAATAATTAGAATTTCGGATATAACTTTTTAAAAATATCTTTCAATTGTACGTGAATATTTGTTATTCAACATATTCTAATTTATTCATATGATTTCAGTTCTTGATCCATCATGGGGAAATATAGGTCAGCAAAGTCAGTCAAGAAACTAAATTTTAATTTATCAAAACTTTCAATGAATGATTAAATAATAATCTAAACAGATTTTAAAAAGAGTTATCAAAGTTAATTTTAATAGCTATTTAATTTTTTCTTAAATCAAATAATATATATATATTTAATAAAGCAATTTATGCAGTTTTTTCTGTTCGTTCATTTGTGTCAGAACACCTGCACTTTGAAGCAACTGAATATATGTAGTAATGTAGCTATACTGCGCTTCTGCCAGTTTTTGCTCTGCATCAGCTTTGGCCTGTAAAGCCTGTAATTCGTCCAAATTGCTTCGTATACCAACCTTACGTCCCAATTGCGTAGCTTGTAGTTTTACTGCATTGGCTTTCAATAATTGTTGTTGAGCCTGAATCTGGTATAGATTACCTAATGTTGTTTGATAAGCCTGATCTATGTTCAGTTCAATTTTACGTTCAGTAGCAATTAGTTGAAATTTATTTTGATGTTCTTTGGCTGCTGCTTCCTTAATTTTACTGTGAATCATTCCTCCTGAAAATAAAGGCATAGAAAGTTGAACGGTTACAATTCCTCCTTTACTTCGCGTGCCATGATCCATACCATAAAACTGCTGAATCTGATGATTATCCTGATACCCACCATTTAGAGTTAATTTAGGCCAGTTTTCAGCTTTGGCGGCAATATAAGCCTGTTTGGCATTTTGCAGAGCCAGTTTTTGCTGCTGCCATTCCGGATTATTTTTTTGTGCCAGCATCAGCCAGTCTGATTTACTTGTTTTCCCAAGTAAATCACCAAAATCGGTGTGTTTCAACCGCTTTATTTGTTTGGGATCCAATCCTGTAATATTAGCTAAATTATTTTGTGCTACCAACAAATCCGTCATAGAACTGACTTTTTTTGCGCGTGCAGCTTCATAGCCTGCCTGAGCTTCATTGGTATCTACAATAGTGGCCGCACCCTTATTGAATAAAGCTTTAGCCTGTTTGATTTGCATGGCGTAAGCTTCTTTTTCTTTTTCAATTGAAACTAATTTGTCTTCTATCAATAAAACCTGAAAATAGGCTTTTGCAACTTTAAAAAGTAAATCTTCTTTCACATTTTCCAGCTGCCAATCAGCCATGCTGGCCGTGATTTTCCCCTGCTGATATTGTGCCCATTTGGATTTATCAAATAATGATTGACTTGCCTGAACATTCCATCCGTGAGTCTGAGTCGTACTGGATAAAGAGGAAGGTTGTTTCTGGTATACATAGTTAGTATTTACTTGCGGCAGTAAAGCAGCTCGAGTTTGTGGCAGTTGTTCCTTTTGTACATCCCGCTCGCTTTGTGCCGCAGCATAATCTGCAGAGTAATTGATTGCAGCCTGCCAAGCTTCGAATAAATCGAATGCCTGTGCATTAGAGTGTAGAAATACGAAGCCGAGTAAAGTACAGATAAATTTTCTGCATTTTAAGGGGTAATTTTTGTGCATCAGCGTTCTCGCATACTTTCATCTACTTTGGTTTGTAACGGGCTTAATAAATAAGTAATAACGCGACGCTTACCGGTTTTAATTTCAGCAGTAACATTCATACCTGCAGTCAAATTAACTTTTTTACCATCTATCATTAAATAATTTTTGTCTAGAACAATTGTTGCAGCAAACACCAATCCCAGTTTTTCATCTTCAATAGCATCAAAGCTAACATTTTTTACTTTTCCGGTTAGATAACCATAACGAGTGTAGGGGAAAGATTCGATTTTAATAACTGCATTCTGCCCAGCTTTGACAAAACCGATATCTTTATTTGATACCATTGCTTCAATTTCCATCTGATCCTGATCAGGCACCACCACCATAATCTGTTGAGCGGCAGTCACCACACCGCCCACAGTATAGGTGGCTAGCTGCTGTACTGTACCATCAACAGGGGATTTCAAAGTCATTAGCTGTTTGCGTTGTAAAGCTTTTTCTGTTGCTTGAGTGAGTTGCTGTATTTGTTCGTTTGTCTGTCGAAGCTGATCTAGCGTATCTCGTTTAAGTGTACTGGTTTGTAATTGACGATTTTGCTCTGCTTCACGAATACTTTCCTGTATTTGCCGTAACTGACTGCGCTGACTAGCTAAATCGTTTTTATTCTGAATAAATTTGCTTTCCTGTTCATAGTAAGCGTGTTTCGAAACAAAATTTTGGGCCAGTAAGTCTTTATAGTCTGATGTACGGCTTTGTTCAATGGCGGTAGTTTGCTCCAGCTTGCTTACCTGAGACTGAGTACCTTGAAGCTGAGCCTGATGTTCACGCAGCACCGTTTGCAATTGTGCATCTTGAGTAAACCAAGTCTGATACTGATTTAAAGCCAGAGATTGTGCTTCTGTAATCTGATCGGGATTAAGGTACCACTGCGTAGCAAGCTCCTTATCCAGTATAGGAGTCTGATGAGAATCTAATGCGCGGATTACAGCCTCCAGACGCAATTTATTCAAACGAGCCGCCTGTAAAGATTTTTCCGATTGTGCATAATCACTGTCAGAGCCAATGCCACTCAACTCGACAAGTACTTGTCCGTTTTTTACATGGTCGCCATTTTTTACTGCAATTTTATCAACTACCGAAGTTTCCAATGGTTGAATAACTTTGCTGCGTCCACCTGGTGTTGTTTTGCCCGTGGCCACTGCAACAATATCCAGCTTACCGATTAAAGCCCATAGAAGAGCGATTACTGCGAACAGGATAATCAGACGAGCGGTCCACTTTGGTGCTGCGGATAGAGGAGTTTCGGTTAATTCCAGATGTGCTGGTAAAAAGGCACGTTCATCTATATCGCGTTTAGGTGGATCGAGCTGAAACCGTACGGCCCACACATTTTTCCATACTGTGCTATAGCGTTGCAGGAAATCTTTAAATGCTTGAATGCGAATACTCATATATTAATTTCTTATTCTGATTCGTTTCAGCTGTTTTGCAGCTGATATAAATAGCGATAATAGCCATCTGGTTTAGCCAGTAATTCTTGATGAGTACCTTCTTCTACAATGCTACCCTTATCCATGGCAATAATGCGATCAGCCATACGCACTGTAGATAAGCGATGAGCAATAATCAAAACGGTACGACCTTTACAAATAGCCTGCATATTTTTCATTATTGCACGTTCAGATTCATAATCTAGCGCACTTGTCGCTTCATCAAGTATTAAAATACGCGGATTTCCAACCAGTGCTCTAGCAATGGCAACACGTTGTCGTTGTCCGCCAGACAATCCTGCACCTTGCTCACCAACAATTGTGTCGTATCCTTCAGGCAACTCCATAATAAAATCGTGTGCACCAGCCATTTTTGCTGCATACATTATTTTTTCTAACGGCATGCCGGGATCTGCAAGTGCAATATTAGCGCGGATACTCTGATTTAGCAGAACGTTTTCCTGTAAAACAACGCCTACCTGACGACGTAACCACGCAGGATCTGCCAGTGCTAAATCATTACCATCAACCAGTACCCGTCCACGCTCTGGCGTATATAATCGTTGCACCAGTTTGGTTAATGTAGATTTGCCAGAACCGGAACGACCAACAATGCCTAGTATTTCACCCGGCTTAATCTTTAAATTCAAATCACGTAGAATTTCTGCACCATCTGGACGATAGCGAAATGAGATTTTTTCAAACTCGATTTGTCCTTTAATATTGGGTAAGGCCATTCGTGAAGTGGGATTTTCTGTTGGGGTATTTAAAATGTCCCCAAGTCTGGATACAGAGATACCCACCTGCTGAAAATCCTGCCACAACTGAGCCAGACGGATAACCGGAGCGGCTACTTGTCCTGCAAGCATGTTAAAAGCGATCAACTGTCCTACAGTGAGTTCACCTTTAATTACCAGATGCGCGCCAAGCCATAAAGTAATAAGTGTGACCATTTTTTGGATGAACTGTACGCCTTGCTGGCCTATAGTAGCCAGTCGGGCAACACGAAAGCCCGAGCTGACATAAGCCGCGAGCTGCTGATCCCAGCGTCTGGTCATCTGAGGTTCTACAGCCATGGCTTTGATCGTACCAATGGCAGTTACCGATTCAACAAGAAAAGACTGATTATCAGCATTGCGCGCAAATTTTTCATTCAGTCTAGAACGTAGTATGGGACTGATGGTGGCGGACCAGAAGGCATAACAGGGGAGTGAAATAATCACTACCAATGTAAGCCAACCACTATAAAACCACATGACTATCAGAAATATAAATGAAAAGCACAAATCCAGAACAGAGGTCAGAGCTTGCCCAGTTAAAAAGTTACGGATTTGCTCAAGCTCCCGTACTCTTGCCACCGTATCACCTACTCGGCGATGTTCAAAATAAGCCAGAGGCAGGCTTAAAAGATGACGAAAGAGTCTTGCGCCTAATTCGACATCAATACGTGAGGTAGTATGGGCGAAGACATAAGTACGCAGACCACTGAGGACTACATCAAAAATAATAATTACTAGTAATGCAAAGGTAATAACATCAAGAGTAGAGAAACTGCGGTGTACCAGAACTTTATCCATGACCACCTGAAAAAACATAGGCGTCACCAGAGCGAAAAGCTGAATAAAAACCGATACTACCAATACTTCCAGAAAAATCCGGCGATATTTAATTACAGCAGGAATAAACCATGTGAAATCAAATTTAGCTAATTGCCCAAGTACAGATGCTCTAGAAGTAACCAGAATCAGTTGGCCAGAGTAACGCTGTGCAAATTCTTCGTGGCTGAGTATAACCGGTTTGCCCTGTGCTATATCCTGTATTAGATACCGGTCGCCATCTACTCTGGCTAAAATAAAATGTTGTCCATCCTCCCGCCAGACTACTACTGGTAATGCTACTAATGAAAGCCGCTCTATACGATGCTTTACCAGCTTGGCTTTCAACCCTAAATCTTTTGCAGCAAGAAGCCATTGCTCAACATTTAAATCTTCTTTTTCTGTGTATTTATGCGTTATATCTGCCGGATTGACTGCAATACCATGATAGTGGGCTAGTAAAACGAGTGCTGACAAAGCAATATTATTTTTTTGTGCTGAAGATGTTTCAGATGATTCCGAAGATGGCTGCATAGGTGTGAGTAAATAAGTTAGTATAATTTATTATAATTTAACACAAATTCTTAAAAATTAATACACCTAGAATAGTTTAAAAATTATGTGGTTATTATATTTATTAGTTAGTTATAATTTTTAATATTTAAATGGTATAGAGTTGGATAATTAAATTTAAGTATATATAATGAATTAAAAAAAAAGAGTTTTATATATATTTGTCTTACAAAATTAATGTCTATGAAATAATATTTAAATAATTTGCTAATTATAAACTCTAATATTAATTTCAAGTTTCTCTCTAATCATATTAAAATTAAGTTTATCATTATTATATTAAAAGATTTATAACTTTATAGCCATATTTAGATTCAGGCTTAGATCAGGAAAGATATAATGAATAAGGAAAACGAATATTTAAATTATTAAATTTTTCATGTGGTTAATAACATATTTTTGGCTTGCTAGGTTTAAAAATAAAACGCTATGATTGAAACTAAACAAGAAAATGATAATAGATATATCTTGAAATAATAAATACATACAGATTATGGCAATTTAGACTTCTAGATTTTATAATTTATTATTTAACAGCCATCTATTTACTAAAAAAAACATGGAAATTAGGCTAATAAAATATTAGAATATTTCTTCTTAATTATTTGATATTATTAATTTTTTTTAACATCTATTTTGACTATCGATTTATTTTAAGTTTTAAACAATATTTTTAAAACAAAAATAAAAATCAGAAATCCTTAGTTTCAAATGTTTAAGGATTTCTGATAGACATGAATAATTAAATTAAAACCGCGCAACCTTGAGCTGGATCGCTGCTGCGCGCAGCCAGCGCATCTTCAACGGTCATGCCTAAGGCTTTGGCTACACCGGCGCCATAATTAGGGTGGCAGGCATGGCAATTGCGGATGTGGCGATATTTAATAAAATCAAGTGCATCCCCCATGGCTCGTGCGGTATTTTCGAACAATATTTGTTTTTGAGCATCACTCATCAGATTAAAAAGAGCTCGAGGCTGACTGAAATAATCATTATCGTCTTCATGAAAATTCCAGAAGTCTGCGTCTCCGTGTATTTTTAATGGTGGCTCTCTGAATTCCGGTTGTTCTTGCCACTGATGAAAACTATTTGGTTCGTAATGTGGCAGACTACCGTAGTTATCGTCTACTCGAGTTAAACCATCACGATGATTGCTGAATACGGGACAACGGGCTTTATTTACTGGTATCTGATGATGATTCACGCCAACGCGATAACGAGCAGCATCTGCGTAGTTATATAAACGAGCCTGCAATACTTTATCGGGTGAAACGCTTATTCCCGGAACCAAATTGCTGGGGGCGAAGGCAGCTTGTTCAACATCAAGATAATAGTTATCGGGATTACGGTTTAGTTCGAATTCGCCTACTTCGATCAGCGGATAATCTCCATGTGGCCAAACTTTGGATAAATCAAATGGGTGATAAGGTACTTTTTCTGCATCGGTTTCGGGCATAATTTGAACGTACATAGTCCATTTTGGAAAATCGCCTTTCTCTATAGCATTGTAGAGATCTCTCTGATGACTATCCCGATCCTGTCCCATGATGTTGGCAGCTTCTTCATCGGTAAGATTTTTGATGCCTTGTTGGGTACGGAAATGAAACTTAACCCAAAATCGTTCTTTGTTGGCATTGATAAAGCTGAATGTATGGGAACCGAAACCATGCATATGACGATAACTAGCTGGAATGCCTCTGTCTGACATAGTAATGGTGACTTGATGAAAGGCTTCGGGTAGTAGTGTCCAATAGTCCCAGTTGTAAGTAGGGCTACGCAGGTTGGTACGAGGGTCCCGTTTAACTGCTTTGTTTAAATCTGGAAATTTGCGAGGGTCACGCAGAAAAAAAACCGGTGTGTTATTGCCAACTATATCCCAATTGCCTTGCTCGGTGTAGAACCGCATGGCAAATCCTCGAATATCCCTTTCTGCATCGCCGCCTCCACGTTCGGCTGCTACTTCTGAAAAGCGAACAAACATTTCGGTCTTTTTGCCAATCTGACTAAACAATTTGGCACATGTGTATTGTGTAATATCGTGAGTGACAGTAAATGTACCAAATGCACCAGAACCTTTGGCATGCATTCGTCGTTCGGGAATAACTTCGCGCACGAAATTAGCCAGTCTTTCATTTAGCCACAGATCCTGTGCCAATAATGGGCCACGAGGACCGGCGGTGAGACTGTTCTGATTATCAGATACCGGGGCACCCTGATCGGTGGTCAGGTGGGTAACTGGACATTTTTTTAAATCATGGTTCATGGTAAAGCTCCTTATTAATTTATTATTAACTAAGAAAGGCCTTTACTGCTCTGGCACCTTGATTATTATAAGCTTGGTATAAAAATACTAATGTAAATAACTTGTTATTTTACATTTTATTGAAGATGACAAATTTTTTTAAAACTTGTCAATTTAATTATATTTTAATGTTCATTGTTTAATTAAAAAAATAAACCAGCCTGTTTTGGCTGGTTGATGTTTTTTAAATTTAGTTAATTATGATTTATTTTAGCTGAATTGATATTTTAAAGTTTTACGGTTAAACAGAAAAAGATGAGCCACAGCCACATGTGGTGGTGGCATTTGGATTGCGGATGACAAATTGCGAACCATGCAGGCTTTCGGAGTAATCAATTTCTGCTCCGACAAGATATTGGTAACTCATTGGATCAATCAAAAAGGTTAATCCGTCTTTTTCAATTTCAAAATCATCTTCATTTACGATTTCATCAAACGTAAAGCCATACTGAAAACCAGAACAACCTCCTCCAGTTACAAATACCCGCAGTTTAAGATCGGGGTTATTTTCTTCAGCAATCAAATCTTTAACTTTAGTACAGCAGCTTTCGGTAAATACAATGGGTGTTTCAATGTCGGTTTCTGACATGGCAATTCCTTTTAAAAGATAAGTGCATACTGGATTGTCTATCCTGCCGGCTAGTTATGGCAATAGGGGAACAAATGTTAATCCACAGCTTTCGTCAAGCCCATACATGATATTCATATTCTGAACTGCTTGTCCGGCTGCGCCTTTAACTAGATTGTCTATAACCGACAGAATTATCCATGTGTTATTTTCAGGAGCTGGCTGTACGCTGATTCTACAAAGATTTGCTCCGCGAACAGATCGAGTTTCCGGCGTACTGCCAACTGGCATGACGTCTACTACTTGGCTGTTACAATAGTATTCATCAATCAGTTCGGCTGGATTGTAACCTTTTTTTACTTGTACATATATGGTGGCATGCATGCCGCGAATCAAGGGGGTGAGATGGGGAACAAAAACGAGATTGTTTCCCATCTGGGGGTGTAGATGATTAAGGGTTTGTCTTATTTCGGGTAAATGACGATGGCCGCTAATGCCATAAGCCTTAAAATTATCGCTGCATTCAGCATACAGATTGCTGGAGCTCGCTTTGCGCCCTGCACCGGAAACGCCAGATTTGCAGTCTGCTATTACTGGCTGATTATCAATCAGGCATTGCTTTTGCAGCAATGGGATTAAAGGCAGGCTGACGCAGGTCGGATAACAGCCTGGGTTCGCTACTAATTGTGCATTGGCGATGGTTCTGCGGTTTAGTTCGCACAGACCATATACAGCTTTCGCAACCCATTCTGGGCTACTATGAGTAAATGGATACCATTGTTGCCACAGAGAAACATCTTTGATGCGGTAATCCGCTGATAGGTCAATAACTTTTACACCTTGTGCCAGTAAAGGTGGTGCTTCCTGCATAGCTATGCCATTGGGAGTAGCAAAAAAAACGACGTCACAATCCTTTAAAGAGGCTTGTTCTGGATGTTGAAACACCAGATCATCGTACTGCCCACGCAGACTGGGAAAGTATTCACTTAATTTTATTCCTGCTTCATTTCGGCTGGTAACGGCAATGATTTCTGCTTCGGGGTGGTGGGCAAGAAGGCGCAGTAATTCTACTCCTGTGTATCCTGTAGCACCGACAATACCAATTTTAATACTCATAAATTTTTCCTGTTTTGGTAACGGGTATGTTGGTTAAATGACTACTTGAGCGCCCAGTTCGACTACACGGTTAGCAGGGATATGGTAGTAGTTTGTAGCTGTTGCGCTGTTTTTATATAGCCATTTAAATATGCGGGCGCGTAAGCGTCCCATATTGCCATGTTTGGTTCGAGCAGCAACGACGATGCTGTCATGAGAAAGAAAAAACGATGTATCCATGGTATCAAGTGTGATGCCTTGTTCGGCCATCAATGACAGAATGTGGCTAATGTTGGCGGTTTCCTGAAATCCGTAATTTGCAATTACGCGGGTAAAACGTGGCCCTATTTGCTTCATGGCAATGCGTTCATTATCGGCGATATAAGGTATTTCTTTGGTTTTGATACTGAGTAAGACATTGTAGCTATGTAAGACTTTATTATGTTTAAGGTTATGAAGTAATGCGCGAGGTACGCTGAATGGATCTGATACCATAAATACGGCATTACCTGTAACTATCTGTGGTGGGAAGTCATGTAGATTTTCGACAAAGTTATCAAGTGAAAATTCTTTGCTTTGCTGTGCTTGATGCAATTGCCATTGTCCACGGCGCCAGGTTGAAAAAAGAGTAACGACAATCAAAGCTACCATTACGGGAAACCAACCTCCATGAATAAGTTTCAATAGATTGCTGCTGAAAAAAACCAGATCAAAGCAAAGGAACAATGAGGTAAGCATTACTGCAATGGGTATAGGCCAGTGCCAGTTTTTAATCATGACAACACAAAACAGGCATGAGGTAATGACCATGGTTCCGGTAACGGCAATGCCGTAGGCTGAGGCTAGATGTTCAGAATCATGAAAAGCCAACACAACTAAGGTAACGGCAGTTAGTAATAACCAGTTGACTAATGGCAGATATATCTGACCAATTTCTTCATTATTGGTATGGATGATGTTCATGCGTGGTGCGAATCCAAGCTGAATGGCCTGACGAGTGAGAGAATAGGCACCAGCTATAACAGCTTGACTGGCAATAATGGTTGCGAAGGTAGCAAGTATGATTAATGGGATTAATAACCAGTGTGGAGCACTCAAATAGAAAGGGTTGTTAATTGCCGTTGGGTTATGCATAATCAATGCTCCCTGTCCCAGATAATTGACTATCAGGCTTGGCAACACTATTTTAATCCATGCTGTTTGAATGGGCTGGCGACCAAAATGCCCCATATCGGCATATAAAGCTTCAGCACCAGTAACAGCTAATACAACACAACCCAATCCGATAAAGCCATCCCAGCCATGATCGATGGCAAATTTGATGCCATAGTAGGGATTGAATGCCAGAATTATTCTTGGTGCCTGTACTATCTGATAGAGACCTATCAAGCCGATGGCACTAAACCAAACTAGCATAACAGGGCCAAACAATTTGCCGATTTTATGAGTGCCCTTTTTTTGTATCAGAAATAATCCGAATAGGATTGCCAGTGCTATCGGCATTACGTATGGCCGAAAGCTTTCATTGATGACGGTCAGGCCTTCAGCAGCTGAAAGTACAGAAACAGCAGGGGTAATCATGGCATCGCCGTAAAATAATGCTGTGCCGGTAAGCCCCATCATCATGGCAATCCAGACTGGTTTCCCTTTTAGATGCCGCATAGCCTGTTGCATGAGGACTACCACTCCACCTTCACCATTGTTGTCAGCTCGCAAAATAAAAAGTACATATTTCAAGGTGACTATTAGAAGCAATGACCAGAGAATAAGAGAAACAAAACCTAATATATTTGCTTCAATGGGCGCTAAAGAAGATGCGCGAAAGCTTTCTTTTAAGGCATACAGAGGGCTGGTGCCAATATCGCCGTAGACAATGCCCAATGCTGCAAGTGTCATTGTCGTATTGGCAGAAAACTGTATACGCATTTATTTACCCTATTGATGTGTTTAACAGGGGGAGCAGTTTAGTCTTAACATGGGGTTTAGCCAATCCCTTAATATTGGGTTTTTATAGATTTTTTATTTATTAGACCTTGATGTGTGCTCTTGGTGTGCAATGAGTGCTTATTTGTGGTAAATATGCTGTTTTCAGACAGTTTAAGTTAAGGTAGTAACAAGTATTGTTGTAATAAAACCAAGGGTTAAGCTAAAAGTTTTTAAGATTGAACTATTAAGAAGTTGTAAGAATATAAGAACCGATACAATTGATTGATATGTCTAGTTTTATCGTATGATATGGACAATCAAAATAATGGCAGGTGGTTTCTTTTTTTTCAACAATGAGTTAAAATAAAGAAATTTTTCGAATTATTGAGAAATGGCCCTGAGGCCATTTTTTTGTTTTTACGGAGCACAGATGGATATTCAGGGCATTTTGGAAAAAACTTTGCCAGGTCTGGGCTATGAGTTGGTGAATTATGAGCTGACTTCGCAAGGAGATTTACGGGTCTTTATTGATAAAGCTGAAGGCGGCATTTCTCTGGATGATTGTGTGGCTGTTAGCAACCACTTAAGTCGTGTATTGGCGGTGGAAGATGTTGATTATCAGCGTCTGGAAATTTCCAGTCCTGGTTTGGATCGTCCGCTGACTAAGCCTGCTGATTTTGCACGTTTTGCAGGACAACTGGCTAAGATTAAAACCCGTTTGCCGATTGATGGCCAGAAAAATTTTATCGGTCGCATCAATGGTATTGATGATAATGGTTTGATTAGTATTACGCTGGAAGAGGCGAATGAAATACGCAGGGCCAAACGTGCAGCGGTTGCAGCCGGTAAAACGGTATGTATTGAATGGCAGAATGTTGACAAAGCACGTTTAAAGCCAGAGTTTGATTTTTAAATTAAATTTTCATATTGTTGTAAGCGCAGGCTTGCAAGGAGAATTAAATGAGTCGTGAAATTTTACTACTGGCCGAAGCTTTGGCAAGTGAGAAAAACGTTGATACAGAAGTAGTATTTAGTGCACTGGAGTTTGCTCTGGCCAGTGCAGCTAAGAAAAAAACCGAGCGTGAAAATATGGATGTGCGGGTAGTGATTGATCGCAATACTGGCGATTACCGCAGTTTTCGCCGCTGGCTGATTGTGGCGGATGAGGATTATACGTATCCGGATATTCAGAAAACGATTGAAGAAATACAGGAAGAAATTCCGGATACAACGCTCCAAATTGGTGAATATTATGAAGAGCCAATTGAGAATGTTGAATTTGGCCGGATTGGTGCCCAGACCGCTAAGCAGGTTATTCTGCAGCGCATCCGTGATGCAGAACGCGAACAGATTTTAAATGAATTCTTACAACGCAAAGATAATCTGGTTCTTGGTACGATTAAACGTATGGAACGGCATGGTGCTATTGTGGAAATCGGACGATTGGAAGCATTGCTGCCGCGTGATCAGATGATTCCTCGGGAAAATTTTCGAAATGGAGACCGTGTAAGAGCTCTGTTTTTACGTGTCGACCAGATCGGCAATCGCAATCAGGTTATCCTGACGCGTATTTCGCGTGAATTTTTGCTGAAACTGTTTGAAATGGAAGTGCCCGAAATTGAGGACGGTCTGCTAGAAATTAAAGAAGTCACTCGTGATCCTGGCTTACGCGCCAAAATAGCGGTGAAATCAAATGATGCCCGCATTGATCCGCAAGGCACCTGTATCGGTGTTCGTGGTTCTCGTGTGAATGCGGTTACTGAGGAGCTGGCTGGTGAACGTATAGATGTGGTTTTGTGGTCACCTGAAACCGCTCAATTTGTGATTAATGCATTAAGTCCGGCTGAGGTTACGCGCATTCTGATTGATGAAGATCACCATTCTGTAGATGTGATTGTGGCTGAAGACCAGTTGGCACTGGCGATTGGTCGTGGTGGTCAAAATGTACGACTTGCCGCAGAACTGACTGGCTGGCAACTGAATATTATGACTGTGGAAGAGGCGCAGGAACGCCACGAAGCCGAAGATAAGGCTATTCGTGAACTCTTTATAAACAATCTTGGCGTTGATGAAAATGTGGCCGAAGTGCTAGTTCAAGAAGGATTTACCAGTCTGGAAGAAGTGGCTTACGTGCCTGTTCAGGAAATGCTGGAAATTGAAGGTTTTGATGAAAGTACAGTTGAAGAGTTGCGTAACCGTGCTCGTGATGCGATTCTGACTCTGGCTATTGCCTCTGAAGAGCAGCTGGAACGCATGGATGAAGACCTGAAAAATCTTGAGGGTGTCGATCAGGAGATGCTGCATGATTTGGCTAATGAGGGAATTAAAACCCGTGATGATCTGGCTGAGCTATCAGTTGACGAACTGATTGAAATTACTGGCATTGATGAGGAAACCGCCAAGAAAGTGGTGATGGCTGCACGCGCCCACTGGTTTGACGAAGTATGAGGGTACGCGAATGAGTAATCAAATAACTGTAGAACAATTTGCCTCGGAGCTACATATGTCTACTACTAGACTGTTGACACAGCTGGCCGAAGCAGGAGTACATAAACAGACAGCGTCAGATAAACTGACTGCTGAAGATAAGAAACAATTGCTGGTTTATTTAAAGCAGTCTAATGGTAGTCAGTCTGCCAGTACCATCACACTGAATCGTAAGAAGCAGGCCGAAAAGAGTACGGTAGGTGGGGTACAGGTTGAAACCCGTCGTCGTCGCCGTATTGTAGTGCCACCTGAAGAACAGCAGGTCAGTTTGTCTGAAGAAAAGCAGGCACCTGTTAAACATGAATCAGAACCAGTTAAGGTAGATACTGAAGCTGAGCTACAGGCGAAAAAAGCCGCTGAAGAGCAGGCTGAAGCAAAACGCAGAGAAGAATCTGCTGCTGCCGCAGCTGCAGAGGCGGCGCGTTTGAAAGCAGCAGCCACGGCCAGTAAAACCGAACAAAAACCTAAAGCGGAGGCTGTGCAGACAGAAGTGGTAAAACAGGAAGTGAAACAACAAGAAGTTAAACAACAAGAAGTTAAACAACAGCAGGTTGAAGTGGTAGCTCCTAAGGCAGAAGTTCCTGCTGATAAAAAAGCAGCAGATAAAAATGAGCAGCACAAATCCAAACGCAATCGTAATCGTAATAATGCGAAGAAAGTGGATTTGGCTGCTTTGGTGGCCGAAGCAGCCAAACCGATTATTAGTCCGGAAGAGCAAGCTCAACGCGATGAAGAAGCACGTCGAGCAGAGGCTTTACGAGAACAGCGTGAAATGCTGCTGAAACAGAAGCAAGAGCGTCAGGCGCGCCGAGAAGCGGCCAAGCAACAAGCTATGGAACAAAGCAAAGCCGCCAGCGAGCAGAAATCTGCAGAAGTACGTTCAGCCAAACCGACTGAGAAGAAATCGGTTAGCAGTGCTTCTGTCAAAGCTGCGGATAGCGGGACTGATTCAGGTTCACGGCGCAAAAAAGATGAGCAACGTCATCAGCGTGAAGATGATATGCCTAAAAATAAATCTGCTCGCGGAGGTAAAAACCGTCGCGGAACAGATATGGGTAATGGCGAAGACAGCCGTAGACGTGGTGGTAAAAAAGGTGGTAAGAAACAGCTTAAACTAGAGCCGAATCAGCATGCATTCCAAGCACCTACAGAACCGGTAGTACATGAAGTGCTGGTACCAGAAACCATCACGGCGGCGGAGCTGGCTCATAAAATGGCTGTTAAAGCAGCTGAAGTGATTAAGACCCTGATGAAGATGGGTATGATGGTGACCATTAATCAGTCATTGGATCAGGAGACCGCCCTGATTGTTGTGGAAGAAATGGGTCATATCGGTAAGGCTGCGGCAGCAGATGATCCTGAAGCATTTCTGGATGAGGATACGACTGTTACTGAAGCTGAAGCATTGCCACGTCCACCGGTGGTGACAGTAATGGGTCACGTAGACCATGGTAAAACTTCTTTATTGGATTATATTCGCCGTGCCCGTGTGGTACAGGGTGAGGCCGGTGGTATTACTCAGCACATCGGTGCTTATCATGTTGAAACGCCTCGTGGTGTGATTACCTTTTTGGATACTCCGGGGCATGAAGCATTTACGGCTATGCGCGCTCGTGGTGCTCAGGCTACTGATATCGTTATTTTGGTTGTGGCTGCCGATGACGGCGTAATGCCACAGACGATAGAAGCGATTGCTCACGCTAAAGCAGCCAAAGTACCTTTGGTTGTGGCTGTAAACAAGATTGATAAAGAAGGCGCTAATCCGGAACGTATTCGCCAAGAACTAACGGCACATGAGGTGGTGCCGGATTCATGGGGTGGTGATGTACAGTTCATCGATGTTTCTGCTAAGCAGGGTACGAATATTGACGCTTTACTGGAAGCAGTACTGCTCGAAGCGGATGTGCTGGAACTGAAAGCACCGGTTGATGCTGCTGCTAAAGGTATTGTTGTTGAATCACGGCTGGATAAAGGGCGTGGTGCTGTGGCAACTTTGCTTGTACAAAGTGGTACTCTGCACAAAGGTGATGTGGTGCTGGCCGGTACAACTTTCGGTCGTGTACGTGCTATGGTGGATGAGAATGGCAAAACTATTGCTGCTGCCGGCCCATCTATTCCAGTTGAAATTCTGGGATTATCTGATGTGCCTAATGCGGGTGAAGATTTCATCGTACTGGCAGATGAGAAAAGAGCTCGTGAAATTGCATTGTTCCGTCAGGGTAAATACCGCGATGTACGCTTAGCCAAGCAACAGGCAGCAAAACTGGAAAACATGTTTAATAACATGGGTGAAAATCAGGCACAAAGTCTGCCGATTATCATTAAAGCCGATGTACAGGGTTCTTATGAGGCTTTGGCTGGAAGCTTGCGTAAACTATCTACTGATGAAGTACGTATAGATGTATTGCACAGTGGTGTAGGTGGCGTAAGCGAATCTGATGTTAATTTGGCGATTGCATCCGGTGCTGTGATTATTGGCTTTAATGTCCGTGCTGATGCTACTGCACGCAAACTGGCTGAGCATGAAGGTATTGAAATCCGCTATTACAACATTATCTATGATGCTATTGATGATGTGAAAGCTGCTTTGAGTGGCATGTTGGCACCTGAGCAGAAAGAAAATGTAATCGGTACGGTAGAAATCCGTCAGGTTATTACGGTATCTAAGGTAGGCAATATTGCTGGTTGTATGGTTACGGATGGTTTAATTAAACGTGACTCGCATGTACGCTTGATTCGTAATAATGTGGTTGTTCATACTGGCGAACTGGCTTCATTAAAACGTTTCAAAGACGACGTTAAAGAAGTACGGCAGGGCTTTGAATGTGGTTTGATGCTGAAAAACTATAATGACATTATGGAAGGTGATCAGCTGGAAGCATTTGAAGTGGTTGAGGTTGCCCGTAAACTTTGAAGATAATGAGCAGTAACAGGCAGCCTAAAAGGATATTTTGGGCTGCCTGTATTCTTTGCCTGTTCATAGAAAGGAATGATTATGCGCAAACCACAACGCGGTTATGCACGTCAGGATCGTGTCAAAGAGCAAATTATGCGTGAGTTGGCCAATTTGGTACGTGTGGGTCTGAAAGACCCGAGAGCCGGTTTTATTACGATTAATGAAGTTGAAGTAACTCGTGATTATAGCCACGCTACTATTTATTATACGGTGCTGGATGATGCTACACGTGCTGTTACTGAAGAAGCTTTAGAACATGCTAGAGGCTATTTGCGCAGTGAACTGGCGCGGCGAATTACTCTTTTCCGAACACCTGAATTGACGTTTATTTATGACGATTCTCTTGAACGGGGTATGAGTATTTCGCATCTGATAGATACGGTGGCAAAAGAAAAACCCATAGAAGATTGAAGAAAAATTATGAATAAAAGGTTGGTCTTTGAAGGCCAACCTTTTTTATATTTGGTGATAAATTAATATTATTGAATTAATTATCGACCGTAGTAAATAGTAATCGAAGCTTGAGCAATAGCATGGCTGTTGATTATAAAACCTGCATGGCTGGTTGTTACATCCGTCGGCAAATCAATTTTATTGGTATCTAAAGCATAAATGGTAAAAATATAACGATGGGGCGGAGTGCCTTCCGGTGGGTAGAATCCTGAATAACCTAGGGTTCCTGTGTCATTACGTAGTTGCTGTGCACCTAAGGGAAGATTTTGCCCATCTGCTGCTCCGGCATTGCGTTGTAATTCGGTTACGTCTTTAGGAAGATTGACTGCCATCCAGTGCCACCAGCCTGCACCTCCAGTTGGTGCATCCGGATCATGACATTGAATTGCAAAACTTTTGGTTCCGGCCGGTGCATTCTGCCATGCTAATGCTGGCGACTGATTATCTCGGTCACTTTGATAGGAGGAATCAACGGTATCGCCATTTTTAAATTCGGAACTGGTTAAAATAAAATTTTGGGTCATGATTTCCTCTCAATCAATTAATAATGTTAATGAATGTTTAATTTTGCGATATGTGCTGTGTCAAGTCAATTTTGCTGTGAATGTTGAGGTTTAAGGTGCGGATATAGTTATATGTATTGCATCTATGCAGGATGGCATAATGTTTATTATTCAGAGGATGTGGTTGAGAAATTTTGTGCATGTGTAGGGCGCGGTGATTGATGATAGCGTTGGTTGAAAATACTAATTACTTGCTAAAGTGAGTATTTGTAATGGTATTTCTGCTTGCTAGGGAAATAGAGACAATTAATGATTGTTATCTTGAAAAATGGCTCGCTGTTTTGCTTTAAATGCTTTAGCTTGAGTTGATATAGAATACTGATATATTAAGCCTGCTGTATTTTTATTTATGTGCAGAATACAAAATACCTGTTTTGATTTGTTAGTGGGCAGAGTAGAAATTAAGCTGATATTTAATTTGTAAAAATAATTTTTTTTGATGGTGAATTATAAAATGTCCGACCAAGGCTTTTTACCCTGGGTATGTATTCCCGGCTTTATGCTGGATGAAACATTATGGGATGAGATGAAATCTTGTTTACCTGTTTCTCAATCTGTATGCTGTGCTTCCTTGTCCAAGGGTGAAAATATTGAAACAATGGCGGAGAATATAGCAGCTTTTGCACCGAAACGGTTTGTACTGATTGGTTTTTCTCTGGGTGGATTTGTTGCAAGGGCTTTAGCTGCAAGATATCCGCAACGGGTTGCCGCTCTGGTGTTAATCGCATCGTCATTACGTGAAGATACTCCTGAACAGCATACGGCTAAGCTGAATACATTAGAGATTCAGCAACATTTACATTTTCGAGGATTAGGAAACAAAGCCATTATGCAGACTTTGCGTCCGGATAATCAGAATAATATGGATTTAATTGCCCGTATTCGTGGTATGAGTGAACGTTTAGGGTTTGAGGTTTTAAAACGACAGTCGCTGCTCAATCGGGCAACGCCAACTGACCAGAAAATTTCTTGTCCAACTCTGGTTATTGCTGCAGCACAGGATCAGATGCGCTCTTTGAATGAGGCACAAGAGTTGCAGGAATTTATACCACAGGCCAGCCTTAAAGTCATTAACAATTGCGGGCATATGATTCCCTTGGAGCAACCGGAAGTACTTGCTCAGACCATTTCTAATTGGATAAACCTATTGTGATTAATTATGCTAAATATTTTATTATTTTTGGAATAGGTTTATTTGGTAAAAGTAGAATATATCAATTTAAATTGATGCATTTAATGATTGTTACCAATAACAGTTGTGGTTTGAGCATTCTGCTCTAGCCATCTTTGTGCTGGTTCGATTTCACTAAAGTATTTTGGGTGTTGCAATGTCAATAGATTGGCAAAACGTGCACCAAGCCGAATCCATATGTCTTCAACAACGATAGCGGTACGGCCGAAGTCATGTGCATGTTGGCGTAAAAATCGTAGATGTTCTAGAGCCATATCGATGGTAAAGTCTTTCATTTGGCTCAAATCCAGCAATAAATCAGGCTGTTGTTTTTGATTAATGGCTGATAATAATGCTTCTTCCAGTTGATTGAAGTCTTTAAGTGTAAAGTCGTTATGCAATACAACATTGAGACCGTAACTTGTTTTCTGAATAGATATCATTTATCTGCCTTTTTATTTCCTACTTATGTGCAACGTGCGCCTGTGATTTATATCATCATACTGATGGTTAAATATACTGGCTATCTATATTACTGCTTTATGCTTTAATATCGACCTGAAATGGCTAGTAGCTGTCGTAGGTATACAACTGAATTTGGTAATATGAAATTTAGATTTGATACAAATTAAATGACATATCATATCTGTTAATAAAAACAGCTTTCATTAATGAAAGCTGTTTACCTGGGTAATTATTGATATGTCATCTTGTGGGTATGGTGGCTGATGTATCAGTTATGGTTGTGAGCGTTCCAGAGGGTACAAAGCGGTAAAATACTTCGCCTTCTTGTATATATCCCAGTTTATCGCGAGCCATTTCGTTGATTGCATCTTTTCCATCAGCAAGATCTTTAACTTCAGCAGTGAGGGCACGATTGCGTTGTATCAATGCTTCATTACTGGAATTTTGCGCAACAACACTTTTTTCCAGTTTCCACATGTCTTGCCAGCCGCCATGTCCCATCCACAGGTCGTATTGCAAACTGGCCAGTGCCAATAACAGTACCCAGGTTACCCACTTCATCTTATTTGCCTATCAGTTTTGCCTACATCCGTTTTAGCCCAGCTGATAAAAGGCTTTTTTACCTGGATAATAAGCAGCGCTACCTAGTTCTTCTTCAATTCGCAGCAATTGATTATATTTGGCGATTCGATCGGAACGTGACAGGGAACCAGTTTTAATTTGCATGCAGTTGGTACCCACGGCTAAGTCAGCAATGGTGCTGTCTTCAGTTTCACCTGAACGATGGCTCATTACACTGGTATAGCCTGAACGTTTCGCCAGATCTACAGCTTTTAGTGTTTCTGATAAGGTACCAATCTGGTTAACTTTAACGAGTAATGAATTAGCTAGTCCCTGAGCAATGCCTTCGCTTAAAATGGCGGGATTGGTGACAAATAAATCATCGCCTACCAACTGTACTTTTTTGCCCAATCGCTCTGTTAATAATTTCCAGCCATCCCAATCGTGTTCACTCATACCATCTTCGATTGAGACAATCGGATATTTGTTCACCAGTTCTGTAAGATAATCTGCAAATTGCGCACTGGTCAGGTTCAGTCCTTCTGCTGTTAATTGGTAATGTCCATCTTTATAGAATTCACTAGATGCACAATCTAAAGCCAGAACGATGTCTTTGCCGGGTTCATAGCCTGCGGCTTCTACTGCAGACAGTATCAGTTTGATTGCTTCTTCATGGCTGGACAGATCGGGTGCGAAGCCGCCTTCATCACCAACGCAAGTAGACATTCCTTTGTCGTTGCATAATTTTTTCAGCTGGTGGAAAACTTCTGCACCGCATCGCAGAGCTTGACGGAAAGATTCTGCACCTACCGGCATAATCATGAATTCTTGAATGTCCAAACTGTTGTTGGCATGTGCACCTCCATTAATAACATTCATCATGGGCACGGGCATAGACATGGGTCCGGCTCCACCGATGTATCTGTATAAAGGTAAACCAGCATCTTCTGCAGCGGCACGGGCGACAGCCAGTGATACGGCGAGGGTAGCATTGGCTCCAAGGCGACCCTTATTTTCGGTACCATCCAAATCAATCATAATCTGATCAATGTAGCTTTGTTCGCTGGCATCGATGCCAATTAATGCTTGTGCAATCTCATTATTAACATTTTCTACAGCGTGTAATACCCCTTTACCAAGATAACGCTGTTTGTCTCCGTCACGCAGTTCCAATGCTTCTTTTTCGCCGGTTGAAGCACCAGACGGTACTGCGGCTCTGCCCATTACGCCTGATTCTAGTAAAACATCACATTCAACTGTAGGGTTACCACGTGAATCGAGTATTTCACGCGCAAAGATGTCAATGATTGCACTCATGCAAGTCTCCAGATTTTTTAAATTTTTGTATTGTTGTGCGATAAATTGTACAAACAACAGGCCTGTCAATGATTAGCAGGTTAAGGTAATTAAGCTTGGTATTATACCGAAGCCTTGGTATGAGAACAGGGTAATTTACACTTGGATAAGACAGGCTGAAATTTGGAAAGCATTTTTTTGTATAGTGCAGCAAATTTTGACCCTTTAGGCGTGTAGCTATGTTAATACAAAATATCGTTTTTACTATTTGTATTGGAATAGTTTTAGCTTGAGATTGATACTTTGCTGGAATTGTCTGTGCTATGGAGGTATTTGCTTTATGTAATAAAATTATGAAGCTGATGATGGATTTTATCGAAAAGAAAATATCTTTTACTGTTAGTGTGTTAGAAATTGTTCTAATATTTCTGGCTGTTTTGCCGCGAATATTGTTTGACAGTAAAGCATCGATTGGGTATAGTTCGCACTTCTCTACGGAGAGTTGGCCGAGTGGTCGAAGGCGCTCCCCTGCTAAGGGAGTATACGGGCAAAACCTGTATCAAGGGTTCGAATCCCTTACTCTCCGCCATTTTTGAAAAATCCCTGATTTATTCAGGGATTTTTTATTTATTCTCATTTAGATAAATAAAACTGATTTGTTTTAAATAAAAATATCGAATCTTCTGGGCTGTGCTGCCTTTCTAATTGCGCTCATTGAGGCTGAGATAGTCATTCTTGCTTTCTTTGTTGTAGCTCTGATTGATGCTTTGTCAATAAATTTAATGCTTTTATTGTTTATTTATGTTAAATTACATAATGATTATTATTATCATTATGTAAATGTAACGCTTTAGTTTAAGCGTTTTTTTTGGCGTGATCTTTTTCAGGAGTCTATTTTTTGTATGCGCAAACTCGTCCATCATTCTTTTTCGCTGGCGCTTCTGCCTACTTTGGTTTCTCCATTATATGCCGCGGAGGCGGATTTGGCTGATGTAGTGGTGACTGCATCTGGTTTTAAGCAACAGGCAAAAAATGCTGCAGCTTCAATTACAGTAATTAATGCTAAGGAGCTGGAAACTAAAGAGTACCATGATGTGACTGATGCTTTGCAAGATGTTCCGGGTGTGGTGATAACCGGTGGCGGCAGTACTAAGGACATTAGTATCAGGGGTATGTCAGGCGCGTATACGCTGTTGCTGATAGATGGTAAGCGTGTAAATTCGCGTGGTGTGCGCCCGAATTCTGATGGGCCGGGGATTGAACAGGGGTGGATGCCGCCCATATCTGCAATTCAGAGAATAGAAGTGATTCGGGGACCGGCTTCGGCTTTATATGGCTCTGATGCGATGGGTGGTGTAATTAATATTATTACGAAAAAAACGGCTGCTGACTGGACAGGATCGGTGAAAGCAGATGGTACGATTCAGCAGCACAGCAATAGTGGCAATATATTGCAAAGTAGTGTGTATGTTTCCGGTCCTCTGATTAAAGAGCGTCTGGGTATTCGAGCCAATGCAGGATATTCTCATCGGGATGAGGATAAGTTTATTGGTGGCTATAAAGAACAGCGTATGCGCAATGGTGATTTTGTGCTGTCTTGGACGCCTGATGATAGTAACACGGTTGATTTTGAAGTCAGCCGCAGTCTGCAGAATCGTAATGGTAAGGTCGGTAAAACGATCGATCCGACTCCGCGACGCGGAGCTAAACCAACTGATGACTATACGCTATATGACCGTAATCAATATAGTGTCACTCATCGTGGATATTATGAAAATATTGATACTCAATCATATGTTCAGCGAGAGGAAAATGATAACCCGTCTCGTGATATGCATGAAAAAAATACTATTTTCAATACGCAAACTCAGTTTCGCTTGCATCGGCATACGCTAAGTATTGGTGGCAGATGGCAGCGAGAGCAGCTTAATGATTCCGGTAATCAGTTGATTATTAATGGACGAAGGTTAACAAAACTAGAGCGTGATTCTTGGGCAGTTTTTGGTCAGGATGAGTGGCGTATTGTGCCAACTTTTGCTTTAACTGGTGCGGCACGTCTTGATCATGATGAAAATTATGGTTCGGAGTTAACACCGAAGTTGTATGGGGTATGGACGCCGAATGAAAAATGGACGATTAAAGGAGGATATTCCCGTGGCTACAAGGCGCCGGCGTTACGAGCTGCGTCAGATGGCTGGGGACAGGCAACTGGTGGTGGTTATTCTAATGGGATGATTGTGGGTAATTCTAAATTGAAACCAGAAAAATCAGATAATTTTGAAATCAGTTTTAATTGGGATAATAACCGTAATTTGTCCGGCGGGGTGACTGCTTATCACACTAAATTTAAAAATAAAATAACAGAAGTACGTACTTGTCAGGGTAAGGCTGGTTCAAATGCTTGCTCATGGCGAAATGAGTATTTTGATTTCATAAGTCAGCGTGAAAATGTGGATAAGGCGCTCTTGCGCGGTATTGAGGCAACTTTTGGCTGGAAAGTTACGCCTAAAGTAGATTGGTCTGCTAATTATACTTTTACTCGGAGTGAGCAAAAAAGTGGGCAGTTTAGTGGTAAACCGCTAAATGAGATGCCGAAACATATGTTCAATACCACGCTGAATTGGAATGCGAATACAAAATTTTCTAGTTGGGCGCGCTGGAATTTCCGCAGTCGTACTTCAGATTATTTGTCACGTACTTCTATGGCGATTGGTAAGCCTTCTTATGGTTTTGTGGATACTGGACTGGTATATAAACCTCGGAAAGATTTGATTCTGAGTGGTGGGATTTATAATATTTTTGATAAAAGAGTTGATCAGCAAGATTATGGCCGTACTTTGGATGGACGCCGCTATAATATCAGTGCACAAGTCAATTTTTAATCTAAGTATTTTAGTTAAACAAGGGGGAGATTTTCCCCTTGTTTAATTTTAAATGATTTAGTTTATCTGCGGGTTCTTTATTTTAATAATAAATGCATAAAATTACAGAGGAATCGGGGTGTAGCATGTTTGGAAATTATAATTCATTGCATTTAAGTAAGATCTGGCTGTACCAGATGAGTGATTAAATACATTATCTTTGTAAATAAGAGTTTAATTTATATTTAATAATTTAAACATATTTTGAGTGGTGATAGTGGCGATATCCTGCCAATGCATGTTACGCAAGTTGGCTATGATTTTAGCTATCTGAAGTAAATGCTCAGGACTGTTGCTGTGTTGAGGGTTAGGGGACATATAGGGTGCATCTGTTTCGATGACCAGATGCTGTAAAGGAAGCAATGTGGCGATTTGGCGTATTTTTTTAGCCTGTGGGCGCAAAAGCAGAGAACCGGCACCAATTAGAAAACCCTGTTTAATCCATGCCTGCGCTTCTTCTATGCTTCCAGAAAATGCATGTGCAATACCTCCATTGGTAAAACCACAGCGTTTAATGCTGCGCAAACAGTCAGCTGTAGCATGTACATGATGAATGATTGTTGGTCGCTGAGTTGTTTTGGCCAATTGTAATTGGGCTTCGAAACAGTTAATTTGTTGGTTTTTATCATTTATATTTTCAGCATGAACATAATCAAGTCCGATTTCGCCAATTAAGGCTTGTGAATGCTGAAGCAGCAAATTTTCCAGATTGTCGATTGCAGTATCGCTAAAGCTGTCTAAATACCATGGATGAATGCCGATTGCTGCGTATATGTAAGGTTGAGATTGTGCCAAATTAAGGGAGGCTATCCAGTCGTCAGGATTGGTTGCTGGCACGAGGAAGTGGCTGATGTTTTTTTCGGCAGCCAGCTGCAGCACTTGAGTCAGGTTCTCAATAAGTGGGCTATGGTTAAGGTGGCAGTGGCTATCAAAGAGCATAATATGAAAACACGAGCATGAAGCTCGTGTGTTAAATATGTAGTACTAGTTTTGTGTTTGTTCGCTATCGATACTTTGGCCAGGTTCTAGAACTTCTTTTTCAGTGATTGAAGTATTGTCTGCAACTGGTTTGGTGGTTTGCATCGAGGGATGTTGCTTAGCAATGGCTTGTTCTTCTGGTGAAACTTCACCTTTGAAGCGGTTATTCAGGTCAAAGCGTTTGCCGCCGCGTGCCAAAGATTTGATATAACGTGGCCGGCGACAGTGATTAGCTAGTACACGCGCAATCAATGCTGGATCATATTGTGGCAGTGCTGTGATTAAGTCCTGATCAATACCAATTGCCAATGGTTTGAAATGTTTGAATACGTCGTACTTACGGTAGATATGTTCGGCAATCATATCAGTTTGTTTTTTCTTGCTCATGGTTTGTACAGCTGATTTGAGGGCTGCACCCAAAGCGGTTTCTTGACTCATATAGTTACTTCCTTGTTGTTTACGGCCACTTTAGTAATTGGAATTAATCAGTTGATGATTCAGTTCATTACATGTATGGATGGCTATAAAAATTACATCTAGATATTGGTGGGCTATTGGTTATGATGGGCAATATTTGGTGTATTTACCTGTATATCCGCATTCTGGGCTCGATGGCGTAAAGCATGATCTATCAATACCAGTGCAAGCATAGCTTCTGCAATCGGCGCGGCGCGTAAACCTACACACGGATCATGGCGACCATGGGTGGCGAGTATAACTGGTTGACCATGAATGTCGATAGAGTGTCGCGGTGTGGCGATGCTGCTGGTAGGCTTGATGGCTAGATTAATGTGAATATCTTGGCCACTGCTAATTCCGCCAAGTATACCGCCAGCATTGTTGGATAGAAAGCCTTCGGGTGTCAGTTCGTCTCCATGTTCGCTGCCTTTTTGGCAAATACTTTCAAATCCGGCTCCGATTTCAACACCTTTTACGGCGTTGATGCTCATCATGGCATGGGCTATATCGGCATCCAGTCGATCAAATACAGGTTCGCCTAAACCTACTGGAACATTACGGGCAGTAACATGCAGTTTAGCTCCGATAGAGTCGCAGGCTTTGCGGATGCTGTCCATGTATTGTTCCAGTTCTTCAATCTGGCTCTGATTGGCAGCGAAAAAAGGATTGTTGTTTATAAAACTTTCGTTTTCGAATGGTATTTTTTTTTCGCCAATTTGGGTAATATAGGCAACAATTTCAGTTTGATAATGTTCGCGTAGCCATTTTTTGGCAATGGCACCAGCAGCGACTCGAGCGGCAGTTTCGCGAGCAGAGCTACGCCCACCACCACGAAAATCGCGAATACCGTATTTGTGCCAGTAAGTGTAATCAGCATGTCCGGGGCGAAAGCTTTGGGCAATAGCGCCATAATCTTTACTACGCTGATCGGTATTTCTGATTAATAATCCGATGGGTGTACCAGTGGTTTTGCCCTCAAATATACCAGAAAGTATTTCGACAGTATCTTCTTCACGACGCTGAGTGACATGGCGGCTAGTGCCTGGTTTTCGTCTGTCAAGATCTTGTTGAATATCAAATTCACTTAGATTCATTCCAGGCGGACACCCATCTATCACGCAACCAAGTGCGGCACCATGGCTTTCACCAAAGGTGGTAACAGTAAAAATTTGCCCGAAAGTATTGCCAGCCATAGGTTTTACTCTGATTTTTGAGTAATTAATTTAAGTTGCTGTTGAGTTTAGCACGGTTTATACGGTTTAGGCATAATTTGTCTAAAAGCTATTTTGTTTTTGTGGCATAGGTATTGATGTTGTTATGAATTTACATGATTTGGAAGTGTTTTTTGAGTTTGCAGTGTCTATCTCTTTGGTATTTTGTTTATGTTTTATTGATTGTTAAGTTTAATGCCAGTATTGCCAAACAGGCTATCTTGCTGGTTGTTTCTTGTTTGAAGCAGATGGAGTGGCAGTAGGAGGGCTGCTTTTTTCGGTACCTGCTATGGCAGGCGGTTCTGCAGGTATTGGCTTGGTTTTAATAGGAAAATATATTGACGTGCCTAGTCCGAAATTATGATTACCTCCGCCTATACCTATGGCGACGTTGGAAGGCACTCCTATGCTACAGGCACAAAGTAAGAAGCAGGCTATCTGTGAAACGATAAAAGGTTTCATGGCTTTTTTTCAAAAGAAATAAGTGTTTTATTATAAATCTTTCTTCTTGTCTGGCGATGAAATTGTTTGATGCTTTAAATAGACTGATTTTCTTTCGCAGGAATTTTTTAATTTAATTTTTCAGTTATACCCTCGGTTGACATTCTGTGGTTTGCTCTAACTGAAGTTATAGATAATATGAATTAGTGTAGTCAATGTTTTTAAACAATCGATTAAGCATTTCGGCCAGTTAAACAATAGTTTTACTGGCCGAATTTGTGCGAATGATAAGAGAAAATAAGTTTAGTCAGCAGGGGCTATGGTTTGTGCTACGTTGGATAGTCCCTGTGCTAGTGCATTAACCATGTTGCTGTAGCCATTACCTTGCTGCGGAATATGGATATTGAAATTTTTGTTGTTTTCAGTTGCTCCTTGCCAGCTGCTGTAACCATTGATGTTTATATATCCATCATAGCTACCCTGAAAAGATTGGATGTATACGGTGAGTGTGGCTTTGGTTTTGTTTTCTGGTGTAAACCAATATCGCTCGCTTTTTTTGTTTAGTTCATTAGCCAGAACCAGTTTGATTTCGTTGCTCAAGTCGTCTGCCCATAAATGTGTCTGGGTAAATTGAAGGGTGGTTGGACTGTCTTGATACACTAGATTACCTTGATTGAGTCGTTCTGCCAGAACAACTTTTATCTGTACCGGTATTCGCTGGCTTGTGGTGGGCAACTGATAATTGCTGCCTGGTAGTTGATAATAGGTCACTGGTGTGCCAGCACACGCGGTGAGGGTCAGAGCAGCAGTGCATACAAGTGATAGTATGATTTTCATTATCTGGCTCCTTTAGGTTCAGGATCATGGCCGCGACGGTTGAAGATAAGGGCGTTTGGTTGCTGTCTGAGGGTTTTCAAGGTTGGCTGTGCTTCTTTAAGAGTAGTATCTATACTTTTCAGGGTTTGCTGAATATCACCATAAAGTGGGGATGTGCTGGAAACACCTTGCAGAGTGGTGCGCAATTCTTTCAAGGTGGCGGTAAGCTCTGCTGGTAGTTGCTGGGTTTTATTCTGTGCCAGCAGTTTGTCTGCGCTGGCCAGTGTGGTTTTTAGCTGTGCTAGTGTGCTGTCCAGCTGTTTCATGGAATGTTCTATCGGTAGGTTATTGAGTTTTGTCAGTAAGGCAGAAAGTTGATTCTGAATCATATCTAATCCGGTTCGATTGCTGCCGATAACGGTGTATCCCTGATAGCGTGTGAGCGGTTTGAGCAGTGTTTCCCCCGGTTGAGCCTGTGTGAGGCTGATGTATTGATTACCAGTGATTAAGTTGTCTTTTTCTAGCGAGGCAGAAAGACCGTGATTAAGTGCCTGCTGAATTTGCTGCTGCCAGATTTTGTCATCTTGTTTACTGGCATTAATTTCCATGCGCCCGGGTTCGATACGCAGCCGAACGGGTACCCAGCCATGCTGAAAGAGTTTATGGCTGTCATTGAGTGCAAAATAGGGTACGTCGGCAACGGAACCAATATTAATGCCTTGATACTCTACTGGAGCCCCGACACTTAAGCCACGTACGGATTGCTGGAAGAAAACAACGTAATATTGGGCGCGTTTGGTAGGCAGGTTGTCTAGTTCTCGTTCGCTGTTGTATAGAGTAAATTCTGTATTATTGCCTACAGGTGTACCTTTGCCTTCAAACATAGTTTTAAATACGATGGCACCGGATAAAAGAGCAGGTAATGGTGCTGAGTCGATATGGACGCCGCCGCCAGATGCGGTAACCTGCACACCGGTTTGGAGCCAAAATTTGACTTTATCACCAATAAGGCTGTCGTAAGGGCTGTTGATATATATTTGGTAGTGAACGTTGTTGTCTTTGGGATCAAAATAGGCCTTTTCTATCTGGCCGGCACTGATATCACCATATAAAACAGGGCTACCGGGGGTAAGCAGTTTGTCACTGTGACCCTTAAGGCGCAGACGGATGCCGCTCTGAGAAATGGCGCTAACAGGTGGTAAATCTGCTACGGTAAACGTTTCAGCTTTTTCTTTGCTGTGCCCAGGCGTAAAGGCAATATAGGAACCCGATACCAGTGTGTTCAGTCCGGTGATGCCGCTTTGATCGATGCGTGGTTTGACTATCCAAAACTGTGTATCTTTACGCAGCATATTTTTGACATCGGCATTCATTTTGGCTTTGATTTGTACACCTTTTTCATCCGGACTGATGCTGATTGATGTGACTTTGCCTACCGTAACATTTAATACTTTAATTTCTGTTGAGTTGATTGCAATTCCATCAGCATCATTGATATATAAGGTAATTTCCGGTCCTGTATGGCGAAGATGTTGTATGAGTAGCCATGCGCCAGTGAGTAAGGCTAGGGCAGGAATAATCCATACCAGTACATTGAATGGAGGTTTATGCTTTACAATTGCTGTAGTTTGCGTTGTTTCGTTTTCGTTTTCGGTTTGGCTCATGATGTATGCCTTATTGCGCTGTTTTGATGCTGGGCTTGTTGTTTTGCTCATCCCAGATTAAGCGTGGATCGAAACTAAGTGCCGAGACCATGGTCAGGATTACTACGCCGCAGAAATATATGGTAGCTGAACCCGGCGCTACGTGGGCAAGTGGTGTAGAGAATGCGGACATCAGTATGATTACTACAAAGATATCTATCATAGACCAGCGTCCAATTGATTCAGTAATGCGATATAGAATGGTTAAACGGCGAGGGGACATCAGCGGGTGATAGGCTGCAGAATAGAGCAGTATCAGCATAGAAATGATTTTAAGCACAGGAATGGCCATACTGGCACTGAATATCACGACGGCGATAAATACATCTCCATCACTCCACATGTATTCGATACCATCAAGAATGGTGCTGGCAAGATTGGTACCTGGAGAACGAGTGATCATCATTGGTAATAAATTGGCCGGAATATAAAAAATAATGGCAGCCAATAAAAAGGACATGCTGATACTGAGGCTGAGAGGTTTGCGCCGGCTCAGATAAGAGCCACACACACCGCAGACATTTTGGGTATCTGGTTGTTCAAACAAGCAGTAATTGCAATTAATGGTGTGGTCGCTGTAGATTTGTCTGGTAGGATCGTTTCCGGTAAGTCGCTGTATCTGATAAAAAATCCAATGTTCAGGTACGCCTTGAGAAGTGCGAATCAATAGAATAGCTAAAACCATCATAAACCAGAATGCCAACCCAAAATGCATTTGTGCCATGGCACTGATTTTAATGTATGACACCAGTGTGGCTATATAAAAAACGTCTATCATAATCCAATGGCGCAGGCGTACTAGTGTTCTTGTGGCGTACAGCATACCAGGTAGAACTTGCTGATAACGCAGTCCGGTATATACGTACAGGCACAGCAGTAGAAACAGAACTGGTGAACCAAAAGTGAGAAAAAACATTACTTCTGCCAGTATTGAATAGTCCTGCTGGGCTAAAGTACCCATTATATAGGGAATGGTAAGGTCAACATGAATGCCAAGCATGTCTATAGTCATGTACAGTTGTGTATATACAATTGTCATGATAATTAGTGAGGCGATGGCAAATGCTATCGGAGTATCAAGAGGGTGAGTTTCTATGCGAACCAGTCGCTGCTGGCAGCGCGGACATTCGGCAGATTCGCCAGGTATTAGAGCAGGAATAGTTAATGACAAGCCACAGCAAGGACAGCCAACATGATGTGCGGGCAAGCTGCCGGCAGGCAGGTTTGTAGTTTGATGTTGCGCTGGTTGTATTAAACGGTAGCTCAAGATATTCGATTTCAGTAAAGAAAACAGCTGTACAAAAAATAACTTAACAGAGAGTTGGCATGCTCTGTTAAGTTAAATATACGTAATTTGAAGCGCTTGTGCAATTGACTTATAGTGCAGCCAGTACAGCATCACCCATTTGGCTGCATGAAACACGCTGGCAGCCTTCTTCATAGATGTCACCAGTACGTAGCCCTTGTGCCAATACTTTGCCTACTGCTTGTTCGATTCTAAATGCGGCTTGCTCATTATTTAGGCTGTAACGCATCAGCATCGCTAGTGAAAGAATGGTGGCAAGCGGATTGGCCAAATTTTTGCCAGCAATATCGGGTGCAGAACCATGTGACGGTTCATACATGCCTTTACCTGTTTCGTTGAGCGATGCTGAAGGGAGCATACCTATGGAACCGGACAGCATAGAAGCTTGATCGGAAAGAATGTCACCAAATATGTTACCCGTTACAATAACGTCAAATTGCTTAGGTGCTTTTACAAGTTGCATGGCTGCATTGTCGACATACATGTGGCTAAGGCTGACATCAGGGTAATCTTTATTCATATCGGTCATGATTTCACGCCACAACTCGGTAGTTTCCAATACATTGGCCTTATCTACTGAACAAAGTTTTTTATTGCGTTTTTGTGCTGCCTCAAAGGCAATCTTACCGATACGGCGAATTTCACTTTCGCTGTAACGCATGGTGTTAATACCTTCGCGTT
The DNA here is from genome assembly GCF_026535955.1 of Snodgrassella sp. B3837. Taxonomy (NCBI): domain Bacteria; kingdom Pseudomonadati; phylum Pseudomonadota; class Betaproteobacteria; order Neisseriales; family Neisseriaceae; genus Snodgrassella; species Snodgrassella sp. B3837. The sequence goes on from NZ_JAFNPI010000001.1 coordinate 42,686, forward strand.
CGCCATTTGGCAAGGTATGAATGCCGCGTGGTTCGCCAAAATAGATATCGCCGGTTAGTTCACGCACAATCAAAATATTTAGACCAGATACTACTTCTGGTTTTAGGGTAGAAGCATTGGCCAGCTCAGGATAGAGTATGGCTGGACGTAGATTGCCAAATAAGTTGAGATCTTTTCGGATGGCAAGTAGTCCGCGTTCGGGACGCAGTGGGCGTTCAAGGCTGTCGTACTGTGGACCACCGACTGCACCAAGCAACACTGCGTCTGCAGCGCGGCAGATTTTTTGAGTAAATTCTGGATAAGGATGGCCGTATTCATCATAGGCAGCACCCCCTAATGGAGCATATTGATAATCTGCATCTAGTCCTTCTGCAATCAGTTTGTCTAAAACACGGACGGCCTGAGCAATAATTTCCGGACCGATTCCATCCCCCGGAAGAATAGCAAGGTGTTTACTCATTTTATTCTTTCTGAATGTTGTCTGACTGCCACTGATTGGCACTCAGTAATAATTTATTTTTAGTGTATGAAAACGAAACAGGTTTCTATGGAGTCAGGACTGATACAGCCATGGTTGTTGTTGTTTGTGGCTGCTTTCATAAGCTTTTATAGCATCCGCATGTTGCAAGGTCAGGCCGATTTCATCCAGACCATTGAGGAGACAATGTTTGCGGTGTTCGGTGATATCGAAATAGTAATGATGACCGCTGGGTGTGGTAACGGTTTGTTCGGGCAGATTGATGCTGAGCTGATAGCCTTCATGAGAAGTAACTTCATGAAAAAGTTGATCCACTACTTCTTCGGGCAAAATTATGGGTAATAGACCGTTTTTATAGCAGTTGTTGAAAAAAATATCTGCAAAAGATGGTGCAATGATGGCGCGAAAACCGTAATCATCTAGAGCCCATGGTGCGTGTTCGCGGCTTGAACCACAACCAAAATTCTTACGGGTCAGCAGAATGTGTGCACCCTGATAACGTGGCTGATTGAGTACAAAATCCGGATTCAAGGGACGTTTGCTGTTGTCCATACCCGGTTCACCGTGATCAAGATAACGCCACTCATCAAAAGCATTTGGGCCGAAACCACTGCGTTTGATTGATTTTAAAAATTGTTTAGGAATAATGGCATCTGTGTCTACATTAGCGCGGTCAAGCGGTGCTACCAGAGCCGTAAGAGTTGTAAAAGATTTCATGCGGGTGATTCAGTATGTGTGTAGTTAATGATTGAATTTAGTGCAAGCCCTGTCGGGCTTGCATGCAGTTACATTTCTGAGCGTACGTTGTCTGAAGCATTACTTACTGCCTGACCACCGGCAGAAATATCACGACCAACGCCGGAAACTGTATGACAACCAGCCAGAAAACCAACAATGGCAACGCTTAAGAGCATCAGTTTTTTCATGGTTTTATCCTTGTAATATTATCGACTAGCTGCGTTGGACAGATGCTGACCCCCAGCACGGACGTCTTGTCCTACGCCATGAATTGTGTGACAACCAGAGAGTACAGCCATAACCATTGCAGCAATTAACAACATTTTTTTCATGCTTTACTCCTTCAACAAAGATAATAATTAACACATTCAATCAGAACTACATGCTTATCATGCACTTGCTGGCTTAAAACTGCAAGTTATTCACTTTATATGTGTCGCACATCAGTAAAATGGCCAGTGACTGCTGCAGCTGCTGCCATGGCAGGGCTGACCAGATGAGTGCGACCGCCGTTCCCTTGACGGCCCTCAAAGTTACGATTGGAAGTTGAAGCACAACGTTCATGTGGCTGTAATCGATCTGCATTCATAGCCAAGCACATTGAGCAGCCTGGTTCACGCCACTCAAAACCTGCGGCTGTAAAAATTTTATCCAGCCCTTCTGCTTCAGCTTGTTGTTTGACTCTTCCTGAGCCGGGTACTATTAATACCCGATTAACATTATCTGCCTTATGTCGTCCTTTCGCTACTTGGGCAGCAATGCGTAAATCTTCAATTCTTCCGTTGGTGCATGAACCAATAAATACAACATCAACTGGAATTTCATTGACTGGTGTACCGGCAGTTAAGCCCATATATTGCAGTGCCCGCTGCATACCCTCCCGTTTTACTGGATCCGTTTCTGCGTCAGGGTCGGGCACTTGTTGATTTACTGCAATTACCATTTCTGGTGAGGTTCCCCATGTAACCTGTGGTTCGATGTCCTCCGCATTAAAATGATAAGTTTTATCAAAGCTGGCTCCTGCATCTGAGACCAGTGTTTTCCAGTAACTAACAGCCTGCTCCCATAATTCACGTTTAGGTGCGAAATGGCGATCTTTGATGTAATCGATTGTGGTTTGGTCAACTGCTACAAGGCCTGAACGGGCTCCTGCTTCGATGGCCATGTTGCAAAGGGTCATTCGACCTTCCATTGATAAATTGCGGATTGCTTCACCGCCGAATTCAATTGCATAACCAGTGCCTCCGGCAGTACCTATCTGGCCAATAATATATAAAGCAATATCTTTGGCGGTTATACAAGGTTTTAGCGTGCCGGTAATTTCAATCAGCATGGTTTTTGATTTTTTGGCAGTAATACACTGTGTGGCCATGACGTGTTCTACTTCTGATGTACCGATGCCATGAGCCAGCGCACCAAAAGCACCATGGGTGGACGTGTGTGAATCTCCGCAGACTACTGTCATACCTGGTAAAGTGGCGCCTTGTTCGGGGCCTACTACGTGCACGATACCCTGATTGATATTTTTGAATGGATAATATTTTTCTACACCAAAGTCGTGTATGTTTTTATCCAGTGTATTGACCTGAAGCTTGGAAATAGGATCGGTGATGCCTTTGTCCCAGTGGTCTGTAGGGGTGTTGTGATCAGCAGTAGCAACTATACTTTGTTCGCGCCACAATGGACGATGAGCCAGCTTCAGTCCTTCAAAAGCTTGCGGGCTGGTGACTTCATGTACTAGATGGCGGTCGATATAGAGTAAAACTGTGCCATCAGCCTGTTGTTGGACAATATGGCTATTCCACAGTTTTTCATACAGGGTTTGTGCTTTCATTGTACTAGCTTTGTTTTGTTATGTTTTATGTGTGAAGCATCTTAATACTGTTAAGAAGGATTTACAAGCATTTTGTCTAAAAATATAAAATATTCAGATTTGAATGTAATTAAATGAATATTTTTGGACTTATTGTCTATTTTTTGCAAGTGTAGATGTCCTGAATGTCTGTTTGAAAACGATTATAGTTGCTGTTTTCTGTTAATCTGGCGTTTGTTGTTATAATAATGACCACTATATGCACTAAGTAATGCAGCATATATATGTAGAAAGGACTGAAATATGAGTTTACCTGATGTGGCCGCAGCGCATCGCTTGGAATTGCAGAATTTTGAACGGGCAATTTTAGCCAAACAGACGCAGATTGAATCATGGTTTCGTACCCAATGGCGACATCACCACGCTCCTTTTTACGGTTCGGTGGATATTCGTAACAGCGGATATAAACTTGCCAGTATTGACATGAATCTGTTTCCGGGTGGTTTTAATAACCTGAATCCTGTTTTTTTGCCTTTGGCTTCTGTAGCGGCACAGGATGCAGTGGAACGTGCCTGTGCAGAAGCACAGTCTGTTTTGCTGATACCTGAAAACCATACGCGCAATACTTTTTATCTGCAAAATGTTTACGCACTCTATTCTATATTGCGTCATGTGGGATTAAATGTGCGAATTGGTACAATTAATCCCGAAATTACTCAGATTACCACACTAGAAACGGCGCTTGGTGACCACATTACTCTCGAGCCAGTATTGCGGCAGGGTAATCGATTACAGCTAGCAGATGGTTTCACTCCTTGTATGATTTTGCTGAACAATGATTTGTCAGGAGGCGTACCAGATATTCTTCAGGGATTGGAACAGAAACTATTGCCACCATTAAAAGCTGGCTGGACCACGAGGCGAAAAAGTACCCATTTTCATGCATATAATCAAGTGGCAGCAGAGTTTGCCAAACTGGCAGGCATAGATGAGTGGACGATTAATCCATATTATGAAGTATGTAGTGGTTTAGATTTTGCCAGCCACGAAGGTGAAAACCGTCTGGCAGATACTGTGGAACGTCTCTTACAACGTATTCAGAATAAATATGATGAACTGGGCATTCAGGATAAACCGTTTGTGATTGTTAAAGCCGACGCCGGTACTTATGGTATGGGGGTGATGAGTGTTCATTCGGCAGAGGAGGTGCGTGGCCTCAATCGCAAAAAACGTAATAAAATGGCTAAAATCAAAGAAGGTCTGGAAGTCAGTGAAGTGATTGTGCAGGAAGGTATTTATACTTATGAAACACTGCATGGTGCTACCGCAGAACCTGTGGTTTATATGATGGACCGGTTTGTAATCGGTGGCTTTTACCGTGTGCATGAGGGACGCGGACCAGACGAAAATCTGAATGCTATAGGGATGCATTTTGTACCATTGCACTGCAATATTGTCTCACCGGAAACTGAGATTACGGAAGAAGATACTGCCAGCAAACGCGAATTTCAGCCGTGGGAACAATTGGGTATCGTGCAGACAGAGAATGTTAGTCAGGCCAGTGATTGTGAAAGTGTCCGTCTTTATGTGTATGGTGTACTGGCCAGATTATCGTTGCTGGCTGCAGCTATAGAGCTGGAAAATATGCCTGAGCTAGCGGTTTGATTTACTTCTATCATTCAGACTTTCTCACTGCAACGTTATTTAGAGTAAGCAGAAAATTTTGTTTCAAAATAATATTAATTTTATAAAGTACGATTCATAATGAAAAAAACGCGCGTTTTAACTGGTGTTACACCCAGCGGCATACCGCATCTGGGTAATTATGTGGGTGCTATTCGTCCGGCTATTCAGGCGAGCCAGAATCCAGATGTGGAATCTTTCCTTTTTTTATCTGATTATCATGCTTTAATTAAATGTCATGATCCGGAAAAAGTTCACGAATCAACCAAAGCTGTAGCTGCAACATGGCTGGCCTGTGGTCTTGATCCTGAGCGTACAACTTTTTACCGTCAGACTGATATTCCCGAAGTAATGGAACTGAACTGGATTCTGACCTGCAATACAGCTAAGGGACTAATGAACCGTGCCCATGCGTATAAAGCAGCCGTACAGGAAAATGCTGAAAAAGGACAGGAGGACCTAGATCACGGCATTGAAATGGGGCTTTTCTGTTATCCGATGCTCATGAGTGCAGATATTCTGATATTTAATGCCGATAAGGTACCGGTAGGGCGTGATCAGATTCAGCATCTGGAAATGGCGCGTGATATAGCAGGCCGTTTCAATCATCGTTTCAAGCCTTTGTTTACTTTGCCCGAAGCTCAAATAGATGACAATGTGGAAACATTGGTTGGTCTGGATGGCCGAAAAATGAGCAAAAGTTACGGTAATACCATTCCATTATTTGAACCGGAAAAGAAATTGCAGAAAGCGGTAAATAAGATTGTTACCAATCTGAAAGAACCGGGCGAACCGAAACAGCCTGATGAAAGCCCTTTGTTTGATATTTATAAAGCTTTCTCTACACCGACAGAAACGAGCAGCTTTACTCAGATGCTTGCTGAAGGTCTGGCTTGGGGCGAAGCTAAAAAAATGCTAGCAACAAAAATCAATGAAGAGCTGGCTGAAAAGCGTGAGCGATTTACTCAGCTAATGGCAGAGCCCTCATTGATAGAGGATATTTTGCAGGCAGGTGCGGTAAAAGCACGTGCACAGGCAAAACCCCTACTAGAGGAAGTACGTGAAGCAGTAGGCATTCGTTCATTAAAATAAAGTACTGGTTTAACCGGCTGGAAGTAGATTTTGAGCCGGTTAAATTATCTGTAGGTAAATATAATGAAAATCTTGTTTATAGCCGACCCAATGGCTGGCTTCAAAACTTATAAAGACACCACATATGCCATGATGCGGGAAATGGCTGCACGAGGCTGGACATTGTTTCACACATTAGCCAGCCAGCTAAGTGTTCAGCAAGAATATGTTGTGGCAGAGGCTAGCGAATTTGGATTTACCGAAGCCAGGGATGATTATGACCATTGCTGGTTTAGTCTTTTGTCTCAACAGCAATATCGGCTAAACAGTTTCGATGCAGTGATCATGCGTACTGATCCGCCGTTTGATATGCAGTATTTATATGCGACTCAATTACTGACTTTAGCTGCCAAACAAGGTGCCCGTGTTTATAACAGCGGGCAGGCTATGCGCGATTTCAATGAAAAACTAGCTATTTTAGATTTTACAGAGTTTACTGCTCCGACTTTGGTCACTACCCGTGCAGCAGATGTGCGTGCTTTTTTGCATGAATACCACGATATCATTATTAAGCCGCTGGATGGTATGGGGGGTATGGGGATTTTCCGCTTGCAGCAGAATGACCCTAATATCAGCAGTATTCTGGAAATGCTGATGCGTTTAGACAGCCGTACAATTATGGTACAGCGTTATATTCCAGAAATTGTTCATGGCGATAAACGCATATTAATTATTGGTGGGCGAGTTGTTCCCTATGCATTGGCACGTATTCCACAGCAGGGCGAGACACGAGGCAATCTGGCTGCAGGTGGCCATGGCGTGGCGCAGCCACTGAGTGAACGAGATAGGCAAATTGCTGAAACATTGGCTCCGGAACTGGTACGCAGAGGTATTCTGCTGGCTGGACTGGATGTGATTGGTGATTATCTGACGGAAATCAATGTTACCAGTCCGACTGGTTTTCAAGAAATTAGCAAGCAAACTGACTGTGATGTGGCTGCTATATTTGCCGATGCTGTTGAAGAAGCTGCACGTTTATATGGTTCCCCGCTTTAAAAAATCTTGTGCAGCCATATCCGATTTTAAAAGGACAATAATATTATCATGCCGGAAAATAATAAGCAGTATGCCAATACTATTAAAGGTAAAACCGGTATACGCCGCATATTCAACGCCTATGGTTACTCTCTGGCTGGTTTGAAAGCGGCTTGCAGCGAATCGGCTTTTCGTCAGCTGTTGTGGTTAAATGGAATTTTGATTGTGCTGGTTTTTGTATTGGATTTTGGCATCCTGACGCGTATGGTTTTAATTATGGCTTCGTTTTTAAGCTGGATTGTAGAGCTTTTTAATACGGCTATTGAAGCAGCTGTCGACCATACTTCGTTGGCAAAACATCCGCTGGCCAAACGGGCTAAAGATACAGCATCGGCTGCTCAATTATTAACCATGTTACTACTGGCAATTTTATGGGTGCTGGCGCTGTGGCGAGATTATCTGGTTAACTGGTTTTAAACCATAGTCACATTGCTGCCATTATGTACGAGCGCTGCCAGATTAAGAATTTCTAAAATTTTTCAGACATATTGACAATCCGATATCTGTTTATCGGTAAGGATATATTATGCATTTTCTGATGATTTTATTACCGGTTTTCGGAATTTTTGTTACTGGATTCATTGGTCAGAAAATCCTTAAATTCGATATAGCCGGATTATCGAAAATGTCTTTGTATATCCTTTCTCCCTTTCTGGCCTTCAAAACGTTTTACAGCCATCAGCTTACTTCTGCTTATGCTTATTATGCTTTCTATGTATTGATTTTGTGTATCGGACTGATTGTGCTGGTGTATCTGTGGTCGAAAATTTGTCATTACCGCAATCAGGATAATTGCGCCTTGATTTTGGCATCATGTTTTATGAATAATGGAAACTACGGTACACCGGTGATTCTGGTATTTTTCGGCAGTGCAGGTTTTGATATCGCTGTGATTCTGATGGTACTGCAACAGTTTGTTATGAGTACATTAGGCACTTATTTTGCAGCAAAAGGCAGCAATGATGTTGAAGGCATCAGCCAGCGCACGGTTTTGAAAAAAGTATTACGCATGCCGATTGTACATGGTGCTTTGTTAGGTTTGATATTTCAGATACTGCATATTCCACTCAGTAAAGAAATTCTGCTGGCTGTGGGAATGATAGGAGATTCTTCTATTCCTGTTATTATGCTTATTTTGGGTATGCAGCTGGCTACATTACATATTAAGCAGATTGAACTGCCCAAAATAAGCTTTGCGTTGATACTCCGATTGATAGTATCGCCTTTGTGGGCTGTGCTGCTGGTGTATTTTATGCCGCTAGACCTGATGGCAAAAAAAATATTAATTGTTCTTGCTGCCATGCCGACAGCAGCCAATACTACATTGATGTCTGTACAATTCAACACCAAACCACAACTAGTTTCTTCTGCTACTTTTTTCAGTACGGTATTAAGCTTGATTACCTTGCCGATAGTGCTGATGCTGGTGCAGCCGCCGGTTATGAATCTGTAAGCAATTTGAGTAGCGAGAGATGCAAATAAATGTATATTCGATATACGCTTATCTGAATCAATTACAGGCCTATTGTTGATTTTCTGGATCTTAAAGTTGTTTGATGTTACTTTATGTAATAAGACTTATTACTCGCTCTATAATGTTCTTTTACTTGAAATGAATTATAACAATATGCAGTACAATTTATTTCAGGATAAAAGACATGGGTATTAACAGACAATTTAGTTGCAGAAGTATTGTATATCTATTGATTACGGTAATTGGTTGGGGAATTATGTATCCCGCATCCAAACATGCCGTATCTTCAGGTATTGATGGCTATTATCTTACTTTTATTCGTTATGTTTTGGGGGCAATGCTTGTCAGTGTGATTTTAATCATTCTAGAAGGTAAAAAAAGTTATCAAACTGAAGGTAAAACCTTGTTACTCTGGTTTTTTGGAAGTATCGGCTTTGCAGGACTAAATTTTCTCACGTTTATTGGAATAGGTTATTCTTCAGCAGAACATGCAACGATTATATTAGCTCTGATGCCTTTATTATCGCTTGCGCTAACATGCATTATTCATCGTAGCTTCCCAGATTCTAAAACTAGTTTCTGCATGCTATTAGCTTTTACTGGTATTGTTTTGGTAATTACTAATGGTAATTTTAGTCATTTGAGGGCTTCATCTAGCTTTATCGGTGATTTGCTACTATTGGCAGCCACTATCTGCTGGGTAATATATACCTATTTTGCCAATATTATGATTTCAGTATATGGCTGGAGTGCTTTACGTGTCACTGCTTTAAGCTCTTCCTTAGGAACACTGAGTATAATATTCATTACTATAGCGGCAACATCATTAGGTTATGCCAGTTATCCGAATTTTCAGGCAATGGCAGCCAGTAAATTTGATATTTTTATTTTGGTTATAACTACTTTAGTGATTATCAGCTGGAATGCAGGTATTAAAGCGCTAGGCACAATCAATGGAGTTTTGTTTGTTAATTTGGTACCCGTTATATCGTACATTATTGGCCTTTTGCAAGGGCATCATGTTTCGTATATTGAAGTTTTGGGAATGGCAGTTACGCTTATAGCATTAATAATGAATAATCTCTATATGCGTCAAAATCAAGCAGATATTTAGTTGTTGAAATGAAAAACCATTTACAGGGTATGAATTTAGCTAGTCTTGAACTGTTTCTCGTAGCAGCTGAAAATGAAAATTTCTCAGCTGCTGCTGAGTATTTGAATATTACACCTGCTGCTGTAAGCCGCTCTATTAAAAGGCTTGAAGAAAGAATTGGTATTGAATTATTCAGTAGAAATACACGTAAAATCAAATTAACACCAGAGGGGAAAATTTATTATAAAAAATGCTCTGAAATTTTAGAATCATTAATCAGTATTGAACGAGAGCTTAAAGAACAAAAAGAGTCTGTAGCTGGAAGACTGAAAATCAGTGTTCCAGAAAGTTTTTTTAACTATAAAATGGCGCCATATTTAAATAAATTTTGTGAACAATATCCAAAACTGAAGCTAGATTTTCATGTAACTAATCGAAATATTGATTTTGTGGCTGAAATTTATGATTTATCAGTGAGGTTGATTCAGCCTGAGACCAAACTTGAGCCCTTTTTAATTAAAAAAAAATTGCATGATGCTACATCCGGTCTGTTTGCTAGTCCTGAATATTTGTCTAACAACAGCATGATACAATCGCCTTCAGATATTAAAAATCATCAGTGTATCAATTTCAGCATAAGCGAAAATAACAAAAAATTCTTATGGAATTCTGTAGATAATCATTCAAAAAGGGATTTTCATTATTCGAATCATATCCAAGTGTTTGACAGCATTCTGGCGACTAAGGTTCTTGCATTGAATGGTTGTGGAATTGTACATTTATTTAAATTTGCGGTGCAGAATGAGTTGCAGAGTAATAAATTGGTAGAAATCTTACCTGAATATTCTATTAATCATACATGGCAATTTTGTTTTCTTTACCCAGAGTCAAATAGGAATTTAGCAAAACTTAGAGTTTTTATCGATTACTTCATTGAAAACATTAAATAATCAAGCAAAAATATTTAGTATATATGCTGATATTTATAAAAAATAATAGGCTGATAGTATTCAGTGTTTCAATAATCAGATGATTTTCATTTTTTTAATACTATTTCTTATATCAGAATATATATTATTAGCGGTTTATACTGAATCTGATTCAAAAGATGAAGTATAAAAAATCACAGTTTAAGTTATTTTTTAAATCATATAAATGTAAAGATTTTTGATTTTATTGGTGTTCAGAACTTATCGTTATCAAGATAAATCGGTATCATAGTCGCCTATCTGCTGGAATAATAAACTGGGCGGCTTATGACAAAGTTAAAATTTACCAAAATGCATGGCTTAGGTAATGATTTCATGGTTATTGATGGTATCAACCAGAAATTTAACCCGAGGACAGCACCAATTGCCGCATGGGCACAACGGCATACCGGAGTTGGATTTGACCAGCTTCTTCTGATTGAGGCACCACGACAAGCAGAAGCTGATTTTCGCTATCGGATTTTCAATGCAGATGGTTCTGAAGTGGAACAGTGTGGAAATGGCGCACGGTGTTTTGCCCGCTTCGTTTATGATAAAGGATTAACCAGTAAAAAGCAGATTGTGGTAGAAACAGCTGGCGGTGTGATTGTGCCCCGTTTAACCGATGATGGTTTGGTAACAGTAGACATGGGTGTGCCGTTGTTGGCTCCGGAGCAAATTCCGTTTACCGCTATTGATGAGGATGATGCTCGTAGTATCAGCCATCAGCTTGTAATCGGCAATGAGACTGTTAGTGTTACCTGTGTCAATATGGGCAATCCGCATGCGGTGATAGTGGTGAAAGATATTGAGCAAGCACCTGTACACCGGCTGGGAGCAGCTATTGAAAACCACAAACAGTTTCCTCAACGCGTTAATGTCGGTTTTATGCAGATTGTGGCACCACGCAGGATTCGTCTGCGTGTTTTTGAGCGAGGTGTTGGAGAAACTCAGGCCTGTGGTACGGGTGCCTGTGCTGCAGTTGTAGCCGGAATCAGTTTGGGATTACTGGGCGATGATGAACCGGTAGAAGTTAATTTGACTGGGGGGCAGTTATTAATCAGTTGGCAGCAGCAACCTGATGCTCATGTATGGATGACAGGGCCGACCCAGAGTGTTTTTGATGGGGAGATTGATTATTTATGAGTATCAAAGAAGCAGATGTACGTGCGTTTTTACATGCTCAGCCAGAGTGGCTGTACGAACATGCAGCAGAGTTTAACCTGCGACCTATTGAAAGCAAGATAATGTCTTTCCAGCAGGGCCGGATGCAGTTTATGCAGCGTAAAACGGAAAAAATGGCTTCACAATTGGTACAGATGTTGGGAGAAGCGGATGCTAATCATACTTTGATGGCTAAGTTCATGGCTTTCGACCGACGCCTGCTCTTGGTAAATACAGTCGCTCAATGGCAAAGGGCAATTCACGATGGCTTGAAAAACGAATTTGTATTACCTGATTTCGCCTTGAAAATTGTTACCGAAGCACCTAAAAGTGTGCGTATACCTGCTTCTTTAATGGCAGATGATAAGGTTAAAGCTGTAGCAAAAAAACTGAATAAGCCCATATGTGGTACCTTACCTGTGGTTGTTTTACGGGAATTATTGCCCGTACAGCCTCGTCTGGAAAGCTTTTTACAACTGCCATTGCGCTGGCAGGAACAGACGCTAGCAATTTTGATAGTCGGCCATGAGGATGAAGCTCATTTCACATCGGATATGGCTACTGAATGGGTAAACTATATGGCAGAAAATATGGCCGTGGTACTGGCACGTCTGCTAAAACTGGTACACTGATGACTACATTAATCATTTATGCGGTTGTAATGATTTATGCAGTCCTGTTTGTGTGGCAATGTTGTAAATATCAATTTTATGGCTGGCTGGCTGCTGCGTTAACCATTTGGGTGATTTTGGCAGCTATGAGTAGTGTGGTATTGCCGGGTATTGCTGGTTTGTTTAAACCGTTAAATTTATTTCTGATGCCAGTTTATGTGCTGTTGGGTTCGGTGTTTATGCTTCATCAGCGCAATAGACTTAAAAGCAACGGTTATTTATCTAATCTGCTTTATAGTAGTTGGTTACAGTTTGGAGCGCTGGCTATCTGTTTGACGCTTATTTTATGTCTAATCAGAAATACAATTTTATTAGTTCCTTTAATGGTTAGTGTTTTACAGATGCTTACTTGGCAACCTTTATACTGGATTGGAACTCAATGGTTATTGATGTTGATGCTATTTTCACGTACAGAAAATAAACAAAAAACGGTATGGCGCATGCAGACATTGTTGCTCTTTTGTTTATTTACTCAACTGATATATCTAATGTTAAGTTTTAGAGGAAAATTGTAGTTGGAGTTTGCTATTGTTTTTGAGCCAGATCTCAACTTTGCATCCTTTTTAAGAATCAGATAATAAAAAAGCCAGACTGGAAAGTCTGGCTTTTTTAATTTGATGTGCTTAGTGAGAAGCAGCTTCTGCAGAAGCGCCAGAAGCAACAGCAGGAGCTGAAACTTCAGAAGCTGGAGCTGGTTCAGAAGCCGGAGCTGGTTCAGAAGCTACAGGAGCTGAAACTTCTGATGCAGCAGAAGCAGCAGGAGCTGATTCATCTTTATTACAAGCAGCCAAGAACAAAGACATCAGGGCAGCAGCAGCTAACAGAGATTTTTTCATGATTATGTACCTTAATCTGTATCAAAAAGTATTACTTTAGTGATGGAAGTCCAGTTTTTGCACACTATATCATTTCTTCAATAAATAGCTACAGTGCGCATAACTTGTGCAAATCGAATTATGCCCCGCCTTGCAAACTAATGCAATCTGCCAAAGGTGTATTTTTGTTAAACAGCTACAGAAGCTTGTTGAGAATGGCGCGTTAGAATCTAGTCTAGTGCAGGATATACTTACTAGATAAGCAATAAGATTAAGGTATGGGTATAGTTATAAGATATTGATAAAATTTAATAAAAGTAAATAATATTCAGCAATAATGTTACAGTTTAATGATTACCCAACAAAATTACTGCAAATTAGAGAAGTTGTTTTTTTACAACAAATTTACATATTTATGGTTTATATACCTTGGATTCAGCTTGGTTTAGCTGCTGACACTGTGGATGATTTTCGTGCAATCTTGCCACAATTAAGTTAATAGGGAATGTTGATAGAGCAGCTGACGTACTTTAGGTTTATCCTAATTACAGTCTTCAATCTGATTATCAATTTCTGAGTCTATTAACAATGAAGTAATACCAATTAATCGCAATGAAAAGGTGTTAATTTTCATATTCAGAAATCAACAAAGATTGTTGTTTGGTTTTTTAGGATTGGTTGTGTAGCCAATTTTTCAGTTTGAGAAAATCAAAGCGATTCTCAGCATGAACCCTTGCTTTGAAATGATGTGCGCAGAATATAGACTATTACTACGGTTATTCTATTGAAACAAAGCCGTTGAAAAGTTAATGTTGATAAAACCTGTTGGGATAGATATCGTACATTTATTGAAATACAGTTTATTGTATTTTTGAGAAGTAATTTTTCAGCTTATATTCAAATATTTTAAGTAATGGTTTATTCCTTGGTTTGGCTAGTGTGAAATGGAAATCAGAACAGGCTTAGTCCCTTAGTCACTGTCTGAAGCCATTGTTCGATATAATGACAAGTTTTGAGTATTCAGCATGCATTTACAGGCATGGCTACTGAATTTTGAGTAATTTTGTTTCTATGCAGGAAAACTTATCATGACAGATACCCTTGAACGCGAGAGCATGCAATATGATGTTGTTATTGTGGGGGCCGGTCCGTCAGGTTTATCTGCTGCCATACGTTTAAAACAATTGGCCGCTAAACAACAGCGCGAGATTAGAGTATGCGTTGTTGATAAAGGTTCTGAAGTTGGAGCGCATATTATTTCCGGTGCTGTAATTGACCCTCGTTCATTATCGGAGCTGATTGAAAATTGGCAGGATAAAGACGCTCCGTTATCGTGTGCGGTGAAACAAGACAGTTTGCTGTTTTTAACCGAAAAAAAAGCTTACCGTCTGCCAACGCCAGCCAGTTTTAATAATCAAGGCAATTACATCATTAGTCTGGGCGTGTTTTGTCGTTGGCTGGCGCAGCAGGCGGAAGAATTGGGCGTAGAAATATATCCTGGTTTTGCCGCTACAGAAATACTTTATCATGCTGATGGTTCGGTACGGGGAATTGCCACCGGCGATATGGGCGTTCAACGCGATGGTACTCCTGGTGACCAATATCAGCAGGGTATGGCATTGTTGGCACAACAGACTATTTTTGCTGAAGGTTGCCGCGGTTCGCTTACTAAAGTACTGATGCAGCAATTTGATTTAAGAAAAGACTGCCAGCATCAAACTTATGGAATCGGAATTAAAGAATTATGGGAAATCGCACCGGAAAAATCCAAACCCGGAACTGTGATTCATACTATAGGCTGGCCATTAAATCAGAAAACCTATGGCGGTTCTTTTTTGTATCATTTGAATGATAATAAAGTAGCAGTTGGTTTTGTGATTGGTCTGGATTATCAGAACCCTTATCTGTCTCCGTATGCAGAAATGCAGCGCTACAAAACTCATCCGGCCATTCGAGCTACATTAGAGGGTGGTAAACGTATTGCTTATGGTGCAAGAGCGCTGAGTGAAGGTGGCTTGCAAAGTTTGCCCAAACTAACATTTCCTGGTGGTGTTCTGGTTGGTGATACTGCTGGTTTTCTGAATGTGCCGCGAATTAAAGGTATTCATGCCGCTATGAAATCCGGTATGCTCGCAGCAGAGGCCGTTGCTGAGGTATTAAGCGAGGAAGCTAGCGAAAGCAGTAATGCAGAGGCAGTAAATTATACAAGTTTATTCAGAAACAGTTGGTTATTTAGTGAGTTGAATAAAGTCCGCAATGTACGTCCTGCATTTAAATGGGGTCTGTTGGGAGGCCTAGTTTATGGTGCACTAGAAGAATATGTGTTCAAGGGTAAGGCACCATGGACTCTAAGGCATCAGCGGGCGGATTATGCGTCTTTACGGCCAGCACAAGATTGCCAGAAGATTGATTATCCTAAACCGGATGGCAAACTCACATTTGATCGTATGAGTAGTGTATTTTTGGCTGGTATCAGCCATGCTGAAAACCAACCTGTACATCTTAGGCTACACAATCCAGAATTGGCCATTAGTGTTAATTATCAAAAATTTGCTAGTCCGGAAACGCGTTATTGTCCTGCTGGGGTGTATGAAATTATAGAAGAAGCAGGAGAACCACAATTGCAGATTAATGCGCAGAATTGTGTACACTGTAAAACCTGCGATATTAAAGATCCTGAACAGAATATTGACTGGGTGTGTCCCGAAGGCGGTAGCGGACCAAATTATGCCGATATGTGATTGCTGGCATGAAAAACATCAGAGTTGAGCATATACAGACCAGCCATCTGCTGCTGGTCTGTTTTATGATTTAATGTTCGCGTTCATGAAAAAACACGTAAGTGGCATCATGAAATAATTCTACTTGCGGATTTTCTTCATACTGCAATTCAGCAATTTCGTTATCAAAAGCTGTTCGAATAGATTCTGTAGCTAGTTCTGCTAAATCTGCGGGCAAGGCTCTCAATAAACCTTTCAGTGCAGTGGCTAGCACACGGTTTTGCATGAGTAGGGCTTCGTTATTTTCTTCGAGAAATTCAATTCGTTGTTCTAAGGTACTCATTATTTGATTCCTGATTAAATTGGACAAAATATACATTATTTTAGCATTTTAACCTACAAAAGTTGTTATAATTACCTATATATGGCACAGTGAAAATTCATGTGAAGCGAGCCAGAATACATCAGACGATAAGAAGTGAGGGCATGGTGAAAAACCAGTATGAACAACAAAATCAATTTGTTTTTACTTTAAGTGAAGATAATCCGCCTGCACAGCAATCTATGACTAATACAGATAGTGAGTCGGCTGAAGCCAAACCTGATTGGGTACGTAATCTTGAACAACTGCGCCAGAATAAAAAGAAGCATGATAATCATGCTGTTCATCATGATGTGAACAAGAGTATTAAACCGACAGTGGTTGTGCATCAAACCAGAAGACACGAGCACGCTTTTAATACTTCTGCTGTAGTAACAGGTACAGTACCTCACAACCGGCAGCCTGCTACAGCTAAACCAAAAAAACCTAATCCTTCCCAGTATAATCGGACTGATGAGGTAGTATTGGATCCGATACAGCGAGAACGTGTTTATCGTGCCTACCTGCAGCAATGGCAGCAGCAGAGTACGTTGGAGGCTCAGCAACAAGAATCTGCCTTGAATGATACAGCATTACTGATTCAGGAAGACTGGCTGGCTGCCCAAAGCTGTTTGCAAAGTGCTCCGATTGATGAAACTTTGCCATCTGGCTGTACTGTTCAACTAAAAGGAAATCAGGCAACGATTGTGCAGGCTGAGACTTCTGAGTCTGATGTTACTGATGTCAATACAGACTTTAGTGAAAATGGCCAGCCAGTAATTCATGTACATATGCATGTAATCGAGCCGCGAGGTACAGCAAATCGTGCTGTTACCTGCATTTCAGAACAGGCTCTATTGCAGCAGCTTAGTGAAAAATTACGCCCTCATCTAGCCGATGTATTATCTGGTATGGTCAGGGTAGCGGTACAGAAACATACTGCTGGGCTGGTAACAACGCTACAGCGTGAGCTATTGGCGGAAGTGCCTTCGGCAGTGGATGACGTGCTGAAATATAACTTGACACAAGTTATGAACAATTTTAAGAAAAGACAACGTTAAAATTTAATGTCAGTATTTTAGCTTTGCTATTTGCTTCTGTAAAAGAGTAGTAGCTGAAGTTGCTAACATATCTATTGATTATTAGAAATAAAGAATTTTTCTAACATAGCATAGTAGAAAGAAATTGTGTTTTGAATATAATTATGCTTATTGCGATTATTTTTAATTAACAGAAGCATAAAATTTAATGAGATAGTAACGCATAAAAAGTACGGCTACTAAATAAGCTTTATATGTATGATTAAGTATAAATTCTTAAGATTCTAAGATTTCAAGCATGTTTTGTTAATGATGGTGAATCAAAGGTAGGTATGTTATACTGCGCGCCATTCTGAAAAAATTTATCCGTCAGCCAGTATAGCTCAGTTGGTAGAGCAGCGCACTCGTAACGCGAAGGTCGTAGGTTCGATTCCTATTACTGGCACCACAAAAATTCATTAGATCAATTATTTGTGACAATTCTGCGTCACTTATTCCATTTTCAACTTAAATTCCCTTAATTGTATCGTCATTCTTTGAATTAAGCATTGTATATTTATCGCAACCATCAACGTGATGATAAATATACTGAATGTGTTCTAATTACATGCAAAGAAATCACAAATATTTCTTATTAAAACAAAAATTTGTGCTAATAGTAAGCTTACTACTGAACCTAAAAGTTGTATTTGCATACATCTGAAAAACTATTACTCATTTGGTTCAGTTTTTCTAAAATGAAAAATATTTAAACCAATTATAATCTGTCGCAATAGTACTAGGTAACCGTTATGAAATTGGTTTATTTGTGCGAGCATAGCGTTGCGCCAGTACAGCGCAAATCATCAATTGTAGCTGGTGAAAAATCATCAATGGTAAGAGCATTATACCTACCATATTGGCAGGAAACAGAACGTTAGCCATAGGTACGCCATTGGCCAAGCTTTTTTTGGAGCCGCAAAACACAATTGTAATTTCATCGGCTCGTTTAAAACCTAGTAACCGTGCTACCAGTGTATTGATCGTAATCACCAGAAATAGAATCACTAGGCTCAGCATCACAATCATACCAATTGAACCCAGATTTACTTTGTGCCATAAGCCTTCAACCACTGCATCACTGAAAGCCACATACACAACCAGCAGAATGGAACTACGGTCTGTGCGGTTAATCCAGACTTTGTGCTGATGAATCCAATTGGCTAATAAAGGGCGTGCAAGGTGTCCGATTACAAAAGGTAGCATTAACTGCATCAAAATGGATTCTATCGCTGCTGCGGTATCAACGCTGTTGCCACTGGTTGGCATCATCAGTCCTACCAGAACAGGTGATAGAAAAACACCGAGGATACTTGAGGCAGAAGCACTGCAAACAGCAGCAGCCACATCTCCGCCAGCAACGGAGGTAAAGGCAATTGCGGATTGCACAGTGGCGGGTAGGGCGCATAAATATAGAAAGCCAAGATAAAGTTCGGGAGAAAGCCAGTTTGGTACCAGTATTCTTAGACATAGACCAATTAGCGGAAACAGGATAAATGTGCTGCAAAAGACCAATAGATGCAACCGCCAATGTCTGATTCCTTCAGTAACAGCCTGTCGAGACAGCTTGGCACCATGCATAAAAAAAAGTAGTGCAATAGCGATGGTCGTTAGATAGCTAAAAAAAGTTTTGACGCTGCCCTGACACGGAAGAATAGTAGCAGTACCGACAACCAATAGCATAGCCAGTAAAAACGGGTCTATATAAAATTTTTTAAGCAAATTGTTCATGGCAGCTCAGCGTTTGCGTACGTAATTACAAAAGGCAATATTTTAACGAAAAGTCATCTTCACAAACAGCTGCTAGCTGAGTTAAAAAGCATTAATCCGATTCCATAATTGCTTTTAATTACCTTTAAGATAATCACCAAATGTTCAAGGCAACCAATTTAGAAAAAGATTTAAAACTTATGATAGACAACATAATTGATAAAATAAATAAATTATCAACAATGGTTTAATTTTGATGTGGATGAACAAAAACGCCAGCCTGTATTTGACTGGCGCGCTATATTATTGCTGAGGTCAGAAAAAAGAATTGAGTCCGAGAAAAATCAAAACCGACAGAATTGCTGCAGAAGGAAGGGTAATAACCCAGGCAAGTGCTATCGGTTTCATCAGCTTCCAGTTGGCATTATGGTTAACCAGTCCAATTCCAAGTACGGCACCGACCAAAATATGTGTACTGGATACTGGTAAGCCCATTAGCGTAGCCAGCATTACAATGGCCGCTGAAGATAGTTCGGCGGTAAATCCTGAAGCCGGATGCATTTTAGCAAGATTGGTGCCCACAGTTTGAATCACTTCTTTGCCGATAAACCAAAGGCCAACAATCAGGGCAACACCAAAAGTAATCATCACAGGTGCTGGAATCATGGCATTGGCATCCATAGCAATATCACCAGTTCTAATTATGTCCATAATGGCTGCAAACGGGCCTACTGCATTAGATATATCATTGGCTCCATGGCTGAAAGCAAAACCAGCAGCTGTAAATACTTGCATCCAACTGAACATTAAAAAAGTGGATTTGCTTAAATCTTTACGCTTCAGTGTTTTGGCATAAATAAATGTTGCCATCCAGATCAGGGCACCAATCATGATGATTAGCAAAAAATTGGTTACTACGGACAAGCCCAGATGCAGATTGGTTAATCCCTTGAATAACAGCATAGCTGTAATCATCATGCCACCGCAGGCAGAAATCAGAGGCACCCAGCTATGTAGAGCTTTAAACGCATCTATACTGTTTTTACGGCTTTCTATATCAGCTAGCTTTTTATAATAATCCGATTCTAGTTCATCTACGCTGTAGTCTGGATCACTATAATTTTCCGCATCGCGTGCAATGGCAGAAGAAATTTTGATTTTTTCTGTCTCACTCAGTTGTTCAAACCACGCTTTGTGCTTTTCCTTGTACGCTTTTTTTTCTTGTTTGATTTCTTTCAGAGCTATGTTCATACGCTCATTGTAATCAAGTACATGCTTTTTAATTTGGCTGAAAAGAATGAATGACAATGCTCCGCCAAGCACAGGAGAAATCACCCATGATAGACCGATTTCGCCCATTTTGTTCCACTGGATTAAATCTAGTGCACTGCTGTTACCGGTGACCAGATAGCCCAGACACAGTCCGGCACCAACCAGACCGCCAATCAGAGAGTGGGTAGTTGAAACCGGAAGTCCTTTTTTCGAAGCAATCAGTAACCAGATGGCTGCTGCCAGCAATGCAGCTAGCATTACATTTATACATTGTGACGGTGTCAAATGCATGGCACCAAGGTCTATAATACCGTGTCTGATGGTTTTAGTTACTTCGCCACCGGCAATGACGGCACCGGAAACTTCAAACACTGCAGCTATACCCAGAGCTTGTGGTATTGTAAGGGTGCCGGCACCTACGCTGGTGCCAAAAGAATTGGCTACATCATTGCCACCGATATTGAAAGCCATAAAGGCACCAAAGAGGGTAGCTACAATGAATAATAGCGGCGCATGATGATTGGTATAGCCTAGTCCCCAGTAAATGAAATAGGCAATGGTGCCAAGTAGCAATGCAGCAAAAGCGTAATTAACCCGTGTAATCAAGGGCGAACGTGCAAAAGATGTGTCTGCGGCCATAATGTATTTTAAAGTGGAAAATTCAGAGCCGGCACGTAAACAAGCTATCCGACGTGTGCCATGCTACGTAAAAAAGTGCCATTATAAAGATTTTTGTTTCAAAAGGAGTAAATTATGTTTACGAATCCGTTTTTACCCATTGCCGCTCCGCTTAAATTTTATGCAGTCGTTCCTTCTGCAGACTGGGTAGCCCGAATGGTGGATGCAGGCGCTAATACCGTGCAGCTACGCAATAAAAGCCAGATTGGTTCGTCATTGTACCGTGAAATTGAACGCAGTGTGGCCTATGCAAAGAATTCACCTACACAATTATTTATCAACGATTATTGGTGGGAAGCGGTAGATTGTGGTGCCTACGGTGTACATCTTGGACAGGAAGATTTGGAAAGTGCTGATTTGGTGATGATACAGAGTGCCGGTTTACGGTTAGGAGTGAGCACTCATTCTTCTGAAGAGCTTGCTCTTGCACTTTCAGTAAAGCCAAGCTATGTAGCCTGTGGGGCAATATTTCCTACCAAAACTAAGACAATGCCTACACAGCCTCAGGGATTAGATAAACTTAGACAATACGTGCTTCAAGCCGGAAGTACTCCGACGGTAGCAATTGGTGGCATCGATCTGAGTAATGCGCCTGATGTTCTGGCCACAGGTGTTAGTTCTCTGGCAGTAGTGCGAGCAGTAACAGATGCGGCTGAACCAGAAAAGGTGGTAAAAGCTTTTCAGGCTCTTTGGAAAGAATAAATAGCGGTACAATTTTTGTCTGTCTTACCCAATTGAAAAGAAAGATTATTATGAATAAATTGATTATGAGGCAGCATAAATAGTAGTGATAACGTAATCAGCTATGCTTGTGAAGCTCAATCATAAACCTGCTTATCCTTTGCCGGCGCTCTTATTATGTCAAAACTATTTCTTAGCGAACCTGAAACATCTATCACAGAAACAGGTGTATTACTGCTGAATCTTGGTACGCCCGAAGCACCAACACCTCAGGCTGTACGTCCCTATCTGCGTGAGTTTTTATCAGATCAGCGTGTGGTTGAGTTGCCACGTTTTTTATGGCAGCTCCTATTACGTGGCATTATCCTGCCTTTAAGGTCAAGGAAAAGTGCTCATGCTTATCAAACCATTTGGCAAGACAATGGTTCTCCGCTTCTAATTGGTACACGGTCGCTCACTCAAGCATTGTCTAAAGCTTTACCTGAAAGTGTGATCACCCGTTTTGCAATGACTTATGGTCAGCCATGTGTGGTGGATGTGGTGCAGGAAATGAAGAAGCAAGGTGTAGCAAATCTGCTTGTAGTACCCTTGTATCCACAATATGCAAGTTCAAGTAGTGGTGCGGCACTTGATCAGCTATGGCGTGTTTTACTTAAACAGCGTGTGCAGATGGCGGTACGAAGTATCACTAGTTTTTGTGCAGATACCAATTATATAAAGACCTTGGCAGCTCATATCCATACGCACTGGAAACAGTATGGACGCGGGGAATGTTTGTTGTTGAGTTTTCATGGTATTCCATTAGCTCAGCAACAGGCAGGTGATATTTATGTTGAGCATTGCCACACCACTACCCAGCATCTGGTTAGTGAGCTCGGATTGAAAGATAATGAATACCGACTGGCATTTCAGAGCCGGTTTGGTTATGCGCCATGGGTTGGTCCCAGTACTCAGGATTTATTCAACCAGCTACCACAGGCTGGAATAAAAAAACTTGATGTAGTATGTCCCGGATTTGTTACAGATTGTCTGGAAACACTAGAAGAGATTAATATTAGGGGTAAAGCTGATTTTCTGGCTCATGGGGGTGAACAATTTCATTATATTCCATGTATGAGCAGTGAAGATGAATGGGTAAAAATACTGATACCTTTAATCAATCAGAATCTGCAAGGCTGGCTGTAAGTGTCAGGTATCCAATAAAAAGCCATAGAATTTGATTCTATGGCTTTTTATTTATTTGTTTAAACTGCTTCGTTCTGCATCATAATTCGTGCGATCAAAGCCTTGTCTTTACCATGCATTTGTGGAATTTTCACTTCGAAACCATTTCCAGCAGCCACTTCTATCGGATACCCTTTACGTGTCATTTGTTCTAGCCGAATAATTTGATTACCGCTGGGGTGAATAATTTCCAACTGATCACCTACACTAAATTTATTTTTCACTTCAACGGTTGCCCAACCATCAGAGTCAATAGCCGTTACCTTGCCAACATATTGGCTTTGTTTGGATAAAGAGTGGCCGGATAAATAATTCTGATATTCCTGAGTTTGATGACGTTCCAAAAATCCAGTGGTATAACCACGATTTGCCAGCCCTTCAAGTTCGGCCAGCAGTGTGTAATCAAAAGGTTTTCCAGCAACTGCATCATCAATGGCACGACGATATACTTGTGCAGCACGGGCTACATAATAAACCGATTTGGTGCGGCCTTCTACTTTCAGTGAATCCACACCGATCTCAGCTAGTTTCGCAACTTGTTCCACTGCGCGTAAATCTTTGGAATTCATGATATAGGTGCCGTGCTCATCTTCCATAATCGGCATCATATCACCAGGTCGATTAGCCTCTTCGATTAAATATACTTTATTAGCTAAGGGGTGGCGTTGCTGCTCATTCGGGCCCAACAGGCTATCATCTGCCAGAGATTGAGCTTGCTTGAAATCAAAGTCGCGTAATAACTGGGCGTCACCGCTGTCACTATCCGACGTATTATGAACTTTATAATCCCAGCGGCAGGCATTAGTGCAGGTACCCTGATTGGGATCACGATGGTTAAAGTATCCGGATAGCAGACAGCGGCCGGAATAGGCGATGCACAAAGCACCGTGCACAAATACTTCTAGCTCAATATCTGGACATTGCTGCCGGATTTCAGCAATCTCATTGATACTTAGCTCACGTGATAAAATAATACGTTCAATACCGATGCTTTGCCAAAACTGTACACCCCAAGCATTAGTCGTATTGGCCTGTACGGACAGATGCACCGGTATTTCCGGCCATTTTTCGCGCACTTTCATAATCAGCCCAGGGTCGGCCATAATCAGTGCGTCTGGCTGCATGGCAATAATTGGTTCCATATCAGCCAGATACGTTTTCAGTTTGGCATTGTGTGGCAGAATATTACTGGCCAGAAAAAATTTCTTGCCACGAGCATGTGCTTCAGAAATTCCCTGCTCCAGTACTGGAAGATGGGCAAATTCATTATTGCGTGCACGTAGAGAATAGCGTGGCGTACCCGCATAGATTGCATCTGCGCCGTAATCAAACGCAGCACGCATCCGTTCCAGACCGCCAGCAGGTAATAATAATTCCGGTGCTTTCATGGGTGTGCAAACTTTCCTGATAGTTTTGAATGCTTTCAGGCAGCCGGCTGAAAAAAACCGGCTGCCTGAAAGTAAAATATCTATTTTTAAAGGAATTATCCGCTTTTTGGCGAATATGGTCAATTGTTATGCCATATCGGGCTATAATAATCAGCAAATCTATCCGATGTAACAACTACTCATGTCTGATAATCGTATCAATCATCAACCAGCTTTTTTGCTTTCATCACGTCCGTGGAGTGAAAGCAGTCTTCAAATAGAAATATTTTCACGAGACTATGGCAGAGTGGCGATGTTGGCTCGCAGTGCACGACGGCGCCAAAGTGAACTGCGCGGCGTGTTGGTACCATTTGTACCTTTGCAGATTTCTTGGTATGGCAATAATGAACTGAAAACTCTTCATCGTGCAGAATGGGTAGGTGGGTGGCCTCAGCCACAAAATCAAGCTTTGTTCAGTGCAATGTATGTGAATGAGTTAGTTTTGAAACTTACAGCACGCGAGGATTCTTTACCATCTATCTATCATGCCATGTACGCCGTTTTGCAAAGTATCTGCGGTGGTGAGCATCTGGCAGCTTTACGTTATTTTGAGTGGAGCCTTCTGCATACTTTAGGTGTGGCTCCGGATATCTCGCAGGACAATCTAGAACAAGCAATTGTCTGTCATGAACGTTACTGGTTGCGTGCTGAGCACGCACCGGTATTATTGATGCAGGCACAGCAGCTATCTGCTCAAGAGAAAGGCATTGTGGTCCATGGACATACTCTTAATGCGCTAACCAACCAGTCTCTGGCATCACAGCCTGAATGGCATCCGGAAGCTCTTCGGCTGACTCGCATGCTACTTGATTTCCGTCTACCAGACGGTATCCTCAGTAGACAGATATTGAAACAGCTGCAGCAATTAACAGGTTAATAATCTTATTATTTAAGCATCTGATTGAATAAATTATTGCAGTTTATTGGACTAGTAACGGGCCTTTGAGAATTTGGAATGAATTGCTAGAATTTTAATCAGTAAAGAATTAGATTTTCTTTTTTAATATCTTTATTGATTCGAAAGCATATTATCTGAATTTTTATTTTGATACTGTGAGAATCTGATACTGATATTTACTCTATTTGTATAAAAAAATACAGCCCTTCTAGGCTGTATTTTTAATTTTGGTCGGAGTGAAAGGATTCGAACCTTCGACCCCTTGCACCCCATGCAAGTGCGCTACCAGACTGCGCCACACTCCGACTCTGTAAAGGAGGCGATTATAAAAGTAATCGTTTTACTTGGCAAGTACGCTATTCAGGTTGTCCATTATCTTCTCAATGTGCTGCCGTGTTTCTAGAGCATCAATGACCGGATTACCTTCGGCGTCCACCTGATTACGTGTAAATGGATCGATATAGGGAGTAAAGCTATCGCGCAATTGTCGAATTTTAATTACATCAGCACGGGTATAATGCTGGCCGCCATAGCCAATCACTACGCCGTGAATATGCTGCCATGCAGTAAACTGCTCCTTACTAATGTCAGCAAGCTGGCACAGCTCTTCTAGGGTAAAGTACCGCTGTGCTGGAATGGGTAACAGTTGCTTAGGCTTGTTTTCCATTATAGTGATCAACCATGCCTTTCAATTTTTGTGATGCATGGAATGTTACCACGCGTCTAGCAGAAATAGGGACTTCTTCGCCGGTTTTGGGATTACGGCCAGGGCGCTGCGGTTTATCGCGCAGCTGGAAGTTACCAAAACCAGAGATTTTGATTTGTTCGCCTTGTTCTAGGGTACTGCGAATTTCTTCAAAAAACAATTCTACTATTTCTTTGGCATCGTGTTTGCTCATGCCGGCTACTTTTTCTACCAAAATATCTGCAAGTTCAGCTTTTGTCAGCGTCATATTAAAGTTTCTTTCATTAAAGAGGGCGTTATTATCCACAAATTGATTTGTGTTATCAAGTAAGTAAAATTTTAATCGTTTAGGATGTCTGGGTAAAATTCTAAACGCGTAATTTTGCGTCAATTGTACCTGCTGTATCTATGAGTTTTGTTATTACTGAGTCTACTTCTTCATCGGTCAGTGTTTGCTCAGGGCTTTGCAGAATAATTTTTACAGCCAGACTTTTCATGTTTTCAGGGACACCTTTACCTCGATAAACGTCAAAAATAGCGATTTCCTGTATGGAAGAATGTTTAACACTGGTCAGAGTGTTAAGTAACTGTTCAGCAGTTATTTGCTCTGGGAGGATAAAAGCCAGATCACGTCGTACGGGCTGAAATTTGGATACTGGTTGGTAAGTAATTCTGTCTTGCGATAATACAGCACTTAGATTTAGCTCAAATAGAATCGGTGATTGAGGTAAATCGTATTTTTGTGTCCAGCGTGGATGCAGTTCTCCGATAACACCGACTACTTTATCAGCAATGATGATTTCTGCCGTTCTGCCCGGATGCAGTGCCGGATGTTCTGCTGCGCGATATTCAACAGTATCAGCACTGATTAAACCGGCAATATCGTTTTTGACATCATAGAAATCCACATTACGTGTGGTTGCGGCCCATTGTTCTGGCAGGGCAGAACCATAAGCAAGACCAGCAATTTTTTTGGTCTGGACATATGCTTCATTCTGTTTGTGAAACACGCGTGCCACTTCGAATAATCTTACCCGGTTTTGTTTACGGTTTAGATTATTGTGCAGAATTTCTATCAAGCCACCAAACAAGGTAGAGCGCATGACACTTAGCTGACTGGCAATCGGGTTTTGCAGGCGAATCGGATTAGTATTGCCGGCTAAATCTTGTTCCCATGCTTCTTCTACAAAGGCGTAGCTGACAACTTCCTGATAGCCGTTATTGGCAAGCTGGTGGTAGACACTGAATAATGGTTTCTGTGTTTCCGGCAGGGCTACCATGTTCAGTTTGCCATTGGTATGGTTGTCTGGAATATTGTCATATCCGAAAACGCGGCCGATTTCTTCAATAAGATCTGCTTCAATTTCAATATCAAAGCGAAAGCTGGGCGATGTAACTGTGAAACCGTCTTCGCATATTTGTGGATTCAGGCCTAGGTGTTGCAGAATAATTCCTATATTTTCTGCAGAAATATTTACTCCCAGTACTTTGGCTACTCTGTTGGTGCGTATTCGGACTTTTTTGGTGTCAGGCAGATTTCCTGTTGCTTCAGTGATATTACCAATATCACCTCCGCAGATTTCTTGTATCAGGGCTGTAGCACGTTCGATGGCTTGTTGCTGTAAATTGAAATCCACACCTCGCTCAAAACGAAATGATGAGTCTGAACCAAAACCATACTGTCTCGCTTTGCCGGCAATGATGTCTGGAGTAAACCATGCACTTTCGATGACTACATTATGGGTATCGTTAGTAACTGAGCTTTCTACACCACCCATCAGCCCAGCAATGCTCAAGACCTGTTTTTCATCAGCTACTACAAGTGTATTACTGCAGAGGGTGACAGTTTTATCATTAAGACAAGTAATGGTTTCGCCATCATAAGCACGACGGATATTCAGCTTACCAGTAATTTTATCAGCATCAAACATGTGCATTGGCTGCCCAAGCTCTAGCATGACATAGTTGCCGATATCAACTAAAGCGTTGATACTTCGTAAACCACTGCGTTCCAGTCGTTGTTTTAGCCATACCGGTGTAGCTGATTGTGAATTAACGCCGCGGATAACTCGGGTAAGAAAGCGGCCACAGTCTTGTGGTGCTTCGATGCTGGCTGGTTGGCTGGCTTCGATGTTTGCTTGGACAGGCACAATTTCAATCGGATGTAACTTAGACTGAGTTAATGCACCTACTTCACGTGCTATTCCTTTTATACTGAGGCAGTCTGCACGGTTAGGTGTGATTTTGAGGGTGAGCAGATGATCATCTAATTCCAGATAGTTGCGGATGTTTTCACCGATAGGTGCATCTGCAGGCAGAATCAGCAGACCATTAACTTCATCTGGCAGACCTAATTCTTTTGCTGAGCACAGCATTCCATTGGATACCTGACCGCGCATTTTGGTGGGTTTGATTTTAAAATCGCCTGGCAAAATGGCGTCTGGTAACGCGCAAGGTACTTTGATTCCTGGCTGTACATTGGGAGCACCACATACAATTTGTATCAGTTCGCCTGTGCCGGCATCTACTTGTGTGATATTGAGCCGGTCTGCATCAGGATGTTTAATGACTGATTTTACTTCAGCAATTACTACACCTGTGAAGGTGGGAGCAGCCAGTCTGGTTTCTTCTACTTCAAGTCCGGCCATGGTGAGTAAATGTGCCAGCTGGTCTGCTGACAGGTCTGGATTGACCCATGAATATAACCATTGTTGAGAAAATTGCATAATGCTTCCAGTATGTATTCTGTTGCAGTTTCATCCAAAAGTGTTGGGTTTGCTGGTCTGCAGTTGTTACAGGATTGTTTAATCTGTAATTTATGTAACTTCGCTTTTGGAATTCGTATTAGGTTAAGATGAATTATTCTAGTTTGTTATAGGGTGAATAATTTTTTAACCATAAAAATTCATCAGTCGTTCACTAGTGAGATGATTACGCTTTGATGTTAATCTTATATCAGTGGTAATGAATGTTGTTTTGTTTCGGCTATGCCTGAATTGGATAATTCAGGGATTGGCTTAAAACAAGTTCATTACTTTTAACAGACACTTTGTAGTTAATCCTGAAACTGTTTCAGAAAATTCAGGTCATTGTCGAAAAAAAGGCGCAAATCATTAATTCCGTAGCGCAGCATGGCAAATCTGTCCAGACCAATGCCAAAGGCAAAACCTGTATATTTTTCAGCATCTATATTGACGTTTTTTAATACATTTGGATGCACCATGCCGCATCCGCCGACTTCGAGCCAACCTCGCTCACCCATGATATCAATTTCAGCTGATGGTTCGGTAAATGGGAAAAATGAAGGGCGGAAACGTACCTGTAAATCATCACGTTCAAAAAAGCGACGGATAAAATCGGTAAATACCGCTTTAAGGTCGGCCATGGTCACACCTTCCTCAATCCACAATCCTTCTGCCTGATGAAACATTGGTGAGTGGGTGGCATCTGAGTCTACCCGATATACGCGTCCTGGAGCAATAATGCGAATCGGCGGCTCTTTTTTGTCCAGCATGTAGCGTATCTGAATAGGAGATGTATGGGTACGTAGTACGTTGCCATTTTCGACATAGAATGTGTCTTGCATGGCGCGAGCAGGATGGTTTGGTGGAATATTCAATGCTTGAAAATTATGAAAATCATCTTCGATTTCCGGCCCATCGGCTACGGTGAATCCCATGCTGTGAAACAGTTCTACAATCCGCTGTAAGGTTAAGGTTACAGGATGTAAACCACCTATATTTTCGCCGCGACCGGGCAGAGTCACATCCAGTGCTTCGGCCGCCAGCTGTTGTTGCAGTTTGGCTTCGTTCAGTGCATCACGTTGCTGGTTATAGGCAGACTGAAACTGATTTTTGCACTCATTTATGTGCGCACCGGTGGTTTTGCGTTCTTCCGGTGTCATTTTTCCTAGTGTTTTTAATAGGGCGTTGAGTTCACCTGTCTTGCCCAGATAACGGGCTTTTACCAATTCTAATGCAGGTAAATCAGTAGCTGATTGAACAGCAGCGATGCCTTCGGCAACGATGCGGTTGGCGTTTTCCATAACAAGATTCTTTACTTAAATATAAACCGAAGAGATGTGTAATGCTTTGTCTTGCTCTTAAAAATGCTGGAATTGTGAATAATACCGAATCTGAAGCGGACAAAACGAGGTATATAACACACTATAATATATTTTTTGCTAAAAGCTTATTTTAACGCGAAATTCATGCGGTAAACAATGTTAAGCTATCAGATTAAATATAATTAAAAAGTTTGATAAAACAGGAATGAAAAAAAAGGAAACCGAAGTTTCCTTTTTTCCAGAATCTGCTTATCAGGCTAAAGCAGCTTTTGCCTGTGCGGCCAGCTGAGCAAACGCAGCTTGATCAAATACGGCCAGATCAGCCAGTACTTTGCGGTCGATAACAATAGCCGCCTTTTTCAGACCATTCATGAATTTGCTGTAAGACAAACCGTTCTGACGTGCTGCGGCATTGATACGTACAATCCATAACTGGCGGAATTGACGTTTGCGTTGACGACGGTCACGATAGGCGTACTGACCGGCTTTCATTACTGCCTGTTTGGCAATACGATAGACGTTTTTACGACGGCCGCGGTAGCCTTTGGCTAACGCTAAAACTTTTTTATGACGTGCACGAGCGGTAACACCACGTTTTACGCGAGGCATAGTTCAAACTCCTTAAGCGTAGGGTAACATTTTGTGGATAGAAGCCATATCGCGTTCATTCACCAAAGAGGTGCCACGCAATTGGCGTTTGTTTTTAGTGGTTTTTTTCGTCAGGATGTGACGTTTGAACGCATGAGCGCGTTTTACACCACCGTTACCCAATACTTTAAAGCGTTTTTTTGCGCTAGATTTGGATTTCATTTTCGGCATGGGAAAACTCCATTGTTGTTTGATCAGGCGAGGGGTGGCTGTATACAGCACTTTGACCCGCACACCACGGTTTTTGCCGCCTGAATATTGCTTTGCACACAGCGGCGATGCACAAGGACGAGGATTATAATATATCTGCGTCGTTAAGACAATATCGCTGTGGTATGCTTCTGCCGACACAGTCCTGTTGTGATTATTTAGGTTGCTTGAGTCAATATATGAAAAACCTCATTTCAGGTGAGTAAAATGAGGTTTTTATAAGACAGGCTGAGTTTAATAATTATTTCTTTTTCGGTGCGATTATCATCACCATTTGGCGACCTTCCATTTTTGGAAACTGCTCAACAGTGCCGATTTCAATCAAATCAGCTTGAATGCGTTTGAGTAGTTCTGCTCCTAAATGTTGATGAGCCATTTCACGTCCACGAAAGCGCAGCGTGACTTTTACTTTATCGCCATCTGTTAAAAAGCGAACAATGTTGCGCATTTTAATCTGATAGTCACCTTCATCAGTACCAGGGCGGAATTTGATTTCTTTTACCTGCACCTGTTTTTGTTTTTTGCGCTGTTCGTCGCGTTTTTTGGATTGTTCGTATTTGTATTTACCAAAATCCATTAATTTGCAGACGGGTGGTTTGGCGGTAGGGGCAATTTCCACCAGATCCACATCGTTCTCTTCAGCCAATTTCATGGCCTGCTGAGTAGATACTACACCCAACTGTTCGCCAGTTGGACCAATCAAACGCACTTCTTTAATGGTGATTTCACCGTTGATGCGTGCTTCGCGTTCTTGAGCGATGGTCGTACTCCTTATTCACGTTTAATGAAGAGACAAGGCTTCTTGTTTCAGCTGGCTAATGAATGTTTCAATATCCATCTGACCCAAATCTTCGCCGCCGCGTTTGCGTACGGCAACCTTGTTGTCCTGTTTTTCTTTCTCGCCTATAACCAGTTGATAGGGAAGGCGTTGCGTACTGTTATCTCGGATTTTGTATCCAATTTTCTCATTACGCAAGTCTAAATGCACGCGGAAGCCTTCTGCGGTTAATCGCGTGGCAAGTTGTTGACAATATTCTGTCTGTGCTTCAGTGATATTCATAATCACCATTTGTACCGGTGCTAACCAAAGCGGAAATGCGCCGGCATGATGTTCAATCAGAATACCAATAAAACGTTCTAATGAACCTAAAATGGCTCGATGTAGCATTACTGGTCGAGCGCGGCCGTTTTCTTCGGTGACATATTCTGCACCAAGGCGTTCTGGTAATACAAAATCCAGCTGGATAGTGCCACATTGCCACGAACGGCCTAATGCGTCTTTAATATGATATTCTACTTTCGGGCCGTAGAATGCGCCTTCACCGGGTAATTCTTCCCATGTAACGCCACAGGCAGTCAGAGCTTCGCGTAAACCCTGTTCCGCTTTGTCCCATATGGCATCAGAACCGGCACGTTTTTCAGGCCGAAGGGATAATTTAACCGATACATCATTGAATTCAAACTGGCGGTAAATGCGCATGACCAGTTCGTTGAATGCTTTGGCTTCACTGACTATCTGGTCTTCGGTACAGAAAATATGAGCGTCGTCTTGTGTAAAGCCACGTACGCGCATCAGGCCGTGTAGAGCGCCAGAAGGTTCATTTCGGTGACAAGAACCGAATTCGGCCAGACGCAAGGGAAGGTCGCGATAAGAGCGTAAACCCTGATTGAAAATTTGGATATGACCAGGACAGTTCATGGGTTTTACTGCGTAAACACGTTTTTCCGATTCGGTAATAAACATGTTTTCTTTGTAGTTATCCCAGTGACCGGATTTTTCCCAAAGGCTGCGATCCATAATCATTGGGGTTTTGATTTCCTGATAGCCAGCAGCTGCTAGTTCACGACGCAGGTGTTGTTCGATTATCTGCCATAATGACCAGCCCTTGGGATGCCAGAATACCATACCCGGTGCTTCGTCCTGCAAATGGAATAAATCCATTTGTTTGGCCAGTTTGCGGTGGTCACGTTTTTCTGCTTCTTCAATACGCTGGATGTAGGCGTTCAAATCTTCCTTGGTAGCCCATGCGGTGCCGTAAATACGCTGTAACTGTTCGTTTTTAGCATCACCACGCCAATAGGCGCCTGAAAGTTTTGTGAGTTTGAAGTTTTTAAGAAAGCGGGTGTTGGGAACATGCGGGCCGCGACACATGTCTACATATTCCTGATGATAATATAGACCCATGGCTTTTTCATCAGGCATGTCTTCAATCAGGCGCAGTTTGTAATCTTCGTGCCGCTGAGTGAATACTTTGATAACTTCATCCCGCGGTGTAACTTTTTTGATTACGTCATAATTCTGTGCAATCAGTTCTTTCATGCGGGCTTCAATTGCTGCAATATCTTCGGGCGTAAAGGGACGTTCGTACCAGATGTCGTAATAAAACCCATCTTCGATTACAGGGCCGATAACCATTTTGGCTTCAGGGTACAGTTGCTTTACAGCATGGCCAACCAGATGAGCACAGGAGTGACGAATAATTTCGACACCTTCTTTATCTTTGGCAGTAATGATGCTGACTTGAGCATCTTCTGTTACTTGATCACATGTATCTACCAATTTACCATTAATTTTACCGGCAATGGCGGCTTTGGCTAAGCCTGTACCTATGGAAGCGGCAATGTCGGCAATGCTTAATGGCGCTTCAAACTGACGAACTGAGCCGTCTGGCAAGGTAATGTTTAACATGCATACTCCACAAACAACAGACCGGTCTCGTTTGTTACGAATGAGAATATCAGATGGCCGCTTTTGTTTATATTTATAAATTAATAGGATAATTTAATGCGTCAGTTCTGATGAACTTTCGCTTCAGTTAAGGAATTTATTTTAACGATTTGGTTTTTGCTTGGCAATGCTTGCCCGGCGAAATGTGTAGGTTTGGGCTATAATGGGAAATTCTGTCATATTTTTTGATATTAAATAAGTTATATGCTGAAATTTACTTTACAGCGTACGGATGGTTTTGCGCGCCGTGGTACGCTTGAATTGAATCATGGTACGGTGGAGACGCCGGTTTTTATGCCGGTGGGAACTTATGGTTCAGTAAAGGCAATGTCACCACGTACTCTAGAGGAAATTAAGGCGCAGATTATTCTGGGTAATACGTTTCATCTTTGGCTGCGACCGGGTTTGGATGTTATCCGTGATTTTGGTGGTCTGCATGATTTTATAGGTTGGAAGCGGCCGATATTGACGGATTCAGGTGGTTTTCAAGTGTTTTCGCTGGCGCAAATGCGGAAGCTAACAGAAGAAGGGTGTACCTTCCGCAGTCCTATTAACGGCGACAAGCTGTTTTTATCACCTGAAATATCCATGCAGATTCAGACGGTGCTGAATTCTGATATTGTGATGCAGCTGGATGAGTGCCCTGATGGAAATGTGGATGCAGGAGAAGCAGAAAAATCTTTGCAGATGAGTTTGCGCTGGGCGGAGCGTAGTAAAAACGAATTTGAACGTCTGAACAATCCGAATGCTTTGTTTGGTATTGTGCAAGGCGGAATGTATGAAGACCTGCGTGAGCAGTCGCTTGCTGGTTTGGAAGAAATCGGTTTTCCCGGTCTCTCTGTAGGTGGTCTTTCGGTGGGAGAGCCAAAACCTGAAATGTATCGTATTTTACGTGCTATTGGACCTAAACTTCCGGCGAATAAACCGCACTATCTGATGGGTGTGGGTACACCTGAAGATTTAGTATATGGTGTGGCGTATGGTATTGATATGTTTGATTGTGTGATGCCAACGCGAAATGCGCGTAATGGATGGCTGTTTACACGTTTTGGAGATGTGAAAATCCGTAATGCTATCTATCGCCATGACCAGCGCCCGCTGGATGAAAGCTGCGATTGTTACACTTGCCAGCATTTCAGTCGTGCTTATCTGCATCATTTGCAGCGTGTGGGTGAGATTCTGGGTGCTCAATTAAATACTATTCATAATTTACGCTATTATCAGATTCTGACTGCAGAAATGCGTCTGGCTATTGAAGCGGGTAAATTTAGTGAATTTCAAATGCGTTTTCATGCTGATCGTGCCCGAGGTGTTTTGTAGGTTTGTGTCTGTCGGGAGTGGTGCTGTTTTGTAAGTGTATATAATTTGTTGCTGATAGTTGAAGTTTGTCAGCAATGTTTTGTGTTTTTATAGAATATAGTGGAGAAAGTTGTATGGGTGAAAAAGCCTGGTCGGGCCGTTTTCATGAGCCGGTTAGTGAGCTGGTAAAGCAGTACACTGCATCGATTACTTTTGATCAGCGTCTTGCTCAATGTGATATTGAGGGTTCTCTGGCACATGCGCAGATGTTGCAGCAGGCTGGTGTGCTTAGTGCGGAAGATTTGAACGCAATTCAGCAGGGTATGCGGGAAATTCTACATGAAATTGCTGCCGGTAAAATCGACTGGTCAGTTGATTTGGAAGATGTTCATATGAATGTGGAACATCTGCTTACGCAGAAAGTCGGTGAAGCCGGTAAACGTCTACATACCGGTCGAAGTCGCAATGATCAGGTAGCGACGGATATCCGTTTATGGCTGCGTGAAGAAATTGACCGCATTGTGTTGCTTATCAATGATTTGCAGTCTGCGCTGGTTGATTTGGCTGAAAAAAATGCAGAGGTGGTGATGCCTGGCTTTACGCATATGCAGGTGGCTCAGCCTATGAGCTTTGGTCATCATATGCTGGCGTATGTGGAGATGCTGGGACGAGACTGCGAGCGAATGCAAGATTGCCGTCATCGAGTAAACCGGATGCCTCTGGGTGCGGCCGCTCTGGCAGGGACAACTTTTCCGATAAATCGGGAAGTGACAGCGCGATTACTGGGCTTTGAGGCTATATGTCAAAATTCTTTGGATGCGGTATCAGATCGGGATTTTGCTATTGAGTTTACTGCAGCCGCATCGATTCTTATGATGCATCTTTCGAGGCTGAGTGAGGAACTGATATATTGGATGAGTCCGTGCTTTGGCTTTATTGATATTGCCGACCGTTTCTGTACAGGGTCGAGCATTATGCCGCAAAAGAAAAATCCGGATGTACCGGAACTGGTACGAGGAAAAAGTGCGCGGGTGGTCGGACATTTGATGGGGCTGATTACCTTGATGAAATCGCAGCCATTGGCCTATAACAAGGACAATCAAGAAGACAAGGAACCTCTTTTTGATACGGTAGATACGTTGGTTGACACACTGAGGATTTATGCAGATATGATGCGTGGTGTGAGTGTGAAGCCTAAAAATCTTCGAGCAGCGGTTTTACAGGGTTTTGCTACGGCAACTGATCTAGCTGATTATTTGGTGAAAAAGGGTTTACCATTTCGTGACAGTCATGAGGTGGTGGCACGTGCTGTACGTCTTGCCGAAGAACAGCAAAAAGAATTAAGCGAATTACCTCTGGAAGTGCTGCAGTCTTTCTCTGGTTTGATTGAGGAAGATGTTTATCTGGTATTATCGCCGGAAGGCAGTTTGAATGCTCGTAATCATATAGGTGGTACAGCACCTGTGCAGGTTCGGGCACAGGTGGCTCGCTGGCGTAAGTGTTTACAGAGTAGTTAGTTCTAATTGCATGGGCTGATATGTCTTATTGAAAAAACAGGCAGATTTTTCTGTCTGTTTTTTATATCCGGAAAAAAATTATACTATTTTATGTCATATTTTTATGATTATGAGCAATTGTCGGTTTTTAATCTATCGTGATTGATAAGTGCCATTATATGATGTATGCGAAAATCAGAAATAAGGGGACAAGGTGTGTATTGATGTCATTGTTTAATGTAGTCAGAAGTTATAAGTGAAATGATGTTTCAGGTAATTTGCTGTTTATTAGGTATTTATTAAATATAATTACAGATAGGTTTGTTTGTAATTGATTATATGGTGATAAATCATATTTGATTTTAGCCATACATGAAATTTATGATTTGCTGGTATAGTTTCGTATATCATTTACAATAATTAACGTATTTAAATTTTTTTGAATTTTGTTTTCAAGGGAAAACTATGCAATTACAAATGACTAAATTAATTTTGGCGCTTACAGTGGGCGGATTGTTATCTGCATGTGGGTCTTCTAAGATAGAACAATCTCCTGATAAGATGGTTCGCGCTGGTATGCAGCGGATGATGAAGGAGGACAATCAGTACAATTTTTCGGGCACGCTTAAACTAGATGTACCAAATCAGGTTAATGCAGATATAGCTGATAAAAATTCTGATGTAATTGAACATAAAGCAAGTGATGCCTTTGACGTGGATTTAGATTCGAATTCGGATGAAGAAGCAGAAGTTGCAGATGAAAGAGATTTCTATAAGAAGCAAATGAAGTCGTTAAATAGGGTACTAAATTTATTGAGTAAATCTTTTACCATTCCTTTCACCGGTGCAGTGGATATGCCGAAAGGACGTGTGGAAGTTATTCCGGAATTGCGCTATGAAAACAAAAATGCTTTAGTTTCTTATAAATTTCCAACCTATATTGATTTTAATAATTTAGCAGTATATGTGGATGCCTCTGCGATAACTAATATCTCAGATATTATGAATGAGCAATCAAATCCTACTCGAGTAGTGGGGGACAGATATTTGCAAGTCGCAGTACCACAAGAACGACTGGTGCATTTACCGGTTGAAGATTTGCTTAAAAGCCTACCTAAATCTGTAGATGATGGTTATGCTGCTATTGATGCAAATGCATTTACAAAGGTTGATGTAGATGAATTCGGTAAAAATCTGGAAGCTAAATATCAGGTTAGGCTGAATTCAAACTATGCAATGAGTTTGAAGTATGATATAGCTATGCTGAAAAGCATTTCTGAAAGTTTGAAGCAGGCTGCTGCTAAAGCCGGATCGGATAGTAAATATCAACCACAGGATTATGCGGTTTTACAAAATGTTGTTGATGGTTTGACGGCTATCTATACTGGTGATGATAATGGCAGGTCTGGTGTACCAGCTGCTTATTTTATTCAGCAGTTGAAAAATAATTCTTCACCGATTATATATAATTTTTATCTGGATTCTAAGGGACGTATTACTGGGATGAGAACTGAAATGGAAATCCCTTTGGATAAAGTTAAAGAATTTAAGCTAGCAATTAAAATGGACTATCGTATCAAGTTTGACTATACCGGAAGTCCGAAATTTACGATGCAGCCTACGCCACAGAATTCTGTGAATATTGGATCTAGCTTAGGTTTATTTTAATATTATTTGGTGTTGGTATTGCTAGTTCGAATATAGTGTGGCCAGTATGCAATGCGTGCTGGCTATTTTATTGGATGATGCATTATGTGTCCGTTTGGGATCAGCATGAAAAAAAGTTGGAGTAA
Source organism: Snodgrassella sp. B3837 (assembly GCF_026535955.1). Lineage (NCBI taxonomy): Bacteria > Pseudomonadati > Pseudomonadota > Betaproteobacteria > Neisseriales > Neisseriaceae > Snodgrassella > Snodgrassella sp. B3837. Next base: position 80,724 of record NZ_JAFNPI010000001.1, read on the forward strand.
GCAGGTTAAATAAAAGATTTTGAAAGTTCGCTTCTAATTACTTCTTGATGTCATTATGATGTATTAAATGAACTGATTCCGGCTCTTTCAGATTAGGCAATTAGTCGACTGGCTGGTAAGATATTTATATAAAATAAAATTTTCACTTGAATATAAATTGTTTTAGCCACGTGGGTGGTGCTCATGTACCAGTTGTTTCAAGCGTTCATTGGCAACGTGAGTATAGATTTGGGTGGTCCCTATGTCTGCATGTCCCAGCAGAAGCTGGACGACGCGCAAATCGGCTCCGTGATTAACCAGATGTGTGGCAAAGGCATGGCGTAATCCATGCGGACTAAGGTGATGAATACCGGCAGCGCTTGCATATTTGGTTACAATCATCCAAGCAAGCTGGCGGCTGATGGCGGTTTTTTTCTGGCTGACAAATACGGCATCACATGCTTTTCCTTTAAGTAAGGCAGGTCTGGCATGTGTAAAGTAGTTTTGTAGCCAGTCTGTGGCTTCTTCGCCAAGAGGTACCATACGTTGCTTGTTGCCTTTACCGATGGTGCTAAGTAAGCCGTTTTGTAAATCAATTTCGTTTATGTGCAGGTTGACAGCTTCGCTGACACGTAATCCGGTGGCGTACATTAGTTCGAGTAAAGCTTTATCGCGCAAACCATGTATCGATTCAGTATCTGGAGCTGCCAGCAAGGCATCTATCTGGCTTTCAGATATGATATCGGGCAGATGCTGTCCTTTTTTCGGCATCTGAAGTTGCTCTGTGGGTAAATCCTGCCGCCGATTGTATTCTTGCATCCAACTAAACAGTCGTTTGCATGCTGACAAGGCGCGCGCTTGTGATGATGGCTTTTCTGTATCTATAAATAGGGCAGTGGCCAGTGATAACGCGTCTACGTTGGACCAGTTCAGTTGCTGTGCATGTAAGCGTCGGGCTATTTTGCTTAGATCGCGTCGGTAGCTTTCCAGAGTGTTAAAAGCCAGTTGTTCGCTCAGCCATAAATGCTCTAGTAATGATTCAATTGGTTCGAGCAATTCTGCTGGTAAGGCTTGGGTTACCATGTGGCATTTTCATGGGTAAGTAGCCAGCGTTTGATACCCAGTTCGAAACTATCGTTGCTCAGACTGAATCCACCTAGACCAGTAGCTGAAATTACTCGGTGACAGGGAATAACAATAGGTAAAGGATTTTTGCCACAAGCTTGCCCCACAGCTCTGGGGGCGCTGCCCAATATGCGAGCTATATCGCCGTAGGTGGCTACCTGCCCATATGGTATGGAGGCGATAACCTGCCAGACGCGCTGCTGAAATTCAGTACCTGCGGATGAAGGTGAGAGGTTGAAATTGTGTAAGGTGCCGTCAAAGTAAGCGTCAAGCTGTTGTGCCCAGAAACCGGTTAATTCGGGCATTTTTTCTGTTGTGTCTTTTTGCCAGCGTATGCTTTGTATGTAATTCAGCGGGTGGCAATCTATAATTAGCGGGCAGCAAGGGGCATGGTAGAGGTAACTAGACATGGTTTTGTAAGGTATCTAAAACGGTCTGAGCATGGCCGGCTGCTTTGACTTTGCGCCATTCCTGCACAATGTTGCCATTTTTATCTAGAATGAAGGTGCTTCTTTCTATACCGAATACTTTTTTGCCATACATGTTTTTTTCTTTGAGTACGTCAAACTGTCGGCACACCTTTTCTTCGCAATCGGATAACAAGGTGACGTTGAGTTGATATTTGCAGATGAAATTGTGATGACTTTTTTCTGTATCGCGGGATATGCCCACTACGCTGTAACCAAGTTGTTTGAATTGAGGTAGTAAGGCGCTGAATTCCTGTGCCTCAGTTGTACAGCCCGGGGTGTTGTCTTTGGGATAAAAATAGACAACGGCGGGTAGGTGTTCGGCGATGCTGAAGCTGTTGTCTTCAGCGTCGGGCAGAGTGAAAAGCATTGATTCTGACATATTATATTTTCCTTTGTATGGATATTTATGCTGTTAATTTAGTCACGGATAAAAGCGGTAATCAGTGGTTTATCGCCAATCAGGCGGCTGCAATGTCCGTGAATGTTTGTATCAAATGAGACACCTGTTGGTAGGGTGTCTGCAGAATAGAAATATTCACCAGGTCCGAAGCGGCGGGTTGTACCATCACGCAAGCCGATTTCCATGATGCCCTGTAGTACAAATAGCCATTGCGGTTTGCCGGTACAGTGAAAGTCGCTGGCAAAGCCAACCGGACTTTGGCGTAATTGTAGACCTTCCGCATTCATCCATATGGATAAGCGGCTTTTTTCATTGCCTTCGCTTAATTCGATTTTTTCTTCCTTAAAACGGGCAAAGCCGTCTTTGTCAGTAAAGAGAATAATTTTGTTTAGTGTGGTCATGTTTATTTGTTGAATAATGGCTAAAAAATCAGTGCAGGGTATTGTACCACTGCACTGATGGAAAAATTAATCAGTCAGGCTGGTTTATCAGCCTATTACGCCAAGGCTGTCGTCTTTGGATGGGGTTTGGTTGTGTTTAGGTATCAGCCACAGGGTTGCAATGATGTCTAACAGATAGATGGACGCTAGTAAGCACAAGGCGGCATAGAAAGACCATTCTTTTACAAAAAAACCTATAACAAGTGGTCCAAAACCGCCAACTCCGCGACCAAGGTTGAAGAGGACGTTCTGAGCTGTGGCGCGTACATGTGGTGGGAAATTATCGGATATGAGGGCGCCATAACCACCAATCATGCCATTAACAAACAATCCCATTATTGCTCCACAGATTAGCAGGGCGGCAGGATCCTGTAATTGGGCATACTGTGCCACCATAATAAAGGCACCTATTTGGTAAATCAGAAAAATTTTCCAGCGTGCAAAATGGTCGGCGAGAAATCCAAATAGCCAGATGCCGATAATCATTCCGATTACGGTGACTGCTGTCCAATTACCGGATGCAGTGAGGCTGAAGCCCAGTTTGTTGGCCAGATAGCTGGGCATCCATATCATTAAACCGTAGTAGCCAAAATTTTGTACTGCACAGAGAATGAAGATGCCAAGGCTGGTTTTGGCCGTCTGACGGTCTTTGATCAGTAAACACAGGCGACCTGAAAAGGACAGCTCACCTTTGGCTTTGTGTTCACGGGTAAACTGCTCTGGTTCGCTGGTATCGTGACGGATGAAGTAGGAGGCCACAGCAGGAAACAATCCGACTAGGAACATACCGCGCCAGCCAATAATGCTGAGCAAGAATGGGGTAATGAATGCGGCAGCCAGTACGCCGAGCTGCCAGCCTATGCCGACAAATGCTGAGGCACGATTGCGCTTTGCTGCTGGCCAGACTTCTGCAATCATGGCCATGCCGATACCGAATTCACCGCCTAGGCCCATGCCAGCTAGTGCTCGATATATCAGCAGATCATAGTAGCCCTGTGCAATGGCGCATAGGCCAGTGAATACGGCAAACATAAGAATAGTCAGTGAGAGCATGCGCACACGGCCGAATCGGTCGCTTAGGTGACCAAATACAATGCCGCCAACAACTGAGCCAATTAGGGTCCATGTGACGAGAGAACCGGCCTGAGAAGCGTTGAGACCAAGGTCTGTGCTAATGGCGCTGAGCATAAAACCCAGTATCAATAGGTCGAAACCATCCATGGCGTAGCCACTAATGGCGGCGACCATGGCTTTTGCGGGAGTTAATTTTTTTCTTGATTGATTCATAGGGGCTTAATGTCGGGAATCTAAAATGTTAATAATAGGTTTTACTGTGGTTGCAAGCTGTGTAAATTCGCCGGTCTGTGCCAGCGTTGGTGTAGTTGGATAATATTCACGGTCAAAAGCTGTATCGCCACCATGTGGCAGTTTTTGTCCTTGTTGCAACGCTACGAAGTTAAATAACTGAGTGTCTGCCAAATGAGAGGGTATGACGTTCTGCAAGGCGGAAAACATGGATTCAATCCGTCCGGGAAATGTTTTATCCCACTGTTGCAGCATATCTTTAATTACCTGTCTTTGCAGATTGGGCTGAGAGCCACAAAGATTGCATGGAATAATGGGGAAATTCTGGATTTGTGCAAAGCGAATGAGGTCTTTTTCTTTAACATAAGCCAGAGGACGGATGATGATGTGCTCGCCATTATCTGATAACAGTTTGGGAGGCATGGCTTTAAGCTTGCCACCATAGAACATATTAAGAAACAGGGTTTCCAAAATGTCGTCGCGATGGTGACCTAAAGCGATTTTGGTACAGCCATTTTCTTTTGCTACTCGGTACAGAATGCCGCGCCGTAAACGGCTACACAGCCCGCAGGTGGTTTTACCTTCATTGATCACGCGTTTGACAACACTATATGTATCTTCTTCAATGATTTTAAACGGGACATCCAGACTGCTCAGATAATTCGGCAAAATATGCGCTGGAAAGCCTGGTTGCTTCTGATCCAGATTAACGGCCAGAATCTCAAACCGTACAGGAGCGGATTTCTGTAATCGCAGCAGGATATCCAGCAATGCATAGCTATCCTTGCCACCAGAGAGGCAAACCATGATTTTGTCGCCGTCTGCAATCATCTGAAAATCATTGATAGCAGCACCAACCTGATGACGGAGCCGTTTGACCAGCTTGTTGTTTTCGTATTCGTGTTTTGGTGTATGGGACATGGATGCAGCAATAATTTAAACAAATAGCTGCCATTGTACAATAATTAAAGGCCGACTGATGTGACTCGGCCGGCCGTTTGTGAACTTTACAAGAATTAAATAGATGTTTTAACTTCTTTGGGATGGTTCTTTATCAAGCTCAAATACTTGATGCAGCACGCGCGTAGCCAGCTCCAGATATTTTTCATCAATTAACACGGATACTTTGATTTCAGAAGTAGAAATCATTTGGATATTGATGTTTTCTTTCGCTAATGTGCGGAACATGGTGGAGGCAATGCCTACATGTGAACGCATGCCCATGCCAACAATGGAAACTTTGCATACGGTATCATCGCCGCAAACTTCGCGGGCACCGATAGTTTTCTGCACTTCATGCAGAATATCCAATGTATTTTGATAATCGCTACGTGGTACGGTGAAAGAGAAATCTGTGGTGCCTGCAGAACCTACATTCTGGATAATCATGTCTACTTCAATATTGGCATCGGCTACGGCACCGAGTATCTGAGAAGCCATTCCCGGTGTATCCGGCACACCACGCACATTAATTCGTGCCTGATTTTTATCAAAAGCAATACCGGATACTGCCGCATGTTCCATCATATCTTGATCCTCTTCAAACGTTATTAAAGTACCTTTGCCACTGTTTTCCAAACTGCTTAAGACGCGCAGCCGCACTTTGTATTTGCCGGCAAATTCTACCGAACGGATTTGCAAAACCTTGCTCCCCAAACTAGCCAGTTCTAGCATTTCTTCAAATGAAATGGTTTCTAGACGCCGTGCTTCTGGTACGACCCGCGGGTCGGTTGTGTAGACGCCGTCTACATCGGTATATATCTGGCATTCGTCTGCTTTCAATGCTGCGGCCAGAGCCACAGCTGAGGTATCAGAACCGCCTCTGCCTAGCGTAGTGATGTCGTTGTTCGCGTTTACACCCTGAAAGCCTGCTATGATGACAACCTTACCTGCATTCAGATCGCTACGAATGCGAATTTCGTCAATTGCATCGATTCTGGCTTTGGTGTGAGCGCAATCGGTTTTTACCGCTACCTGCCAGCCGGTATAGCTTTTGGCATCTACTCCAATGCTGTGTAAAGCCATGGCTAGAAGGCCGATCGTAACTTGCTCTCCGGTTGAAAGTACAACATCCATTTCACGTGGATTGGGTTTTTCCTGTATTTCATGAGCCAGTGCAACTAAACGATTGGTTTCGCCACTCATTGCGGAAACCACTACGACAACATCATCACCATTGGCTTTGGCCTGTGCTACCCGACGCGCTACGTTTTTAATGCGTTCTACTGAACCTACTGAGGTACCGCCGTATTTCTGTACGATTAACGCCATAATACTGCTTGCTTTCTGAGTTGTTTTATTGTCAAAAAAGGAGAGACTGTGTAAACACTATCTGCTTATTTATCCAGTCAGGGCGTTCTTTGTAGCATTTTTATCATGTAAAAACAAGCCGCTGAATCAGTATTTTGTCAGATTCAAGCGGCTTGTTTTAAATTATCTTTAAATTTAGATAATAGTTAGTTGTATTTGTTTGAATTAATAGGCTTTTAATGCTTGCTGCTGAGCAGCAAGAATAGAACGAATGCCTTTTTGTGCCAGACTGATTAATTGATTCAACTGCTGGATACTAAATGTGGCACCCTCTGCGGTACCCTGAATTTCCACTAATTGTTCTGATGCAGTCATAACAATGTTGATGTCAGCATCGCAGTTTGAATCTTCTGGATAATCCAGGTCAAGTAACAATGTGTTGTCAAGCATACCAACAGAAATAGCGGCAACTGCTTCACGGATGGGATTTTCTATGATGACGCCTTGGTTAAGCAGTTTGCTTATAGCCAGAGACATCGCGACGAAAGCACCACTTATGCTAGCGGTCCGGGTACCTCCATCAGCCTGAATTACATCACAATCAATCAGTATTTGGCGGCTGCCCAGCTTTTTCATGTCTACTACTGCCCGTAAGGAACGGCCAATCAGGCGCTGGATTTCCTGTGTTCGACCAGTCTGTTTACCAGCTACTGCTTCACGGCGCATGCGCCCGTTGGCAGAAGCGGGCAGCATGCCATATTCTGCAGTCACCCAGCCACGTCCGCTTTCTTTCAAAAAAGGAGGTACATTTTCATCGATGGTGGCTGTGCAGATAACTTTGGTATTACCGCAGCTGATAAGTACGGAACCATCAGCATGAGGCAAAAAATGCGGAACAATCGTCAGTTGACGCGGTTCATCGTTTGCACGGATGGTGCGGTTAGGTACTGTATTGGTTTTCATGCTGGCAGGACAGGAAAGAGTGATAAAGCAAATATTATATTACTTGTATGCTGTTCATCATACTAATTAGGTCTTTTAAGAATTAAGCGGATTTCGTTATACTTGATTTAATTGCCAGTTTGAATAATAGCAGGCAGGAAAAAACGTTTTAAGGAAAATAATATGTTATACAGTATGACTGGCTATGCAAACGGTTCAGGACAATTTGGTAGTCGTCAAATCAACATTGAGCTTAGGGCTGTAAATCATCGTTATCTAGACATTCAGTTTAAAGTACCAGAGGAATTACGTCCTTTTGAAGGACAGATGCGTGAATTAATCAGTGCGGAAGTGGCTCGTGGGAAACTGGAATGCCGCATACAGATTCAGGCATTACCTAATCAGAATACAGAAAGTCTGCCTATCAATCATCAATTGGTAGAGCAGCTGGCTGCATTTAATCATCAGTTGCGTCGCCAGCATAAGGATTTGGGTAAGTTAACAGTGGCCGATATTCTTCATTTCCCTGGTGTGCTTATGGCCACTTCAGAGGATGATGATGTCTTATTAAATGGTGTGCAGACATTGCTCAAGCAAGTATTATCCGAACTTAAGGCTGCAAGGGCTCGAGAAGGAGAGAAACTGCAACAGCATCTGTTGAACAGGCTAAATGATATGAGCGATATTGTGGCTGCAATACAGCAGCTGTTTCCTCAATTGTTGCAGGATTATATGAATAAGTCCGAAACACGCTTACGCGAAGCTGTGGCACAGGTAGATGCGGAACGTCTGAAACAAGAATTTGTACTGTTTATGCAAAAGGCTGATGTGGATGAAGAGCTGAATCGGCTGAATACACATATCGCTGAAACAAGACGTCTTCTGCAGGAGCATAATGGTAGTGTAGGTAAGCGTCTAGACTTTCTGATGCAGGAACTAAACCGTGAAGCGAATACGCTGGGTAGTAAAGCCATTGCCATTGAATGTACTCAGGCTTCAGTAGGGCTGAAAGTGCTGATTGAACAAATGCGTGAACAGGTACAGAATGTAGAATAATTGCTATAGCATTATAAAATTAAAACCAGAAATATTTGTATTCAATACATGCATTTCTGGTTTTATGTTATTAATTATTTGTTTAAAGATGTTGTTAGAAAGACAAATTAACCATTCGATTAGCTGCCTCAATGCATTCTTCTACACTGGAAACCAATGCAATGCGGACATAACCGGCACCAGCGTTGCCATGAGGTGTATTGCGTGCAAGATAGCGACCCGGTAATACCCTGATTGCAGCCTTTTGCCATAATTTTTGAGTAAAGGCTAAATCATCGCAGTCGGGTACTGATAACCACAAATAAAAAGAGGCATCAGGTTTGTGGATAGCGAATTTGCGCTGTAAAATTGGTAAGACTTTATCGAATTTTTCTCGGTACAGTTGTCGGTTTTCGATTACATGCTGTTCATCATTCCATGCAGCGATACTGGCGTACTGTACTGGTAAACTCATGGCACTACCATGATAGGTACGGTATAGTAAAAAGCTGGACAAGAGTTTGCTGTCGCCAGCTACAAAGCCCGAACGCAATCCTGGTGCATTAGAGCGTTTGGATAGGCTGGTGAACATAATTAAATTATCAAATGTTCGTCCCGATTGTGTTGCAGCTTGCAAAGCTCCTAAGGGTTTATTGTTATCATCAAAGTAAATTTCTGAATAACATTCATCTGAAGCAATAACAAAGCCATATTTGACTTGTAGTGCAAATAATTTCTGCCATTCTTCTAGATTCATGACGGCACCGCTTGGATTGCCTGGTGAACAAACGAATACCAACTGCACTTTTGACCATGTGTTGCTATCAATTTCCTCCCATTGGGGCATGAAGTGTGGTGCCCGACAATTGACATATTCTACTCGTGCGCCAGCCAGTAAAGCAGCTCCTTCATATATCTGATAAAACGGATTAGGGCTAATTACGACAGGTTTATACTCGCTGCTTGTATCTATAATGGTTTGGGTAAAAGCAAATAATGCCTCTCTACTACCTAAAACTGGCAGCACTTCACTTTCAGCATTGACACTTAAACCATCATATCGGCGGTTTAGCCACTGGGCGCAGGCTTCTTTTAATTCAGGTATCCCCGCCGTAAGGGGATATACAGCAAATCCGTCCAGATGTTGCTGCAATGCGTCCGTAAGCACTGCAGGGGTGGGATGCTTTGGTTCGCCAATATGTAAGGATATAGGTTTTAGATTGGCTGGCGGTTCTAATCCATCCGTTAATTTACGCAGGCGGGCAAAAGGATAGGGTTGTAATAATTCTAGTTTTGGATTCATAGTGGTATATGCATCAAATTTTCTATACTTTGATACTACCACCAATCTGTTTACCGCAGCAGTAAGTTGTAATTTTTATTACTGCGCTTATATCAGTTGCTGGCAGACTTAAGCGTATTAAGTGTGTATAAAACTAATGAATAAATAAAAAGCCACATATTAAGTGGCTTAATGAACAAAATGAACACTCAGGCAGATTTTTGTTCAGCCTGTATATGTCCGGTTAATAAATAGTCAATGGTTTCTTTAACCGTACGCATAGCATTGCCAAAAGGTAAAGGATCTTTACCGCGGAAAAACAAACCTTTGTCAGTTTCACCGCGCCAAGCTGCAGCCAACTTTAAGTCAATACAAAATTGGCCGACTTTTTCCAGTCCATCACGTAGTCCACATACAGATAAACAATTAATACCTTGTGTACAGCGTCGTGGATCGGCTTTGGCATTGGCCTGCAAAACACTTTCTCGTTTCAAGTAGCTGTCTAGAAATTTAGTTTTGACACCGCGCGCTGGTAAACCGGCGACAGACATGAACTCAACAATTTGTTCACCTTCAGCACCAGCCAGTGTTTTTTTGAAATTGATATGTGCATCACCTTCCTGCGTAACGGCAAAGGCTGTACCTATCTGTACGGCGGCAGCACCCCATTCTTTCAGGGCGGTGGAGATTTTCTGAAAGTTGGCCATCCCACCAGCGATGATTAAAGGGATTTTTTCCCGCTCTAAATCCAGTTTTTTAAATAATTCAAATGTTTCGGTTAAAACTCGTTTGAATTCAAAACGTTCATCATTGACTCCAGCTACTGTGGCAGCTCCAAGATGACCGGCTGCATGTGCTGGGTGCTCAATTACAATTGCATCCGGAAGCCGGTTTTTTTTCATCCAGCGTTTGAGGACAATGGCGATACCACGGGATTCGGACAAAATCGGCAAAAGAGCAACGTCAGGAAAATTTTCGGTCATATCAGGTAAATCTAATGGCAAGCCTGCACCCATTACAATTGCATGAGCACCGGATTCACAGGCTTGTTGTACCATTGCCTGATGGTCTTTTACCGCTTTCATGACATTTACGGCAATCATGCCTCGTCCTTCTGACTGTGCCAAGGCAGCTTTGATTTCTCGGTCTAAAGCAATCCGGTTGAGGGAATCGTATTTTTCCTGGGTGGGATTTTCTTTAGATTGTTCCAGTAAATCGGGATGAAGATGACGCAAATCTACACTTGCAATGGTACCAACACCATTTTCACGTGCTACGGCACTGGCTAGTTTGGACGCGGAAATACCTACGCCCATCCCTCCCTGTACTATCGGAATGAGATGATGATTGCGAATAATGAGTGGTGCAAAGTCCTGCATGCTGCTTCCTGTCTCTTGATGCCCGATGAGTGTCATTACTACTAAAGTGTTATAATTGCGGCTGAAAAAGCGGACAGGCGTCTGTTTCTCAGCTGGTTTTTACAAATTAGTGTATCTACTCTATTCTTGCGCAAAGCTACTGTCAAGAAAATAAAAGTCGGCAAGGGCGTTTAAATCAGGCTTTGTTAGCTCTTTTGTGGGTTTTGTACGACAAGGTTAGGTATTGTAATGATAATCAGTTAAGCCTTTTTGCTTAGAGAAATTATTACCAACTCATGTTATATTTCCGTAGTAGGGATGAATCAGTTAATCACACAGGGTATCAATGAATGATGGCATGTAATGCACAGCGGCGTGCCGTTTTAGGCGCGCTGATTCTGTTTCTTTCGGCCTGTGGTACTGGAAAACGAAAAGGAGTTCAGATTGCCAGTCAGCACCATCTGGCTCCTATCCGGATTACTAAAATCAGCCACCGGGCAGGCAGCCAGGAATTAATGCTGCAAAGCCTGAGTCTGATAGGCACCCCGTACCGATATGGTGGTAGTACCCGTGATAATGGTTTTGATTGTAGTGGTATGGTGCAATATGTTTACCAGCAAGCTTTGCAAGTAAGGCTACCCCGTACTGCTCGAGATATAGCCGCTGTTTCTGCTCCAATTCGTACGCGCGATCTGGAGGTCGGGGATTTGGTTTTTTTCAATACTTCGGGTCAGACGTATTCTCATATGGGGTTGTATATCGGTAACGGTGAATTTATTCATGCTCCTTCCAGTAACGGTGTGATTCGTACGGCCAGACTGGATCAACCCTATTTCAGCCAGCGTTTTACAGGTGCACGAACGCTGTTTGCCCGTTAATCAAAAAAAGAATGAACTTTCTTTTTGAAACTGAGTAATAAAATAAACAGGACAACAACATGAGTGAGCAAGATTTAGTATTGGTACTTAATTGCGGCAGTTCTTCCGTGAAAGCTGCAGTAATGGATGTGGCCGAAAAAGAAGTTTTAATGAGCTGTCTGGCTGAAAAAGTAGGCAATACTGATGCTTTCATTACTTTTAAAATAAATGGTGAAAAACACAAACACGCTTTGACAGGTAGTCATGACCATGTAGCTGCTGTTATGGCTTTGCTGGAACAGCTGAAAGATTTAGGACTGTACGACCGCGTAAAAGCGATTGGTCACCGTGTGGTTCATGGTGGCGAACGTTTTACTCAGTCCACAGTGATTACTCCTGAAGTAATGCGAGATATCGAAGCCTGTATTGTGTTGGCTCCATTACACAATCCGGCTCATATTCTGGGTATTCAGGCTGCTCAGCAGGCATTTCCGGACTTACCGCAGGTAGCGGTGTTTGATACTGCATTTCATCAGACTATGCCTCCACATGCCTATCACTATGCTGTTCCATCCACCCTATATACTCGTTATGGTGTGCGCCGTTATGGTGCTCATGGTACCAGCTATCGCTATGTGGCACAGGAAACCGCTGCTTTTTTAAAGCGTGATATCAATGAAATGAGTATGGTTATTGCTCATCTGGGCAATGGTGCATCCATTACAGCTGTGAAAAATGGCCGTTCACAGGATACCAGCATGGGTCTGACTCCGCTGGAAGGGCTCGTAATGGGTACCCGTTGTGGTGACATTGATCCAAGTATTTTTTCATTCTTAGCTGCTAATGCCAAAATGAGCATCGAACAGATTACTGAAATGCTGAACAAGGAAAGCGGATTGCTCGGTTTATCTAATCTGTCCAATGATTGCCGCATGCTGGAAGAAGCAGCCGCTAATGGACATAAAGGGGCAGAGCTGGCTTTGGATGTTTTTGCTTACCGCTTAGCTAAATATGTAGGCGGCATGATGGTTGCTTGTGGCAGTCTTGATGCGCTGGTCTTTACTGGAGGTATTGGTGAAAACTCTACCATGATGCGTGAAAAAGTAGTGAATTATCTGAATGTGTTCGGTCTGATTCTGGATCATGATGCCAATATGGAAGCTTGCTTTGGTACGCCAGGTGTAATCAGCACAGCAGATAGTAAAGCATCTGTGATGGTGATTCCAACCAATGAAGAGCTGATGATTGCTCAGGATACTGCTCGTCTAACTGGTATGCACCTATAACAATTTATATTTGTTTGGGATGGACACACATCTCAGTTTGTAAAGTAAAACTGGCTCTGTATTTATACTTAGCCGGTTTTATTTTTAAATTATATGTTTGCTTATTTAAAATAATTTTTCGGAAAAATAAAAAGGAATCCCGTGGTGGATTCCTTTTATTAAATATTAAATCGGTATTAAAAATTTAAATTTAATTTCCCCAGTATGATGAAATGATTGCCTGCTGATTGAATAGCATCTTTTGTTCATCTATTGATGGAATGTTTTGCGAATCAGAACTAAAGGATGACATGGCATTCACTAATTGCTGAATTTGTGAGGCAAATATTTCTTTACCATCAGCCGTGGTGATGCAGTATTGGCGACAGTAATCAGTGAGATACCAGTTTTTAACTGTCACCTGATCTGTAGTGCCTAGATGGCTGATAATTAAATCATTGCCGTTATGACTAAACCACAATTCATTACTTTTATAGTCTTTGAAAGCCAGAATATCACCTTGTTGGGAATTTGCAGCCATATCGCTGACTACATCTTGTCCGTGGCCGGCATTGAAAACATACATATCTCTTTCAAAATTGCCACCATAGAGATAATCATTACCTGCACCTCCATTCAGTATATCGTAGCCTTCTTCACCCAAGAGTGAATCATTCCCGCCACCGCCTAGAAGGATATCATTGCCACTACCGCCAATAATATTGTCATCACCTTCTTCTCCGTAAATTGTGTCATGACCTTCATTCCCATAGAGAATATCGTTGCCTTTACCTCCGTAAATAACATCATTGCCTTTTCGGCCATTGATGATGTCGTTGCTGTCCCATCCATTGAGCACATCATCTGCATTGGTACCTTCAATTATGAATGTCATTTTAGCAATATCATCGACGGTGAATGTTTTATCTTCGAAAATAAAGTTGAATGCACGGGTATAGGGGTTTTCGCGGTCGAAAAAATCAGTCAAAGTAACAGAATCATTACTTCCATAAGCCTTAATAATTAAATTATTTCCTGTGCGGCTAAATACAGCATTCGAAGATAATGCTTTTTCAAATTTTATATCGTTAAACTGGCATTTTTCTGTAGATTGGCTTTTGTCATATATAGTATCCTGTCCATGACCAGCCTGGAAGATATACAGGTCTTTGCCTTCTTCACCTGAAAGAATGTCATTGCCAGTACCGCCAATTAGTACATCATAGCCATTGCCACCTATCAGGATATCGTTACCGCTACCGCCGATAAGAATATCGTCCCCATTACCGCCATCAAGGTAATCATCTCCATCACCACCATTCAGAATATCGTTGCCATCTTCTCCATAGAGTTTGTCATTACCGGCATCACCATTCAGTATGTCGTTACCACTTCCCCCAAAAAGGATATCATTTCCCGCTTTACCGTTGATGATGTCGTTACCTTCCCACCCATGTAATACATCATCACCGTCGGTACCGTTTGTCGAAATGTTTATATTATTGATGATATCTGCTGGCAAAGTTATGTCGGCAAAAACAAAATTGTAAGCACGATAGCCGGTATTACTTTGGCTAAAAAAATTGCTTAAAGTAACAGAATCATTGCCACCATAAGCTCTAATGATAAGATCATTGCCTGAGCGGCTAAAAATCACATTTTGAATATAGGCATTTTCAAATACAACATCGTTGTATTGCTCTTTATCCGTACTTGAACCTAAATCATTGATGATATCCTGACCATGGCCGGCCTGAAAGATATATCGGTCTTTTTCCCAGTCCCCACCACTTAGAATGTCATTTCCTGCTCCACCGTTCAAAATGTCATAACCATGTCCTCCTATTAAGATATCATTGCCATTTCCACCTATAAGTATGTCGTTACCATTGCCACCATCAAGATAATCGTCACCGGCTCCACCGCTTAAATAGTCGTTACCATTTTCTCCATAGAGTTTATCGTTTCCATCGTCTCCATTAAGAATATCGTTGCCATTACCGCCATAAATAATATCATTTCCCAATCCGCCGTTAATGATATCGTTGCTGTCCCATCCCTTAAGTATATCGTCTCCATTGGTGCCATCGATTGTAAATGTCATAGCAGCAATATCATTGATACTTAATGTTTTATCAGAAAAGACAAAATTAAACGAGCGGCTGTATTGATTATCTGAATTAAAGAAATCTGTGAAGGTAACAGAATCCTTATCACCATAGGCTTTAATAATCAGATTATTACCTGAGCGGCTGAATTTGGCATCAGTAGAACAAGCATTTTCGAAAATAACATCGTTAAACTGGGTTTTGTCAGTGTCTGTACTATTATCCTGAATGGTATCTTGTCCATGACCGGACTGGAAAATATAGAAATCCTTACCATTTCCTCCATCCAGAAAATCATTACCGCTGCCGCCATTAAGCACGTCTTGACCATTACCACCATACAGATGATCATTTCCATCGCCACCATTAAGAGTGTCGTTATCTTCTTCGCCATACAGCCAGTCATCACCGGCATCTCCATAGAGTATATCGTCACCCTTTCCGCCGTAAATCGTGTCATTTCCCAGCCAGCCACTGATAATGTCTTTACTGTCCCAGCCTGTAATAATGTCATCAATCCAAGTACCGTTTATCACAAAGGTCATTTGGGCAATGTCTTTAACAGTAAGTGTTTTGTCTTCGAATATAAAATTAAAGGCACGCTTTTGCGGACTATCGGGGCAGAAATAATCGGTTAAAGTCACTGAATCATTGCCACCATAAGCTTCAATAATTAAATTATTTCCTGAGCGGGTGAATAGGGCATTTTTTACGTAAGCCTTTTCAAATTTAACATCATTAATACTGCTTACATCTGTTTGGCTGCTTTTATCGTTAATTACATCCCGCCCATGGCCGGCTTGAAAAATATAGAGGTCTTTGCCGTCTCCTCCAGCCAGTATATCGTTACCAGTACCGCCGATAAGAACATTGTAGCCATCATCACTTCCTATCAGGATATCGTTACCATTTCCACCAACCAGCATGTTGTCTCCATGCTCACCTTCCAGATAGTCGTCACCATCACCACCATTGAGGATATCGTTGCCATAGCCACCGTATAGATGATCATTTCCAGAGTCACCGTTCAGGGTATCATTGCCGTTGCCACCATAGATGGTGTCGTTACCAGCTCCACCATTAATAATGTCGTTGCTTTCCCAACCATAAAGTAAATCATCATTATTGGTGCCATTAAGCATAAAAGTCATGGCGGCTATGTCATTCCTGCTTAAAGTTTTGTCGGCAAAGACAAAGTTGAATGCGCGGCTGTAAGCGTTATTGGGGTTGAAGTAATCAGGCAATATTACATAATCTGCCGGTCCGTAAGCTTTGATGATTAAATCGTTACCAGAACGGCTGAATGTGGCATTGCTTGCACAGGCTCGAGTAAAAATTAGATCATTGTATTGGGCTTTGTCATATTCGTTGCCTTTGTCTCTTACGATGCTTTGTCCGTGACCTGGCTGAAAAAAATAGCGATCTTTAGCCCAGTCATTCCCAGTTTGGATATTTTTAACAGTTTTATTCATTCTTATGCTCATTTTGTAGGTTGAAAGAAGTGATAAAGAGAAATTTAATAAAAGTGATGCCAATTTTAATTTCAATATTTAAGTTAAATTTCTTTGAATTGTTCACTTATATTAACCAAAAAATTATGTAAAGTTTTTTATGGCACTCTTGGTAATTTCTGCAAACTATAATTTTTCATAAGCTTTATATTCTGTCTCTGTAGTAAATGATAAATTAATGAATATATCCCATAAATTAACATAGTTAACATAAGTTCTGCAAATGGGATTTTTCAATAGTTTAATGATTCTATTATCCAAATTTTTTTTCTGGATAGAATATTTATGAAATTTTTGTTATAAAAAAACAAATATAAAATATTGTTTATAATTTAACATTTAAAAGGCTAATTAAGGATTTAGGCAGATTGGTTCCCCAATGAATACATCTAGTTATGTGTTTATCCTTTGGCTTTTATAGTGTGAGTATTTTTGGTAGAAGTGTGCATGGACTGGTTTATCTGAAGATAAGCTTATGAACGCATAGGGCAGGTCACCGCGAAAAAATAACAAAGCTATTTAAATCAATAGTGAAAGATTTGAAGGATTTTGTTTTTCATATAAAAACAGGCCTCACAATAATTGTGATGCCTGTTTATTGCATATCTTCTCTTCTTTGAATTTCTCTAATTGAAATAAGCTATCTTAGTAAGAGATTCCTCTTCGAAATCAACATCGGCAAATTGAATAGTATCGGCAGTACCTTGAATATCATTAATGATATCTTGGCCATGAACTTTGGCAAAAACATAAGTATCGTTACCATAGTCAC
The DNA here is from genome assembly GCF_026535955.1 of Snodgrassella sp. B3837. Lineage (NCBI taxonomy): Bacteria > Pseudomonadati > Pseudomonadota > Betaproteobacteria > Neisseriales > Neisseriaceae > Snodgrassella > Snodgrassella sp. B3837. The sequence continues at coordinate 97,823 of NZ_JAFNPI010000001.1, forward strand.
CTTCCATATAATCATTGCATGTACCACCGATTAAAGTATCATTACTCCATTGACGTAAAGCTATCTTTTCCTTTACCTCTGTTGATAAGATTATTTCCATATTTATACGGTAATGATATTATCATTATCATCACCATTCTGGATAAATGTAATTTTATTAATGATATCCTGAGGATTAAGCGTTACAT